>NZ_JBFRJJ010000014.1:0-109921 GCF_041468785.1 Shewanella sp. 10N.286.52.E4
CAAAATGAAGTTTAAAGCTGGATCATTCTCCGTTGGAAATTTTGCTGTTTAAATTTCGTCGGAGCGGCAAGGGATATCGAAAAGGGAAATGCTGTTGTTTCCCTTTCGTCTGGTGTGGGCGAAGCGCCACGACCTTGATTAAGACCTTGATTAAGATCTTGATTTAGATTTTGATTTAGATTCTATTCAAATAAAATCATTAGCTAACTAAAGCTGCTAACAAGTTTTGGGGCAGAACCGTGCATCTTGAAGTAGCTTAGGCACGTGTGCTTTAAGCCGGCATTTGCTCCACCAGCAAATCAATAAAACTTCTAACTTTGGGGGTTAAATGCTTACGGCTTGGGTAGATGGCATAGATATCAATTTCAGGTTGAAGGTAATCTTCAAACAGTAATGTCAGTTTATTTTCTGCCAATGCATCGCCAAGATAAAACGATGGCAAGCGGCATATACCATGATGGTCGAGTACCATTGCCAGCTCCATATCAGCATTATTACAGCCAATGACTTGCGGGACATCAATGGTCACAGTCTCTTTTTCTCGATGCTCGAACACCCAGCGATTTGGCTGTTTTAGATTGCTATAACAGATGCATTGATGAGTAATGAGATCTGCTGGGGTTTGCGGTATTCCATACTTAGCTAAGTAAGCAGGTGTCGCAATGGTATAGGCATTAAATTGACTAATACGCTTACAAATCAGACTGGAATCATCCAATTGATGTGTCGCTCTAATCGCTAAATCATAACCATCTTGAACTAAATCCACATGGCGATCGCTGAAATCCAACTCTAGTTTAACCTCAGGATATAAGCGCATATACATCGATAGAATCGGTTGTAAGTGCTTTAGTCCAAATGTCACAGGACAGCTTAACTTTAACGTGCCCGAAGGCGTTTGCTGGCTACTGTCGAGCATGACCACGGCCTGCTCAGCATCACTGACGATTTGCAGGCACTGTTGATGAAACAGTTTTCCTTCAGGCGTTAAACTTAATGAACGCGTTGTACGGTGCAGTAATCTGGTTTTTAACCTTTGCTCTAAGCGGGTAACTGCTTTGCTAATATGCGAAGTTGAATGGCCCATTTTATCTGCTGCCTCTGAAAAACTGCCAGATTCAATCACCTGTGTGAAAATAACGATTCCGTCAAATAACTTAGTATCCAATTTCACTTCACATTCCTTTTCTAGCAACAGAGCTGTAATTCGAATTGTCTGCAGCCATTAGTGCGTTAATGAATAACCAATTTAGCAATAGTTTTAGTTCCAATAAAGCCAAAATTAAAACTTAAAATGGTTATTACGAGTCATATGGAAATAATAATTTCCCTTTTGCTGGCTTAATCATAAGCAGTTTATTGCGTAAAGTAGCTTCATGAGTTCCTAGTCATCTAGTCACTTAACTGAATAATTAATTGATACTGTAAGGAATAGCCCCATGGAACAGATAACACGCATTAATCATTACGGCTTAAGAGTTAAAGATTTCGAAGTATCAAAGGCATTTTATGCACAACTCGGATTTAACTATATTGCCGGCCCAATAGGACCTGAGCCGGTTGCGATTATCGAGCACCCTAGCGGTGTCAATATTAACTTTATTTTGAACGCCGCAGATACTGACACTAACGTGTTAATGGATATTCCGACTAAACATACTGGCTATACCCATGTGGCATTAGAAGTGACGAGCGCAGCAGCGGTGATAACTAGGCTAGCTGAATTAAACATTCCATTGAGTGGTGAACCAATTAAGCATGTCAATGGCACCTCTTTCTTTATCAGAGACCCTGATAGAAATGTGGTTGAGTTTATTGAATATAAAGGCTTAGATATCCATTAACCCTTTACAGAAACCATTAATGAACAAATAGAAAAACTGACTTAGACATATAAGGCAATTACATGAAAATTTTAGCATTCGCAGCAAGCAGTAGCCGTCAATCAATTAACAAACAATTAGCTAATTACGCCGCTAACCAAGCAGCCAAATTAGTCGATAACGCCGAAGTAGAATTACTGGACATTAATGACTATGAAATTCCATTATTCAGTGAAGATAGAGAGAAAGAGCTAGGCCAGCCAGCACTAGCTAAGGCTTTTTTCGACAAAATAGGTCAAGCTGACGCTATCGTTATTTCTTTTGCCGAACATAATGGTTCTTACACCGCTGCATATAAAAACTTATTTGATTGGACATCGCGTATCGACCAAAAAGTATTCCAAGGTAAGCCAACTTTACTACTAGCAACCTCTCCAGGACCTGGCGGTGCCAGCAGTGTTTTAGCCGCTGCAACGGGTTCAGCCCCATATTTTGCCGCAGACGTGAAAGGCTCAATGTCAGTACCTAGCTTTTATCAGAACTTTGATGCTGCAACAGGCGAAATAACCGACTCAGCGCTAGTACAACAGTTAACTCAAGCAGTCAGTGAATTGGTCAGTAACTCATAAAGCTTGAGCAGTTTTAGCTTCATTTACAAACCCGATAGCGCTGTACTATTGCTACAGCGTTATTAGATTGATTGCCATTGTCTGCTACTATCTCTATTTCTGAGTGCAATATGCCGCCATTGGCGATGATCATTTTCGCTGACGCCTGATTGTGTTTATGGCAATGAATGTGCAGTTCATTCATGCCTTTACCCTTTGCCAATGCGATAGTTTGCGCCATCAATTTAGCCCCTAAACCTTTACCCCGATAACTCGGTCTGATCCCCATACCAATATGACCACCACAGTGCCTTATGTTGTCATTAAGGGTTAAGCGTAAATTGGCTACACCGATTAAGTCTACTCCGTCGACTAGCCAATAGGTTTCGCTGGCAACATAGCCTTGAGGCAAATTAACCCCATCAGCAAAATCCTGATTTTTTTGTAGCATTGCCGCAAAATCATCACAGTCAAAATCAAGCGGAAATGGGTAACGTTCTTCATCAGCTAGTTCAGTAATGTAAGCCAAATAGCTTGCCTGATACTGCATACAAGGTTTAATCAATTTCATCTCGTTATCCTGCAAACTATTCTCCTGCATATCATTCTGTGACACGCCACTTTGAGCCATCACATCCTTAGCAAACACCCATTTATATTTTCGATAGCCCATAAAAAAGGGCCTTGCAGCCCTTAATGAATATCGGTAACAGGCAAATTATTTTCGACCTAAAATCCGTAAAATCCGCAGGAACAAGTTAATAATATCCATGTAGAGCGCTGCAGCACTGTCGATAGCATTATCGACGGTTTTTGGTATTTGATTAGCACGACCCCAGTCATAACCAATATAACCACAAAAAATCAGCACCACTATCCAATCTAATATGCCGTGATGAATACCAAATACATAGATTTCAATCAGTTCAACCACGATAACCAGCAAGAGTGCAATCGTCAGCGCACCGGCAATTTTACTGAAAAAAGCGGGAAACAATGTGCCTAAACACATCATGCCAATGGTGACCAAGCCAGTAATTCTAATCGCTTCAGACACTAAAGCCGCATCATACTGACTGACGACTAAATTGATGATAAAACCAAACGGCACCACAACAAAGTTGTAGCCAATAAAACTCACAATCGGTTTATCAGACGATGAAAACAGGTAAATACCGAGAAAACATGAAGCAAAATAGCCAATAAAAAACACCCAAGAATTAACTGAAGCAATGGCTTCTGGGGAGATGTTCGTTACCATCCACCAGTTCACGCCAAAACCCCAACAAAGGGTTAAACCTATGACCAAATTATACAGCGGCCCACTGATAATATTATCCGTGGTATGCCTACGGTCAAAAACATTTGTTTCCACTTAATATTCCTTTTAAGTGTGGCGCTTAACCAGCATGGCATAACGGCACCATGCTGATGTTCAAGCACTATGAATTTACTCTGATTTACTTAACTAAACGTAAAATATAAGGCACTTTGATGCTGTCACCTTTAGAGGCTGCAATTGCACCTAAAATACAAAATACTAGATTAAAAATACCTACAGCAAACATAGTTAACATGCCAATGACAATGATAAATAGCAGGCTTGAAATGAAGTAACCAATAATGACCGTAATCGATAAGTTTAATGACTCTTTTGCTTGTTCACGGACAAACTCATCATCAGTTTTCACCAGATATAAAACTAAACCAGGGATAAAACCAAAAAAGATGGTGCCAATCCAGCAAAGTAGCGCTAGGTTTTTAGAATCTTGGTTAATTTCTTCGACTTGTAAACTTGTTTCTTCGCTCATGTTGAATCCTTTTTCATTCGCTTTATGCTGTTTTAAAAAATAATTAAATTATTGTTATTGAAGGCATATTAGGAATAGTTTGTTACAGGAGGATATAGAAAGGCGTGAAGAAAAACCTTGAAAGCTCCTTTTCACTGACTCAATAGCAATCCTTCACTATTCGACTAACAATATGTTCTGCAGTTAGATTAACCAGCATAAGCATGTTCCGCAATAGTTCCAGCGCTTAAATTTCAATTTAATTTAATTTATTAATCATTTAAAAACATTGCCTTAGTTAGTATTTTATCTGCTCAGTAAAATGCCATCAGTTTAAAACATTGATACTCAAACTTGCTTTGGCACATAAAGGTAACTATCGGTTTCTTGGCCCATATAAAGTAGCAGCTGAAGAGATTAGTAACCCTAATTTCATAGCCAAACAAGTGAGCAAAGACCTATGCATAACACCCTGCGAAATAAGAATATCCGTGTATTCAAGCTTATTTTTAGCACAGTGCTGTTCTTTGCGATCAGTTTATCTTTATACGTATTCAGCCAATATCAACGGATTACATCCGATCAGCTGACTCGAATTAATGACAGTCATAAGCAACGTTTGGCTTTCTCATCTCAACGCTTATCAGATGTGATTGAAGAAGTTGACGACATCATCAAAAAAATATCCACCAGCCCACAGATTGAGTTATTCAGCCAAACGCCAAGCAGCCGAAATCGCACTGCACTAGAAAACATGTTTTATTTCATTGTTAAAAATGAAAATGTTTACTCACAAATTCGCTATTTGGATGCTTCAGGTATTGAGCTCATCAGGGTCAATAATAAGCAAAACAATATCGAGCGCATTCCTGTATCTCAATTAGAAAATAAGTCAAAACGCGCTTATTTTCAGCATGCACAAGCACTTAAACAAGGCGAAATAGGCACCTGGCCTGTTGATATTGAAACTGAAAACGGCCAGCTAATGAAGCCAATCCAAACCAGTTTACGGATCATCATGCCTGTTTATCACCTCAACGCACGTCAAGGCTATATCGTCATCAACCTCAGTGTGAATAACATCCTTAATGCCATTGAAGAAATGCAAAGCGACACCTTTATAACGCGGTTCATTGACGAAAACGGCAACTTACTCGCCAGTGACAAGCCATCTGAAGTCTTAGGCCATTTATTTAGCACGGATGAACAACATAATCTTGCCAATGATTTTGCTGTTTTATGGCAACAAATATTGTCTTCAGATGAAGGACGTTTAACCATCGATAGCATGGTTTACTCTTATACAGAGCTAGGACTCAGTGCCGTTTATGCACCATTAGGGAAATATATTCTTATTTCGTCGCCGACAAGTTCTGCGTATGTCACCGAACAAAAACAAAACCTACTAACTAAGGCTATTTTGCTGCTATTGCTCTTACTAGGATTTTGCAGCTATCTCTTCAAAATTTATAACAGCCATGAAAATAATCAAATGAATCAGCAACTCATGGAAGCTGCCTTTAATGGCATTGCCGGTGTCATTATTACCGATAAGCGCTTTAAGTTAGTCAAAACAAATCAAGTATTTGTGAGGGTTTCAGGCTTTACTGCTAATGAATTAATCGGCGAGTCACTGGCTAAGTTAAACCTGAAGTTTTCGCAAACGGAAATGGTCGCAATTCAACGTCATTTGCAAACAGATAATTGGCAAGGTGAAGTCATGGGAACCAATAAGTCAGGCAGTGAATACGCCTTGATGGTACGCATTCAAGTACTCAGAAATAGTTTTGGCAGCGTGAAAAAATATGTGGTTACGTTTACTGATATTACTCAGCGAAAGCAGTTGGAAGAAACCCTTAGAAATCAGAGTGAGTCTGACCCATTAACAGGTTTATGGAATCGAAGAAAGTTTGATGATGAACTGACTAAACTTAACATATTCACTAAGCGCTATAGTAATTATCAAGCCTGCTTAGGAATTATTGATATTGATTTTTTTAAAAAAATTAATGACCAATATGGTCACGATGTTGGTGATGTAGCACTTAAAAACTTAGCCAGTTTTCTAACTTCGCAATGCCGAGAAACTGACATTATTGCGCGTATTGGCGGGGAAGAATTTGCCATTTTGATGCCTCATACTTCTCTTGAACAAGCGGAGGCTGTACTTAATCGCTTAAAACAAATGATCGCTCACAGTGAATTGATGCAATTTACTGTGAGTGGTGGAATTTCGAAAGTACAAGATGATGCCACCTTAGCTTTTAAGCATGCTGACATTGCCCTATACACTGCTAAAGCGGCTGGGAGAAATCAGATTCAAGCTTTCGATGCTAACTCACTTGAACATAGTAAAAAGTTGACTGTCATTGCCCCTTTGAATCTTAAGCACGCCAACGATGATATCAGTATTAAACAGCCAGTTAATTTGTGAGTATGATCAAGTAAACTGATTAAACTATTTTTAAATTTAGCCGATACAAGTTGACTGTAGAGAGTTGCATTCACTAGATGATTTAGCTGAATTCGCGTTATGCCATAAACATAAAACACGCATACTGGGATCTCTCTCGAATTAATTGTTAATCATTGGCGTTACCATGCCTTGTTACATGATTCACAATATATGACTCAACAATATATTACCGAAAAGCCGAACTTTAATAACCTGTACATGGGCTCATACTGCTAACTAAATCATAGATAATTCAGATTCAACTAGAATAAATTATCGTGAGTTTAATAGACGAAGTCACTGCTCAAGTTTGGCTTTGGTAAAGGAATATTTAAGATGAAACAAATCAATTTTCGCAAAGTCGATGCCATACTGATCAAGTTAAGCTTAAATGGTAAATTTTGGGTAATTTGCACTTTAGTCACCCTGATTACCGCGACGGTGGCCGTTAGTACTTACTTTAATACCACCACAAACATCAAATCGGCCTCAGAGCAATCAGTCCAATCAAGAGCCAATGCACTGGCCGAAAGCGCTCAACTTCAATCCCTTGAAGGCCAAGAGCTATCTCAATATGCGCAACAACTCAATGCGTCTATAGGCTCGTTAATGCAACCGCGCCGCAGTGGTGACAATGTCACAGTGAGTGCCCCGATTAATAACCAAGCATTAGTCATCACTGTTAATGTCGCTAAACAAGAAGCCGATGCCCTCTCAAGCGCCAGTAACTCACTCTTATTCGCCTTTATCGGTTTACTGCCGCTGTACTTAGTGTGCTATTGGACTTCAACCTCTCTCGGTGGCGGATTATGGGACATGTATGTTGCCATCAAGCGCCTTGCTGACGGCGACCTCAGTCAACGACTTAACTTTTTTGGTACTGATGATTTCAGCTTAATCGCCCGTGAAATTGATCGTAGCGCCGATAATATGAGTGAAATGGTCACCGCAATTGCTGCTAATGCGCAAACGCTGTCTGAAGCGGCGAATGAATTTAATCAGCAAGCCAATCAAAGTGAAGAACTCACTCAGTATCAACACGAATTTTTAGATACGGTATCCGTCGCGATGACGCAAATGACAGCCGCTATTGAAGATGTATCCCATAATGCCAGCAGCACGTCTGAACAAAGCCAAGAAAACGCATCGCAAGCCAGTAATAGCCAAGCTCAAATTGCTGAAGCAGTTAATCGTATTGGTACCCTAACCAGTCGAATCTCAGAAGCTTCAACCTCGGTAGGCGAGTTATCTCAAGCGGCAGCCAATATTGGTGCTGTAGTGACCACGATTAATAGTATTTCAGAGCAAACAAATTTACTGGCGCTCAACGCGGCTATCGAAGCAGCGCGAGCCGGTGAACAAGGTCGAGGGTTTGCAGTGGTAGCAGATGAAGTGCGAACCCTGGCAAGTCGCACCCAACAAGCCACGGTTGAAATTCAAACCATGATTGAAGGGCTACAAAAAGACACCAATACCTTATCGCAAATCACCACGGATATTGTATCTCAAGCAGATCAAGGTAGAAGTGCAATTGAGTCAGTAGGTCATGATGTGGATAGTATGGTGACTTCAATTAGTAGTGTGTTTGATATGAGTTCACAAATAGCAGCTTCATCAGAAGAACAAAGCGCGGCATCACGTGATATTGCTGGTCAGCTAAACGATATTCGCGGCCAAGCAGAAACCATTAGAGAAACCGCTCACCGCTCAGTAGCACTTGCAGCCAATTTAACCCAATCGTCTGTTGGGCTTGATGACATTTTGAAGCAGTACACGCTTGCTGAAAAATAGCAGCGTCTACACATCAATGCCATAGTGTTTAGTATTAATTAAATGAGTACTTCACTAACTAAGCTAATAAAAAAACCAGCAATCATGCTGGTTTTTTGTTTAAATATCCAAAATTTATTTAACTGATATTACGCCACATTACTGATCCAAACGGTTTGGTAAGGCTCTAATAATTGCGTTGCAGTAATGTCATTAATCACTTCACCATCAATCAAATCAAACCAGGTTTCTGTGCCAATTAAATTAAGCTCGGCTAAGGGTAAGTCCATCGGTTGATCGGTGATGTTACTGATACAAAAAACACTTTGTCTTCGATCGCGGCTTTGACGCCAAAAACCAAATAACTGTAAGCCTAAATGCAAGGTAAATTGAGTCGCATTAGGGTTAAATGCTTTTTGATTCGTTCGAATGCTGATCAGTTTAGTTAATGACGCTAACACCTTACTGTGAACATTATTTTCATCAGCTAATAGACCATTAAGCGCCTGACAATCCCAGCGGTGACGATTGATAGAACGATTATGGGAGGTGTTAGCGAGTTTTTCATAATCATTCCCCGTACCGAGTAAACTGTGAATATAAATACCAGGGATACCTTCCAGCCCTAACATAATTGCATGGGCACAGGTAAATCGCGCCAAACCAAACTGATCTTTACCCTTTGTCGTCCCTTGCAGCGCGTCAATTAACGCTATGTTCATTTCATAAGGTTTTTTCTGGCCATCTTCGCTGGTTCGGCTGGAAATTTTGCCACCAAATAAGGTCATGGTGTCCACCAACACCTTGATCTCTTCATCTTCCAATATCCCTTCCACTGGCCGTAAACCAACACCGTCATGAGAAGCAATAAAATTGAAATAAGTGGTACCGTCTTGCGCTGGTGGCATACTCATTTGCCAACGCTTTAAATACAAACAACTACCTGTAATCAAAGTATTGATAAGTAACGGCGGCAAAGAGAAATTATAAATACAGTGGGCTTCGTTAGCATTACCAAAATAGGTCAAGTTTTGAGTATTAGGAATATTCGTTTCAGTGATAACGACTGCATCATGTTGTGCGTGCTCGATAAGCGTGCGCAGCAGGCGGATCACCTCATGGGTTTGCGGCAAATTAATGGATTTGGTGCCAACGATTTTCCATAAAAAAGCGACAGCATCTAAGCGAAATATATTCACTCCAGCATCAAGATACTGACGAATAATCCGCACAAATTCCAACAAGACTTGTGGGTTTCTAAAATCAAAATCGACTTGGTCATGGCTGAACGTACACCACACATGCTGCAAGCCTTTACTGGTTTGTGTCGGCTTGAGTAAATCAGAGGTTCTTGGGCGCACGACTTCTGCCAAGTCATCTTCGACATTGGCAGTAAAAAAGTAATCGTGACCGACTCCTTCACCTTTAATGAAGTTTTGAAACCATGCACTTCGGCTAGAGCAATG
Source organism: Shewanella sp. 10N.286.52.E4 (assembly GCF_041468785.1). NCBI lineage: Bacteria > Pseudomonadati > Pseudomonadota > Gammaproteobacteria > Alteromonadales > Shewanellaceae > Shewanella > Shewanella sp. 10N.286.52.E4. The sequence goes on from NZ_JBFRJJ010000014.1 coordinate 9,913, forward strand.
GTTTATCACTAAATCAGACATCAACCTGCGCTTTGCAGCAATCGTCTCAATATCAGACCAGTCCCCTAAGCCATCATTGACACTGGAATAATCGATAACAGCAAAACCATCGTCCGAGCTAAACGGAAAAAACGGCAATATATGCACCGAATTAATGCACTCAAGATGAGTGTCCATAAATTCAGATAAGGTCGCGAGCGGATTTTGATTCGGACACATGATGCTGTCACCGTAGGTAATCATCACCACATCTTGTTCTGACCAATGATTACTAAACGGTTTCGGGGTAAATCCACCTTGCTCGATACGCATTGCATCAATTAAAGCATCAGCGATCTCATCGCTTTCAAGCGCTAATTCAACATCTTTATAGATGCTATCAAGTTGCTGTGTAAGCTTGTGTTTTAAACATTCTAATTCTGTCATTTGTCTTTCTTCTAACCTGAGTCATTTCTACTCACTACCAAGCCCTTGAAGCCAGCGGCTTTAGCAACTAAATCTAAGCGCTAAATCTAAGCACTAAACCTAGGTACTAAACCTAGGTACTTAATCTAGGTACTTAATCTAAGTACTAAATCGTTTAAGGACTTTGCAGTGAAAACCATAGACCAGAAAACCCAACACTCATAACTTACATGAACTCGGCGTTATCTGCTTCGACAGCGGCTTTAAGCTGTTCGAGTACATCCGGCATTGCGCTAATCACGCGGCTCCACGTTGGCATGAACGGCGTTTCCATCGGATTATCTAAAAAGCGTTGCCCTGCTGTGACAATATTTTGGGTGAACATTTCTACTGCTTTTTCTTCAGTATGAATATCAGTAGTGAGCCCATTCATCAACGCATCATTATGATAGGTTTCTACGTAATCGAGTGCGATACGGTAATAAGTGGCTTTTAAGGTTCTAAAGGCTTCTGTATTAAAGGTTTCACCTTGAGTGGCGAGTTTTCTAAAGAAAGCCTTAGTGATATCGATCGACATTTTAGATAAGCCAGCCTCAGCATTATCTAAGGATAAATCCTGATGCTTATGATCATAATTATCCGCAATATCCACCTGACAAATACGATTATGAGCATAGTTACGGTGCATTTCACTGAGCACACCAATTTCGAGACCCCAATCGCTAGGAATACGCAGATCGTTTAATACGTCACGGCGAAATGAAAACTCACCCGCCAATGGGTAACGAAAACTGTCCATATATTCTAGATATTCATTGTGTCCTAAAACCCTCTGAAGTGCCTTAATCAATGGGGTCACTAGTAATCGTGATACGCGGCCATTGATTTTTCCATCCGACATACGGGCATAAAAACCTTTACTAAATTCGTAATTAAACTGTGGATTGGCCACTGGGTATAACAGACGAGCAAGTAATGATTTTTCATAAGTGACAATATCGCAATCATGCAGTGCCACCGATTCCGTTTTACCAGACGCTAAGGTGTAACCCATGCAATACCAGACATTTCGTCCTTTACCGAGTTCTTTTGGTGCTAAACCTAACTTACTCAGTTTGGCATCTAATGCCTGTAATCTAGGGCCATCATTCCACAATACTCGATGATGTTGCGGCAGTTGATTAAAGAAACCAAGCGCTTGCTTATATTGCTCTTTATCGGCCCTATCAAGCCCAATAACAATCTCACTGAGATAGGGTACTTCTTTTAACTTACTGATTATCTGCGGTAAGGCTTCGCCTTCAAGCTCTGAATATAATGAAGGCAAGATCAAGCCTAAAGGACGGGTTTTAGAAAACTTGAGTAAGTCCTTTTCCATTTCATCATGGGTACGCTGAGTTAAGTTATGTAGCGTAGTAACAATGCCATTTTGGTAGAAATCGGCCATATTATGCCTCCTCAAGTGTGAATGATGGTGTGGATGTCGATGACTCTAATAACAAGGCCTGCAAACATTCAGCCCAACCTTTAGGGCCATAATGCTCGCTCTGCATGGTTTTGTTGTCTGTGATGATTTTTGGAAAAGTATGAGTGGGTGACTTAATTTGAATTGCCACATCAGCGGCCTCTAACATGGCGCTGTCATTACCACTGTCGCCTAGGGCGATGGTTTGCACGCTGGTTTGATACTTGTCTGCATACACTTGCGCAAGCCAATCCATTGCGCGACCTTTATCTGTATGACCACCCACATGTAAAAAACGACCTCCTTGAAGCATGTTCGCTCCAAGGCTGTTCATATGTTCTATAAAGGCTCTTTTTCGGCTTTCATCGGCCGTCCAAAGTACAGGTTCGGAATAATGTCTCACTAAGGCTAAGGTCGCCTTTTCAGCTGATAAATCAGTAAATTCACATAACTCTTCTGCAGTTAAAGTTGAAAAGCCAATATAGTCGCTGGCAAAATCACTCGCCTTTGAATCTAATAGCTGTAGCCAATGTTCGCGGGGTTCACAAAACTCTTTTACCCAATAGTACCCTTGGGTAAATGTATCAGCAGGTTGGGTATCAAAATAGCCGATGGGGATATAAACCACCGCGCCATTTTCGGAAATAAAAGGAGAATTGAAACCAATTGTCTGTTGGATTTTTTCCATTTCAGCAAAGGTTTTACTAGTATTCGCAATGATGGGAATTTGTTTTTCTACCAAAGCCTCAATCACCCCGATTGCACTCGAAAAGCTATAATCGTAATGATCCAGTAACGTGCCATCCATGTCGGTAAAAATAAGCGGTCTTGTCGTCATATTTATTCCCTTCCGTTCGCAAACAAAAAATATCTCTGTTTAAAACGTTTCAGGTTATATGCCAGATCGTAATAGGCTGCACTAAATTGGAACAGACAGAGGCTTTAACCATTGAAAGTAATCAATAAATTATTGAGTGATATTTGCAAAACAAATACTGCTTTTGAGGTAATTAAGGGCATTGTTGCGAGGTTTTAAAACAACTTACGCACCAATAAGGTGCAAATTTGGTCATTGAGTTACTCAGAGAGAGCCACTTGAACCATCATCTTTTAAATAATAAACGAGGTAAACTTATGCGGCCCCAACGTTTGAATTGCTAGGCTATTTAATAAATTTTTAATGCTCAGTAAGAAAAACAACAGTTTACTTTAAGCACATTCAGCAAGGTAAACTTTATTTCTTCCTGAAAATTTAGCTTGGTAAAGCGCATCATCTGCCTGTTTAACTAATGTCGTTAGTGCTGTATGGCTGTCGCTTAGCACTGCAACTCCTAGGCTCACGGTGAACTCGACAGTCTCATCATCAAATTGAAATGATTGAGATGCTATTCCATTGCGTAATCGATCTGCAATATTAAATGCTTCTTCTTTATTGGTATTGTCTAGAATGATTAAAAACTCTTCACCACCAATACGTCCTACGAGATCATGCTTTTTAAGCCAGCTTTTTGCTCGTTTAGCGGTTGCATCAATCGCTAAATCACCAATATGGTGACCATATTGGTCATTGATCGATTTAAAGTTGTCGATATCAAAAATAATCACAGCGACAGGTTGGTGCTTCTTCCAGGCTTTTTCTACGATTTTTTGACCGATTTGAAAAGTATGACCACGGTTTGCAAGCCCCGTTAAAAAATCGGTTTGCGCCCTTACTTTTAAAGATTTTCTCGAAAAAAGTAAAAACAATACTATGCTAGCTAGAACAACCAGAATGACGATGAACAAGCTCATTTTAAGCTCATTGATACGTTCTTTATCTTTTACTGATGCCCAATTCAATTCATTGATGGCTAACTTATTTGCCAGTAATTCATTCTCAAAATCGGCAATTTTTGAATTATGCTCCAGCGAATTACTCACCACTTTGTTATCGATAACACTTTGATTAATTTTTCTTTCTATATCAATAACTTCAAACAGTTTACTTGCCGCGATAACAGGCTTATTTTCATCCAGTGCGATAATGGCATCGGCCTTTAGAAACATTGCTTTCATATTGGCGGCAAAGCGCTTGTTTAATCGAAACGTTCTTGCAGCTTCAGCAGCTTTTTTAGCATCGCCACTTTTAAAATAGGCCAAGGCTAAATACAAATAATTACTGGAGATAAAATACTTTTCTTTTGTGGTGTGTTCTAAAGAAACCGCATTTTCTAAATGGAATATAGCTTGTTGATAATTTTGAGTCCGTAATGCAATACGTCCTGCATTTAAATGAGCAAAAAACAGTAAATCTTTGGTTTCATCAACCATATTTGCTAGGGCAAATTGTGCTTCAATGCTCTTACGCGCTTTGTCCCAATCAGCTAACTTAATCGCTTGGCTGACCATGTTATGTTGCATGTTAAACATATCTTCAATGTCATTAATGCTTTGCCAGGTTTGATACGCTTTTTCAAAATTTTCATAGCCTCTTTGATGTAAGCCTACGCTCCGATATAAACTGCCTGTTGCGTTATAAATCATCGCTTTACGATGTACATTGAGATTCTCACTCTTATCAATAATCAGCATGGCTTCATCAAGTAAGGCAATCCCTTGATAAACAGTTTCAGGCTCACTGTAACAAAATGCATTTTGAGTTAAGGTTTTTGCGAGTAGTTCAGAGTTGTTATGTTGGCGGGCATAAATAAGCGCTTGTTTTCTATCGGCACAATACACAGCAGGATCATTGCTTTGTAAATACAAAGCAAAGGACTTTTCTAAATGACTATCAATAAGTACATCAGTAATTGGCAGATACTTTACTAATGCAATGCCTTTGTCATAACTGGCAATGGCTTTATCCAATTCACGAGCTTTTTCATATAATTGACCATAGAGAAACCACACTTTGGCTTGCAGCTCTGGTTTCAAGCCGTTATTTCCCAGACCAAACTGATCTAATAACGCTATACCTTCTTGAGGGCTGACAGATAAAGCTGACTCTTCTAATATATCTAGACTGTTTATATCATGAGAATTTATATCATGAGAATTTATATCACGAGAATTTATATCAAGAGTATTTGCAACTCCACTTGCACTGAATGCAAAAATGGCACAACACAGCCATACTCGCCAATTTTGCATCATTTAAAATCCCTATCCATCTCAATCCACTAACCCTTTAGCAGTATATCTATTTCAAGCCAACATAGCATTCCATTAAAGGTAGAATATTGATTTAAAGATATATTTGTGACGTATAGTTACATATGGAACAAAAATAATTACTGCTTCTAACGTAAAAATATGACTCTGTGAATGAGTAAAAATATGACACTGTCGAATAAACAAAATATCTACACTCGGCTTTCATTAGACCTCATTGTAAGCCTCGATTGATTTTAATATTTTTGGAGTGTTTCAGTATTAACATGCTGCCAAATAGAGATGTTAAATGCTTATATGAAGCGCTTATGTGCAATGTTTATGTGCAATGCTTTTGTAAATTGCTTAATCGTACATAGATCAAAAGCTATTTGGCATTATGCGGTCGCTAGGGTTAACTGCTGGCTAATGGCATCTAAGCACACTTTGACATTCAGTGGCATTCTATTGTCAAAGGGGTGTAAGCCATAGACACTATTTAACGCTAATTTCTGCCCCAGAAAAACTTCACATAACGCATGTTCAGACTTGGAAAAATAAAAATCTGGCACTATTCCTATACCGCTTCCTGATTGGATTAACGCTAAGCAAGTATGAAATGAGTTAGCAATACAGTGTGCTTGTGCTTGATAATGCCAAATTAATTTTTCTGAATTGATAAATTGATGGCTAATAGTTTTACTTTGCCATGAATTGGCGACATAGGGTAAAACTTGCCACGCCTTTGATTCAATGAGTGTTTTGTTGCCAACAAGTACATCTCTAAACTCGCCAATGCGTTTTTGCTTTAAGTTACTTGATGGTGACTGGCCAACTCGAATCGCTAAGTCAATGTCTTCATTTACCAAATCTAAATGTTGGTCATGGCTAATTAACTCTGGTTTTAATTGCGGATATTGCACTAACAGTTGTGTAATAGCAGGAGCAACGAGAGTTTCCATAAGCGCATTGGGTGCCGTTATTCTTACTTTACCTTGAGGCACATTCTTTGTTTCCTCAGCTTCGAGCCATGCGTCACTGGCGATCTGATTTATCGTTTTACATTGTTGATAAAACTGCTCACCTGCAGCGGTCAGAGCTTGCTTTCTGGTGGTGCGTTTTAACAATATGATGCCCAGAGAGGCTTCCAAGGATTTTAAATGCTGACTTACCACTGACTTTGATACTTCTAACGCTTCAGCTGCGGCGGTAATCGAGCCCATTTCAACAATATGAGCAAATACTGACATTTGTCGTAATCTAGACATTTATTGTTCTATTTAACTTAACAGTGAATATCAATATAGCTGTTTTTCAGAGCTAATGATAAGACTAATCTAGATCTCAATGACGAAATAACAGCTTATCAAGGAACCTCAAATGACAAATAACACAATTACTGGCACTGACAACGCAATATTAGCCGCATGCAAAAAAGGGATTGCTGCATGGCAAGTCGCATTTAACCATCAAGATGCCAAGGCTTGTGCAGCTCAATATCAACAAAACTGCATTATGACAGCAAGTCCATTTGGTGTATTTGAAGGGCGCGAAGCTATTGAAGCTTTTTGGCAAGGTATTATGGACCAAGGTTTTAACCAAGTTGACTACACTCAAGTGACTTGGGAAGCTGAAGGCGAAAGTGGCTATATTTTAACCTCGCAATGGACAATGAATAAAGCTTTTGGTGTTGTACATCGCGAACTTTGGGTTGTTGAAGCAGACGGACGCGCTAGACTCGCTAGCGACGAATTTGAAGTACAAGGCGAGCGCTAAACATTATGCTATCTGTTTATCTCCGTTGATGAATGCAGCTAACATGATTGACAGTTCATCGATTTACAACCTTTCCCTAAACTGTGAGGGAAAGGGTTGTTTAGCTTTATCAATGCCTCGGTTGGTTGCAGTTTAAACTATTTCATTGCTGCTTTTACATACACATCAAAACGGTTTTTCTTCTGCGCTAATACCATGCTAGGTTTTACCCCATCTAAATCTTCTGCATAGTCAGGCCGCTTAACCACAACACGTTTTGTTGCCAGTGCCTGAGCAGGTTTTAATAGTCCGTCAGCATCTAAGTCTGCACCCACTAAGGTTTGAAACACGCGCATTTCTTTTTTTACTAATGCTGACTTTTCACGATGCGGGTACATAGGATCAAGATAGACGACATCGATTGCTTCACCTGATTGCGCTGCTGCATCGGCCAAAGCCTCAATGCTTGAACCATGGAATAAACTCATGCGAGCGAGCATCCATTCACCAATTTCAGCATCTTCATAGGCGCGGCGAAGGCCATCTTCAAGTAAAGCTGCCACCACAGGGTGGCGCTCAACCATAATCACTTTGCAACCTAAACTGGCAAGCACAAACGCATCACGGCCTAAACCAGCGGTGCCATCTACTACCGTCGGCGTCACGCCTTGCTTAAGTCCCACTGCTTTTGCAATAGTTTGACCGCGACCGCCACCGAATTTACGTCGATGAGCAACGGCACCAGAGACAAAATCAACACTGATCCCATCGAGTTTTGGCTCGTCGCGTTTATGTAAACTCAAGGTGTTGTGTTCAAAACGCAGCTCAAAATCCGCCTCTTTGTCCCACACTAATCCCCAACGCTCAGTAATATCGATGAGAGAAGGATATTGTTGATTAAAAAAGATAGGTATTTGCAAAGGGATCCCGACAGTCAAAGTGATTCCTGTTTATTATGCCAAAAGCCTGCGGCAGTGAATACCTATACCTGATGCCATAGAAAACTTATAATGCAGCTATTACACAGCATTTTGCTGTTCAAATAAGTTGGGATCTCTCATGTTAAGTTATCGTCACGGTTATCACGCTGGCAATTATGCTGATGTACTCAAGCACACAATGCTGCTTCAAGTGCTTAAATTGATGCACAAAAAAGATAAGCCTATGGCCTATATTGACTCCCATGCTGGCGCGGGAGGTTATGCGTTAACTGATGAGTTTTCGAAGAAAACGGGTGAATACTTAGATGGTGTCGCCAAACTTTGGGAACGAGATGATTTACCTGAACCTTTGCAGCAGTATATTGAAGATGTAAAACACTTTAATCAAGGTGAAGAAGAGTTAGCGTTTTACCCAGGCTCACCGGCTTTTGTTGACATGAACATGCGCGAAAAAGATCGCATGGTATTGCATGAATTACACGGCACCGACTTTGCTTCATTAGATGAGCAATTTAGTAACGACCGACATGTTCGCGTGATTAAAGGTGATGGTTTAAAAGGCTTGATTGCTGCAGTGCCACCTCTAGAGCGCCGTGCTGTCGCGCTGATCGACCCAAGCTATGAAATGAAGACAGACTATCAAGATGTTGCTCATGCCATCATCAAAGCCCATAAACGTTTTGCAACGGGTGTTTATATGCTTTGGTATCCAGTTGTAGATAGAGCGCAAACAGAAGCGATGCTAAAGATTTTGACTGACAGTGGCATTAAGCATCAACTGCGAATTGAACAGTCAATTACTCCTGATAATAATGTGTTTGGCATGACAGCAGCGGGCTTATGGGTGATTAATCCACCATGGAAATTAGATATCGCGGCTAAAGAAACCTTAGACTATTTAGAGCGCTGTCTTGGTAAAAGTGGCGGTAAAACCGTTGTGAAATTAGAAGTGCCAGAATAATTAGCGACAAAATAATTTAGTACTCAATAAAAAGCCCATGTAATTTTAATTGCATGGGCTTTTTAGTTTCAATGTTTCTAGCTTCAATATTTCTAGCTTCAATATTTCTAGCTTCAATGTTTTTAGCTTCAGTATAGTGAAGTCAGCTTGCTAATCACCATTTAACGTCCGAGAAAGAGCACCTAAAATCGCACTAAAAAAACCAGCACTGACATCCTTACGGGTATTATTACTCGATGTCTGACTTTGGGGGCGAGACTCCTCAACTTCCCTCTTTTCAGCATTTCCATATGCACCAATAACAAAGTCGCTACCTGCATTTGAAGCCGTTCGTGCGGAACACGCTGTAAGTAACGGTACTAACAGACACGCCAATAAAATCCTTTTGTTCTTCATCATCCTTAACCCTTAAACTTAAAATTAAAATTAAAATTAGCCCTTAATCTTAATCATTAAATCACTTTAAAAAATGCCCCAGCCGCTCCAGGAAATACCACAGGGCTAGTGTTGCCATCTTTACCCACGGAAGCTACGCCATAAAGATAATTATCTATGACCATATTCTTTAGTATAAATTCACTCACATTGCCAACAAAACGGCTATGAGTCCATTCTGATTCTGTGGTTAAGCGCCAATAAACACGATAGCCCACCACAGCTTTATCTTTACTGGCATCCCACTGTATTTTAGTGTTTGGCTGCATAATGCCTTCAATCTTCACCCCCGTTGGCGGCGCAGGCGCCCATGCCATTGAAGCCAAACTGATCGCATTTAATGCTGTTAACTTAGCATTAAAGTCAAAATCGACTCCTTCAATCACATCGCCGTATTCAATGCCATTTTCAGTGCGTAAGTCTTGGTGTTGACGGTCGTAATGTTCATTGGTTTCCATCACTCTAACCGCTGGTAAACCCGCTTTGTTAAAGGGCAAATGGTGTCCACCACGGCCAAAACGATCTAGACGATAAACCAGCATTACATCTAAGTTGGTCATATACTGATCTGCTAAGGATTTAATGTTACGAGCTAAATTACGCGATGCAGAATCATTTTCGCCACCACTAAAATAACGCTCTTTCGCTTCTTCTTTGGTTTCAGCAATACGCACACCTTCAGAAAACACTCTAACGGTTGAATTATTGATAACGCCATTTATGCCAGCAATATTGCCGATCATGTCGTTATTCAACACAGCTTGAACCTGCCAATCATGCTTATTAGCATAATTAATCAGTACATCGCCGCCATATAAGCCTTGTTCTTCTCCTGAAAGCGCTGCATAAACAATCGTGCCATTAAATTGGTATTGCGATAATACGCGCGCAGCTTCTAACGCACCTGCCACGCCTGAGGCATTATCGTTCGCACCTGGTGAATCTGAAGTAAAGTCCATCGGGTCGGTAACCCGTGAGTCAATATCACCACTCATCATCACTACACGATTGGGATCTGTTTTACCTCTTTGTATTGCAAATACATTGACCACCTCAGTGGGTTCAGGAATACGTTTACCGCTAACGGTTTCTCCTACCATCACCACTTCAAGGCAACCGCCACAATCAGCAGAAATACGCTCAAACTCATCTTTAATCCAGCGTCTTGCCGCACCAATCCCACGGCTATCTGACTGAGTTTCAGACAAAGTATGACGTGTGCCAAAACTCACCAGTTTAGCCACATCATCATGTAAGCGGCTCGCTTGTGGTGCGCTGGCAATATCGTATAAACGCAGATCTTCTTGTGAAGGTGCAGGTGTTGCTGCAGCGCTTAAGCTGATTAACGACGTTAATCCGACTGCAGACGTGAAGGTTTTTATTAATGTTTTTTGGTTCATAACATCCTCTAACTTTGTAGTGCAGCGCGATAGCGTTTTAGTAATATTTTGACTCGCTCTACATAGGCTTGTGTTTCAGGATAAGGCGGTATGCCTTGATATTTAGTCACAGTTGTAGGGCCGGCGTTATAGGCGGCACAAGCAAGATCAATATCATTATCAAACCGGTTGAGTAAGTAAGCCAAATATTGACTTCCTCCCCAAATATTTTGTTTGATATCAAAGGCATCACTAACACCTAATTCTTTTGCCGTCGCAGGCATTAATTGCATTAGGCCAATAGCCCCCACTTTTGAGCGAGCTTTGGCATTAAAGGCTGACTCAGCATGAATGACCGCACGAATTAACGCAGGATCTAATTGAAACTGCTCAGCTGCATCGGTAACAAAGTCGGCATGTTTAAAAGTAAATAATGGAATGCTATGCCAATCGACCTGGGAGTTGACCTGACACGCAAAACAATCATAAAGCAGCACTTCAAAGTCTACAGAGTCAGGCACTATGTTTGAAAACGTTGTAATACCACCTTGCTCATATTGATAAATTTTGCGCTTCGCTTTGGTTTTACCTTGAGATAAATTTGTTGTAGACAAAGAAGCCGTTTTATTGGGTTTAATCCAAGCTTTTTTAGGCTTAGAAACCACTGATGTTGCCGGAGAAAGTTGAACACCTTTAGTTTCAATAACTCTCGTTTCAAGAATTGGCGCTTCGATTACTTTAGGTTGTAACACCAACATGGGTTTTGGTGATTCACTTGCTAGTGCAACAACAGAAGGATGAAGCACTTGCTGCTTTTTCGGCTTTAACTGCAATCGACTTTCAACATCCTTTGTAGATGAATTTTGCGTTGGTAACACCACTATCGGCGCTAATAACACTTGCTGTGATTTAGTTTGCTTTACAGGCTCTAGCTGTACTTGAGCCACTTTGTTGGGTTTGATGTGTTCTGTCACTGATTGCGAAAACTGCTTTTGCGGCTTAACTGTTTCAACATAGTGATATTGCTTAGTTGGTTTAGATGGCTTAGTTGGTTTAGATGTCAGAGTTGGTTTAGATTCTTTTAGTGTATTTTCTTCAGGCGAATCGGTGAAGTTAATATCACCAGCTACTGCAGTAGTTGGTGATAAGGTTAGCAAAGCCTTTTGCTGCTGTTTGCGCTCAAAATCAACTGCAACGGGTTTCATACTGAGTTTTGTTTTAGGCGTTGTAGAGTCTGACGTAGCGCTATCATTCGCCAGCACAGGGTTGGTCATGACAGTTAATACTGTAATAAACATGCTTAAGCTTTTGATTAGAAACTGTATTTTTCTCATTATGTTTAAACTGTAAAATCCTAATGCTCAAGCTTATGAAGCTCTATTTCTTTATTATTCAAGGTAATACCGAGCTCAGTTCACCTATTGTTATTGTTCATAATAGTCATACTTTGAACCAAAGTTCACCTTTAATAGCGTAACAAGCAGTGTTTTTTTATTGCGCACTTTTTTACAATCCATTCAAAAACCGGATAAAAAGAAGGGGTTAAACCAGTAAAAAAAGCAACTTTACAATTAACAGTCAATGAATTGCTTTATATACAACTAAATAATGAACAAATCACCCACGAACTAAATTTTACCGTTAAATAACAGCACCATAACCACAAACTGCCCTGGGTGTTTTTTATACCAGCTTACAAATAAATCATCACGATAGAGGCTGTTTTATCTTGGTTGAGTTGTGATAAAGTTAACTTCAATGAATAATGGTTGTTAAGTTATTTTTATCAACTTTTTCATCGTTAATTTAAGCTTAATTTAAAATAAATACGCTAGGCTGTAACTTGGCAAAATCTCAAACACATAATAATTAAGCCAAGCTAAAGGGAAGATCATGACCACAACTCCATCAAATACGAGCCCAACCGGTAATGGCGCGCCGCCAAATAATCAGACACCTCAAGATATTGCTTCTAGTGGTACTTTTGTAAAATTTCTTAATATTGTTGAGCGTTTAGGTAACCTGTTACCTCACCCAATTACCTTATTTGCCATGTTCTGTTTAGCCGTTATCGCTATGAGCGGTATTGCAGGTTATTTCGAGCTCACGGTCGCAGACCCTAGACCCATTGGTAGTTCAGGCCGAAGCGAAGATGGACTGATCCATGTCGTCAGCTTAATGAATGCTGAAGGCTTGAGAATGATTGTCTCAAACCTCGTCACTAACTTTACTGGCTTCACGCCACTAGGTACCGTACTTGTTGCCTTACTAGGTGTAGGGATTGCCGAACGCTCAGGACTACTTTCAGCCGCTATGCGTTTGTTAGTGATGGGCGCTTCTAAGCGTCTTGTGACACTCACGATTGTGTTTGCGGGTATTGTGTCTAACACAGCCTCAGAGTTAGGTTACGTCGTGCTTATCCCAATGGCTGCGATGATATTTCACTCCCTTGGTCGCCATCCATTAGCCGGTCTTGCTGCTGCCTTTGCAGGGGTATCGGGCGGTTATAGTGCCAACTTATTGTTAGGAACCGTCGATCCACTGCTTTCAGGTATTACCGAAGCGGCCGCTCAGATGATTGATCCTGAGTACATTGTTGGACCAGAAGTGAATTGGTACTTCATGTTCGTTTCCACCTTTTTAATCACCGGGTTAGGCGCATTAGTCACTGAAAAAATCGTTGAGCCTAAACTGGGGAAATATGACGTAGCTGAAGCCGCTGACGATTTATCAGAACAAAAAATGGATGTGGTGACTGCGGAAGAAAAACATGCGCTAAAAATGGCAGGCTTTTCTGTATTAGTCCTATCTGGCTTACTTGCTTTAACCATTGTTCCAGAATGGGGCGCACTTCGTAACCCTGAAACAGGGTTAGTCGCAGGTTCACCATTTCTGAAAGGGATTGTTGCATTCATCTTTATCGGCTTTGCTATTCCAGGCTTAGTTTACGGTAAAGTGGTCGGCAGCATGAAAAAAGACACTGATATCATTAATGCCATGTCTCACAGCATGAGCACCATGGGTATGTACATTGTGTTGGTTTTCTTTGCATCTCAATTTGTCGCATTTTTTAAATGGACAAACTTAGGCGCTGTGCTTGCGGTTACTGGCGCCGATGCATTGAGCAGCATAGGATTAACTGGCCCACTCGTGTTTGTATTGTTTATCATGCTATGTGGTTTTATTAACTTAATGCTAGGCAGTGCATCTGCACAATGGGCGGTAACTGCACCTATTTTTGTGCCTATGCTGATGCTTGTCGGTTATGCCCCTGAAACTATTCAGGCAGCGTACCGTATTGGTGATTCGGTAACGAACCTTATCACCCCAATGATGAGTTACTTTGGACTTATTCTTGCGGTCGCAAGCCGTTATAAGAAGAATCTAGGAATTGGTACACTGATCGCTACCATGTTGCCATACTCTATCGTGTTCTTTATTGGCTGGACTCTGTTCTTCTTCCTATGGGTATTCGTGCTTGGCTTCCCTGTAGGCCCTGGTGCTGCAACTTACTACACACCATAGAAAAGAGTGAAAACGCCTTAAAGCCAATGATAGCAATCAGTTGTCATTGGCTTTTTTATTGCTCCAGTAAATTCACTAGCTCTTGTTCATATTGAGAAGTCTGCTCCAAATTAAACCCAGTATGTTGCTGCACGAGTTCTCCTTGGCGATTGAAGATAAAGCTACTTGGCATCCCTTTTAAGCCAAATAGTCTTGCGACTTCACTTTCGGGATCATAACGAATCGTAAATTGTGCTGGTAACTGTTCTAAAAATACTTGGGCTAATTCGACTTCAACATCTAAATTAATCGCCACAACAGCTAAGCCTTGCTGCTGATATTGCTCATGCATTTGATTCATCCATGGAAATGATTTTCTACATGGCCCGCACCAAGATGACCAAAAATCCACATAAACGACTTTGCCTTTAAACTCACTCAAGCTAACCTTATTACCTTCTACATCCTCCACAAGATGATTTAATGAGGGCGCCGCTGATGGTATTAATGGCGCAATCAACAGCAATATTCCGATTATCATTTTCATCGTTCACTCCTACATCCAACACACATCCTTATTAATGCCAGTATCTTATAACTAAACTGATGACCATGTTACGTTTATCGGACACTATAAGGATCAGTATATTGCCTATTTGGACTTAACTATAATTTATGTTCGGACATAAAAAAGCCTGCATATTGCAGGCTTTTTAAGTGATAGTCAGTTAATACGATTAACTTTTCTCAGTGCTTTCCGATTCAGCTTCAGGCGGTTTATAGCCTTTACGCTCTTTTTTACTGAATATTCTCTCAACCACCACGAAGAACAGCGGGATTAAGAAGATACCAATAAAGGTTGAGCTCATCATGCCACCTAGTACACCAGTACCAAGTGCATTCTTACTACCAGAACCAACACCAGTACTGATTGCCAGTGGAACAACACCCAAACCAAATGCTAATGATGTCATCAAGATTGGACGCAAACGTACACGAACCGCATGCAATGTTGCCTCAATCAATCCTGCGCCTTTGTCGTAGAATTCTTTAGCAAATTCTACAATTAAGATCGCATTCTTGGTCGCAAGCCCCACTGTCGTCAGTAGGCCTACTTGGAAGAATACATCGTTCGGTAATCCACGACCGTTCATCGCTAATAATGCCCCGATAACCCCTAAAGGTACTACCAAGATAACCGCAAAGGGTACTGACCAACTTTCATATAGCGCCGCAAGTACTAAAAATACGACCAAAATGGATAAGGCATATAACGCAGGAGCTTGGTTGCCTGACAATCTTTCTTCATAAGATAGACCGTTCCACTCAATGCCGAATCCTGGTGGTAACTGCTTCACCATTTCTTCGAAATCATTCATAGCGTCACCAGTACTGTACCCAGGCATAGTGGCACCTTGAATATTGATTGCTGGTAAACCATTAAAACGTTGTAACTGAGGTGAACCAAACTCCCAAGTACCTGTGGTAAAGGCTGAGAAAGGTACCATTTCACCTTCTGAATTACGTACATACCAGCTATCTAAATCGCTAGGCTGCATACGGTATTCAGCTTCACCTTGAACGTATACTTTCTTCACTCGGCCACGGTCGATGAAATCATTGACGTATGAACCACCATAAGCGGTTGCCAGTACGCTGTTGACGTTATCAATATCGACACCTAAAGCGCGGATTTTGGCTTGATCAACATGGATTTCATACATCGGGGCGTCTTCTTGTCCATTTGGACGAACCCCCACAAGGTTTGGATTTTGCGCAGCCATACCCAGCAGTTGGTTACGCGCTGCCACTAAGGCCTCGTGTCCTTGACCACCGCGATCTTGCAGATACATATCGAAACCATTCGATGTACCTAATTCGATTACCGCGGGCGGCACAAAGGCAAACACCAATGCCTCTTTCATTTGCATGAAGCGACCCATAGCACGGTTAGACAATGATTGAACATCTTGCCCTTCACCACGCTCAGCCCAGTCTTCAAGACCAACGAAAGCAATACCCATGTTTTGACCAGAACCCGCAAAACTGAAACCAGCGACGCTAAATACAGATTTAACGGTATCGCCTTCTTCATTAAGGTAATAGTCACTGACTTCTTCAAGCACTTTAATGGTACTTTCTTGCGTCGAGTTAGTCGGCAAAATAGCTTGAGTAAATAAGATACCTTGGTCTTCATCAGGCAAGAATGCCGTTGGCATACGCATGAATATCCATGCCGTAGCAATCACAAGTACAAGATATACACCCATCATACGAACTGTGCGTTTCAGGATAGCTGCAACGCTGGCTTCATAACGCGATGTTAACTTGTCAAAGCTGCGGTTAAACCAACCGAAGAAGCCTTTATTCGTGTGAGTATGGCCTTTTGGAATAGGCTTAAGCATGGTGGCACAAAGTGCTGGAGTTAAGATCATTGCAATCAATACTGATAATGCCATCGCTGACACAATCGTAATCGAGAACTGACGGTAAATAACACCCGTTGAGCCTGACATAAATGCCATTGGAACAAATACAGCCGATAAGGTTAAACCAATACCAATTAGTGCACCGGTGATCTGGTCCATCGATTTTCGGGTAGCTTCGAGTGGACTGAGCCCCTCTTCGGACATGACCCGCTCGACGTTTTCCACCACCACGATGGCATCATCCACCAGTAGACCGATGGCCAGTACCATTGCAAACATGGTCAAGGTATTAATCGAGAAACCTGTCGCTGATAAAATCGCGAAAGTACCAAGTAATACAACAGGAACCGCAATCGTCGGAATAAGCGTTGCTCTGAAGTTCTGCAGGAACAGATACATAATCAAGAACACTAAAACAACCGCTTCAATCAGCGTATGTACAACACCCTCAATTGATTTCTCAACGAATGGTGTCGTGTCATATGGATAGTAAATTTCTAAACTATCAGGGAAGTAAGTTTTTAATTCATCTAACTTTTCACGGACATTCTTAGCAGTATCTAGCGCGTTAGCACCAGTTGCTAGCTGAACACCAACACCTGATGCAGGCTTACCATTATAAAATGATTCAACAGAATAACTTTCAGACCCTAGCTCAACACGAGCAACATCATTCAGGTAAACATTCGCGCCTGATGGGTCAGACTTAAGAATAATCTCGCGGAATTGCTCAGGCGTTTGTAGACGACTTTGCGCTGTTACTGTTGCATTTAACTCTTGACCTGCAACCGATGGCGCACCACCTAATTGACCCGCTGAAACTTGAGCATTTTGCTCTTGAATCGCAGCCATGACATCAATACTGGTCAGGTTATATTGGGTAAGTTTAAGCGGGTCTAGCCATATACGCATTGCATACTGGGCACCAAATAACTGGATTTCACCTACGCCAGGTACACGGCTTAATGGATCTTGAATGTTGGCAGCAACATAATCCGCGATGTCGCCTTTTTCTAAAGAGCCATCTTCAGATACAAATGCTGCAACCATCAAGAAGCCAGCACTTGATTTAACAACGTTAACCCCTTGAGACTGCACTTCTTGAGGTAACAAAGTCATCGCTGCTTGCAGCTTATTTTGCACCTGTACTTGGGCAATATCAGGGTCTGCTTCAGCATTAAATGTTAAGGTAATAGTCGCATTACCGAAACTGTCACTGCTAGAAGCAATATAGCGCAGATGGTCAATACCTGTCATACGCTGCTCAATAACCTGAGTTACTGTATCTTCCATGGTCTTTGCAGACGCACCTGGATAAAACGCAGTAATCTCTACGGTTGGTGGCGCAATACTTGGGTATTGTGCAACTGGAAGGTCTTTAATTGCTAAGACACCTGCCAGCATGATTAAGATTGAAATCACCCATGCAAAAATAGGGCGATCGATAAAGAAACGAGCCATAACGTTACCCTATTTAGTTTCAGTGGTTGCTTTAGTCGCTGACAATACTTGTGGAGTTACTTCCGATCCGTGGCGAATTTTTTGTAAGCCTTCAACAATCAATTTATCGCCAGTTTTCAAACCTTCAGTGATACGCCATTGGTGATTAATCACTTCAGCAGTTGTCACAACACGCGTTTCAACTTTATTGCCTTCACCAACAACCATCGCCACTGCTTCGCCTTTGGTATTACGTGAAATGGCTTTTTGCGGAACTAAAATCGCTTTAGGATCTTGACCAGCATTCAAAATCGCACGTACATACATACCAGGCAGCAATACACCATCAGGGTTAGGGAATTCAGCACGTAAGGTCACTGAACCTGTTGCTTCATCAACACTGACTTCAGCAAACTGTAACGTACCGATCTGCTCGTAAGTGCTGCCATCTTCAAGAATAAGCTTTACTTCGGCATTTTCACTTTGCTGTAATTTACCTGCTTTCAGCTTTGCTTTTAAACGAAGTAACTGGGCACTTGATTGAGCGATATCAACATTGATTGGATCAAGTTGCTGAATTTTAGCTAAAATCGTTGATTGGTTAGCTGTAACCAATGCACCAGGAGTCACACTTGATTTACCGATGCGGCCAGAAATAGGCGCTTTAACTTCAGTATATTCAAGGTTAATGTTGGCAGTGTTAATCGCAGCTTTGGCCACTGTCACATTCGCAATCGCTTCTTTATAAGCGGCATCTGCTTCATCAAAGTCTTGCTTACTAATGGCATTGGTTTGCACAAGTGCAGCATAACGATCAGCCGTTGCTTTTGCTGAACCTAAAGCTGCATTGGCGCTTGCTAAGTCAGCTTCTGCACTGATTAACGCAGCTTTATATGTTGCTGAGTCAATTTGATACAGTGATTGACCGGCTTCAACATCTTTGCCTTCAACAAAACCACGATTAGTGATAATGCCAGATACCTGCGGACGTACTTCAGCTTCTAAAAAAGCACGACTACGACCAGGTAGCTCAACTTGAATAGCTTGAGATTGCTCAGTCACACTCAACACTCCAACTGGAACGGGAGGTGCTTTTTGCTGGGTTTGAGCCTTATCGGCTTGACCACAAGCGGTAATCCATAAAGCCGCAGTGATTACTGAGGCTATTTTCAGTGCTTTGTGCATGACTGTTCTTACTCCTAATGACATCATCAGTAACCATTCGCTTCATTGCGTAACAGTTGCTAAATAGCGATATTCCTAACGTTTTAATTTACTTACTTTTTGATGGGCACTGTTATCGCACACCCATATAAACTCAACAACCATTTAAAATATTATAAATTGTAAACAAATAATAAACTTAGCTGACTTGTTTCGGGTTTGTTAACTAATCTGTGTCAACAAAAAATACAACTCTTTTATGTTACAAAAGCGTTACATTGAAACGGGTTATAAAAACACCAATATACAACATAACGTTAAAATAAATGCATATGAAATAGTATATTGTTTGGTTTAATTTAGGTTAAACCAGATATTTTCCTATTTTCTTACAAAAATTTACTGTGACTGCAAAACCAACTCTTCATTGGCAAGCATCTCACGCCACCACCGTGATTTAACTGTAGGCGCTTTCAAACTAATCGCCTCACCAAACACAGGAGTAATCACATTTACATTGGCTTTTTCACCTAATGCCACAATACGCTCCAATGGTTCAAACCAATCATGTAATGCTAAATCGAAGGTGCCATTATGAATTGGTAACATGGCTTTTTGATTAAACAGTTCGCCATTTAAATCAATGTGCGCCTGTAAACTTTGTTCAGGAAGCATATGGATCTCACTCCACATTTCATTATAGGCACCCGTTTCAATCATGGTGAGATCAAATGGTCCGTATCTTTCACCGATTTCCTTGAAACCAGAAAAATAACCACCGTCACCACTAAAAAATAGCTTACTTTGCTGACCTTGGATCACCCAACTCGCCCATAAAGTCGCATCTCGATCAAATAGCCCGCGCCCAGAAAAATGCTGAGCAGGTGTGGCGACTAAGGTTAACTCACCTAACGTCAACTCATCCCACCAAGCTAACTGTGTCACTTTGCTTGGTTCAATATCCCACTCAATTAAGTGATCGCCAACTTTTTGGGGCGTCACAAAATGCTCAACCTTATCTTCAAGTGCAATCACGGCTGCTTTATCAAGATGATCATAGTGGTCATGACTAATAATGACCGTCTTTATAGGGGGTAATTGTTCAATATTTATCGGAGACTGATGAAAACGTTTTGGCCCCGCCCATTGAACAGGTGATGCCCTTTGACTAAACACCGGATCTAAAAGGATATATTCACCATCAAGGCGAATAAGTAAGGTGGAATGGCCAAGTCTAAAAATTTCATCTTCTGTAGAAAAACTTAAACTAACAGCAGTCATAGGTTTAACTGGTATGTCTACTTCTGGGACTGGATGCAGTCTTTTAGTGGTCATATAGCTTTTAGCAATACTCCATATATCACTTAAACCTGACTGGTACTGAATATCGCTATTTTGGTATTTAGGTGTCTCTGTTTTATCAGCACCCAAAAATGACTTAATTGACAACCCCATCACTACGACCCCTATCAAGACAAGTAAATATTTCATTCATACCACCAAAAAGTAAACTACACGGTGCAGTTTATTAAACTTATATTGAAAAGTAAACTTCTCAGTGTAGAATATCCCGCAGAAGATGATTTGAGACCTAACGATGACCACTGAAAAAATGACCTTAAGCCAAAAAAAGCGCATCGCGATTATTGAAGCAGCCAAAATCACCTTTACTGAATTTGGTGTAGCAGCAACAAGCATGGATAAATTAGCGGAAGTCGCCAAAGTATCTAAGCGCACGGTTTACAATCATTTTGAAACTAAAGAAGCCATTGTCATGACATTAATGGCCGATCTGTGGGAACGTTCAATCAATCATAATGTCGCTAAATATCAGCTTGATGTTCCGCTACACCAGCAGTTAACGGACTTAGTACTCACTGAGATTAACTTCATCAACAGTAATGAATATATCGAGTTAACGCGCATGGCAATGGGACACTTTTTCTATTGTCCACAAGAAATGAACCAAGAACTGATGCGAGTTAAAAATCAGGAAGGGGCGACTTTACGCTGGATAAGAGCGGCAATGGCAGATGGTAAACTCGAGATAAAAGATGAGAATGTTGCTTTAATGCAAATTCACAGCCTGATTAAAGGACCATGCTTTTGGCCTCAAGTGCTGCAATTTTCAAAACAACTCACTGAGGCAGAGCTGCAGGAAATAGCGTCAGAAGTCGCATTGATGTTTTTATGTCGCTATGAAACGAAAACCAGTTAAACCCAGTTAAACTCGGTTATCACCTACACTCAGCGAAATAATCCGACTAATGTGTGCAAGGCTTAAGCCTGATTCTTGCTGCCAATGATTAAAAGCGGCTTGCGCTTGGCGTAAAGCCGTTTGTGACGTAAATCCAGCATCAACAACCTGAGTTGCTTTAAGGTATGACTGTACGTCATTGGTCAATAAAAACGTATCTTTACCAACATTGCGTAAAAAGTATGGCCCAGTATTCCCGCCTAAACGGCTACCTTTCTTTTTTAG
The DNA here is from genome assembly GCF_041468785.1 of Shewanella sp. 10N.286.52.E4. Lineage (NCBI taxonomy): Bacteria > Pseudomonadati > Pseudomonadota > Gammaproteobacteria > Alteromonadales > Shewanellaceae > Shewanella > Shewanella sp. 10N.286.52.E4. The sequence continues at coordinate 31,402 of NZ_JBFRJJ010000014.1, forward strand.
AGCTTGCCACAGACCAGTAATATCCTCTTCAGGCCAGTTAGCAATAAACTCCGCAAAGCTACCGTGTTCCGCAGCAATTTGTTGGATCATATAAGCATTATCGACAATCGACTGGGTTTTCTTTTGATGACGAATGAGTGTCGCATCTGATGCTCTTTGCTGGATTTGATCCGGTGACAACATCAATACTTTGAGTGGCTCAAAGTCAAAGAAGGCTTTTTCATACGCTGGCCATTTATTTTCAACCACCCGCCATACAAAACCACTCTGAAACACTTGCTTGCTCATCGCTGATAACAACTGAGCATCAGAAAACTGTCCAATTTCGTCGGCTTCTAAAGTGTGTGGCATCAATAAGCCTAACGACTTAGCACCGCCTTTTCGCTCAGCTGCACGATCAAAAATATCACTAAACTTCTCTAATGTTGCCACAGTCATTCCAGTCAATGTTGAGCCTAAATACCTATCATAAACCTTATGATGCTAAACTCAATTTAGGCGCTTGATTTTGTTCTTTCTTCACCTGTAAAAACGCTTTCCACTTAACTAATTCAGGTGGCATTTCAGGAGTGGGGCCTTCATAACCTGCTGCGGCCACTAATTCAGTAATAGGCACTTGTTTACCCTTACACACAAATACACCACGAACATGCATGATGCAGTGCAAACCTCTAGCAGTGACAAAGCGCTGCTCGATATAAAAGTATTTTTCATCCCAGCTAACAATTCTGGTTTCAATCTCAAACTTTTCCATCGGCTTAATGTCGCGGAAAAAAGTAAATTCCGACGCATTCACGATGGGTAGCCATTTCAGCTTTAATAGCTTTTTCATGATGCCCATTTCGGCAATCATATGGGTACGCGCGAGATCCATAAACGCTGGATAGCGGGAGTTGGTTAAATGCATATTGATATCGCAATCAAGTGGCCATGCACGGTAACTAATACGACTGATATCTAAAAAGCCGATTTTTTTGGCTTTGCGATTACGCCAAAACATTAACCATATTAGACGGAAATATAAATTCATATACTACTACTCCTTTTGAGCGCATCAGGCTATCAGAGGTCATACCAGCTATCAAGTCCGTCACCTAAATTAACAAATCATAAAATAGAACACCTTATTACGAATTGAGCCCTGAAAAGTTCACCTGCCAGAGTTGAATAAATAATTACCATCTCTGTGAGCATTAGCACTTTTTTATCGCTACATTTTGGCTTACCATGACGGCGCTGTTTAATGCATAGGGCGTTAAGCAGATTATTTTAATTCTCAGGGCGGGGCGAAATTCCCCACCGGCGGTGATGCTATTTTACCTATATGTAGAATTAGCTAAGCCCGCGAGCGCTCGATTTTTCGAGGTCAGCAGATTTGGTGACTGAAGTGTAATACTTCATATTCCAGAGCCGACGGTTATAGTCCGGATGAGAGAGAATAGAAATACACCAGTTAGACTATGCTAACTGGTGTATTTCGTTTGGCGTAAAAACCCTCTTTAAAGCCCTGATTCTGGTATTTTTTAGGAGTTAACCATGAATCAGCTATCACTACTTGCGCCTTTTGGCGATCCTCTAGAACGTGTTGAAAAAGCCTTAGCCGCTTTAAGACAAGGTAATGGCGTATTGTTACTCGATGATGAAGATCGAGAAAACGAAGGCGATATTATCTATTCAGCTGAGCATCTTACCAGTCAGCAAATGGCATTAATGATCCGCGAATGCAGCGGTATCGTGTGTTTATGCTTAACGGATGCACAAGCGAGCAAACTTGAATTACCGCCAATGGTTACTGATAACAATAGCGCTAATCAAACCGCATTTACGGTGTCAATTGAAGCTAAAGAAGGCGTCACTACCGGCGTTTCAGCAGCCGATCGCGTAACAACAATCAAAACGGCTACTGCGGCAAATGCTAAAGCATCAGATTTAGCAAGACCTGGACATGTATTCCCATTACGCGCTCGCGCAGGTGGTGTACTCACTCGTCGTGGTCATACCGAAGGCACGGTAGATTTAATGCAAATGGCAGGTTTACAGCCTTATGGCGTATTGTGTGAAGTTACTAACGAAGATGGCACGATGGCAAAAGCGCCTGAAATTGTCGCTTTTGGCTTAAAGCACAATATGCCAGTGCTCACCATTGAAGACATGGTGATGTACCGTCAGCAATATGACCTTAAATTAGCTTAACTTTAATCGAGTTAAGCTTGATATCGGCCTGCTTTAAAAGGTGGTCGGAATTAACTTTAAGCAACATAATGCAGATAAAAATAAACGGTATAGCGTAAATACGCTGTACCGTTTTTTATTATTTCAGACGATATGATTTATCAGAAATTAAGCTCCGTATACACAAGCAACATATTTAAAGCTCGGCTATAAAGGCCTGATATTGCTGCAAGGTCTTTTTGCTATCTAACATACCTTGATGACCCACATTAGGCACCATTATCAGTTGTTTTTGAGCAGACTGACTAGCAGCAAAGAGTTTCTCAGATAACTCTGGCGGCACCTCTTCGTCATTTTCACCCGCAATAACTAATAACGGCCCTTGATAATGATTAGCCACCACTTGTTCATTGTCTATATTACGGAAATCTTGTGGCATTTCTAAGCTCATAAAAGGTGACATGTACCATGGTGTTTTTTCATCGACCCAGTCATCGGCATTTGTTGCAGAACCTTGTAATACCAATCCTGCAATCTTATTGTTTTTTGCTAAATCTGCGGCAATAAAACTACCCAATGAATAGCCGTGAATAATCACGTTGTCTGGCTGATATTGTTGATGTAAGTAATCTAGCTGCAGTTGTGCATCAGCAACAAGGTTGTAAATTCTGGGCTGACCTTCACTCGCACCGAGTCCGCGTCTATCAACGATTAGAATGTCAGTATTTAATGTCGATAACCTTGTTAGCGTATTAAGGGTATGAGGCTCGATTTTCATGCCATTACCTTGAAAGAACATAATGGTGGTTTTGCTATTAGGGTTATCAATATAAAAGCCATGTAAACGGGCTTGCTCGCTGGCATCTAAGCTTATTGGGTTAATGGTATTGTTAGGCATAACTTGTTGTAACTGCTGAGTAAACTCAGCGGTAAAAGGGGTGACGGAATCATCGCTGGCAATGAAAGTGTCTTCACTTAATCTAACCGTACAGGCTGTTGTCATAAGAACTGCTGCCGCAATAATGACACTAGACACTCTGTTTACTGAATTGTGCATACTATTTTCCTTAATAAAAAAACATGCTTACGTTTCGTCCTGATACACCAAAATATCGCCGGGCGAACATTGTAAGTGATGACAAATTGCGTCCAGCGTTGAAAAGCGAATAGCCTTAGCGCGACCACTGCGTAATACCGATAAATTTTGCGGGGTAATACCTACAAGTTCAGCCAACTGCGTTGACTTCATTTTCCGTTTTGCCAACATGACATCTAGTTCAATAATGATGGCCATTAAATGGTTAATTCCGCTTCTGCTTGCAACTCTACTGCTTGCTTCATAACCCAGCCGATACAGTAAAAGATCAGTCCAAATAACGCATATTCGAGTTCTTGACTGCCTAATGTAAAATACCCCGGCACCCCATCGGCGAGATCGGTTACATGAATGAAATAGGCCACCAGCATGGGGTAAAAAAGGCTGACAAAAATCCACACTAAAAAGACTTGAGCAATACGAGTTAAACAGCGGAAATTAGCTGAAGTGAATACCTGACCCTGTTGATAAAGGCTAAACAGTTGGAACAAGAAATAGTAAATGAATAAATAAGGCAATATTTCAACGCTGCCTAATATGATGCCAGGATGTAATCCTGCCGAATATAAATTCTCTGCGAGTGCTTGCCATGAAGACTCAAAACTGACACTTAAGAAACTACTGAAATATCCCCACCAGTTAATACTCATTGCGTATTCACCATCGCGATATTCGCCACTAAACATCACAGCAATATAACTGCCTAATTGCATCAATGAGAGCAACAGCAGCAATCCTTTAATCCATTTACTTAAGCGATTAATTCTATCCATGATTCACTTTAGGGCTAACTAATATTTAAACCCAAACTAGCGGATTGGTTATATAACAGCAATAAGTTATCGATAAACGATAATCAATTCAGTCTAAAGGTTTACTAAAGGTGATAGCACGATGGCAAAAGCGACTGAAATCAGTCGCTTTTTTCATTGAAATGGCATGCATGCTTGGGGGTTACAAATCAATATAAAGTTGATTTAGTAAGGTTTTAATCTGCTGGTCATTCTCTTCAAACTTAATCCCTACATTGACCTTGCCGTCTTCAAATCGGCTATTACAAACTTTGGCAGGAATGCTAATTCCTTCGTCATTTGGATTGCGGATCATCACTATGATGTCCTTCTGACTCACTTTTAGGTTAGGGTTATCTGTTTTAAAAACAAAGCCACAGCCTTTAGGCGAAATATCCGAAATAATGCCCTTTAATTGAGTGCCACGACTGGCATCATTTTCGTCTTTCGCTTGAATCGCGGCCGGCAAATGAGTGACATATCGTTGGTGAGTACGTAATTGCCGATTCTCAATTTGCTTCGGATATGAAAGGAAGATCAGTTTTTCAGGTAATTTGGTAATATTGCGGATGTTTGACTTGAATGCGTAACACTCGCCCTGCTGGCCTTCTAACAAGTAGCGCACCACCACGCCATTACCTTCAACAAACACATCGCTGTAGTTATTCATCTGCTGCGGTGCGGGATGTTTTAAGATGATGTACTTTCCTAACTCATAACCTACTAACGTTGCTTTGGTTCTAAATTTCACAGGAAAATCGATCTGCAAATCAACCGTTCGCCCTGGCGATAGGTTAAAAAAGATTTGTTGTTCTGGTGATGGCTGTTCGTTCAAAATAGAGTCCATTCAAATCATTCGATTATTTATTCGATAGTATTTATTCGATAGTATTAGTTCTATCGTTGTTTATATCTTAGCTTCCATCATAGTAATGTAACTTTCACGATAAAATAAGTTTATTTTGCAACCCAGCTAGCTGCGATGGAATAAAAATAATAAAAGGCACCCTAGGGCGCCTCTTCATTTTTAGCATTTCTTAATACGTATAAATGGCTTACACGTAAAATAAGAGTAAATGCAACTTAGGCATTGATCCCAGAGTGACGCAATAATGCATCTGTATTAGGCTCGCGTCCCATAAAGCGCACAAATAAAGTCATTGGTTCTTCACTGCCGCCCATTTCTAGGATGTTATTCAAGAAGCTTTTACCCGTTTCAGGATTAAAAATACCTTCATCCTCAAAACGAGAAAATGCATCAGCTGACAGCACTTCTGCCCACTTGTAACTGTAATAGCCTGCGGCATATCCACCAGCAAAAATGTGTGCAAAACCATGTTGGAAACGATTGAACTCAGGAGGTACATTCACCGCAACCTGGCTACGTACTTCATCCAAAATGCCTTGAATATCAGCGCCCTTTTCAGCATCAAACTCATGATGCATTCTGAAATCAAACAGTGAGAATTCAAGCTGGCGCAACATCATCATGCCTGACTGGAAATTCTTTGCTGCTAGCATCTTATCTAACAAGGCTTTTGGTAACTGTTCGCCGGTTTCAAAGTGACCAGAAATTTCAGCCAGTGCCTCTTCTTGCCAACACCAGTTTTCCATAAACTGACTTGGTAGCTCAACGGCATCCCAAGGTACGCCGTTAATGCCAGCAACACCGCCGACTTCAATTTGCGTCAACATATGGTGAATACCATGACCAAATTCATGGAATAAAGTGGTGACTTCATCATGGGTAAACAACGCGGGTTTACCATCGACTGGACCATTAAAGTTACACGTTAAGTAAGCAACGGGTTTTTGAAGACCAGAACTTGTTACACGACGGCCTCGACAATCATCCATCCATGCGCCGCCACGTTTACCGCTGCGGGCGTACAAATCTAAATAGAAGCTACCACGGTGAACCTTGTCAGCATCATAAATCTGGAAGAAGCGTACATCGTTATGCCAAGTATCCACGTCTTTTTGTTCTTCAATGCTCAAGCCGAATAAGCGTGACACGGTATAAAACAAACCTGATAAGACTTTGTCTTCAGGAAAATATGGACGCAGTAATTCTTGAGAGACTTCATATTTATGTTGCTGTAATTTTTCAGCATAAAAACTCAAATCCCATGAGGCCATTTCAGTAACATCAAAGTGATCTTTAGCAAAGGCTTTCAGTTCAGCGAGTTCTGCCTTTCCTTGCTCTTTTGAACGTAATGCTAATTCATTTAAGAATGATAAAACTTGGCTTGGGTCGTTGGCCATTTTAGTTGCCAAAGACTTATCTGCGTAGCTATCGAACCCAAGCAATTGCGCAAGCTCATGGCGTAAAGCCAAAATCTCATCCATATTGGCACTGTTATCAAACTCACCCGCATTCGGACCTTGGTCTGATGCGCGAGTAACGAAAGCACGGTAGCACTCTTCACGCAACTCACGGTTTTCGCTGTAAGTCATTACCGGTAAATAGGAAGGGAAATCCAGCGTGAATAACCAACCTTTTTGCTGTTTATCCTCAGCCATTGCCTTTGCTGCAGCAATTGCTGAATCAGGTAATCCAGCCAATGCAGCCTCATCAGTGATCAATTTAGACCATGCTTCTGTCGCATCTAATAGTTGGTTTGAAAAGCTGCTAGTTAATTCCGATAAGCGTTTTACAATCTCACCATAACGTACTTTTTGCTCATCATTCAAACCAATGCCTGACAATTCAAAGTCACGTAAGCTTTGAGTTAATAAGGTTTTTTGCGGGGTCGTCAGTTTTTCAAAATCTGCAGATTCTTGAATCGACTTATAGGCTTGGTATAAGCCTTCATGTTGGCCTACGAACGTGCCGTACTCAGACAATAATGGTAAACAAGCATCGTGTGCTTCGCGCCATTCATCTGTACTTGTCACTGAATTCATATGTGAAACTGGAGACCAAATTTTACTTAAGCGGTCATCGACTTCTTCAAGTGGATCAATCAAGTTTTCCCAAGTGTATTGGTTAGTACTTGCCAATACTTGTTCAATTTTACTACGACAATCGGCAATCGCTTGCTCAACAGCTGGCTGAATATGCTCTGCTTTAATGGCTGAAAACTGCGGCAGTTCGCTTTGTTTAAGCAAAGGATTATCTAGCAATGGGTTGCTCATAGGTGATTCCTCGGGAAATAGGGTAATAATTGCCTGTTACACATTAATAAGGGCTCAAGTGATTGAATTCAAGTCTAGCTCTTTATTGAAGTAAGAATTAGCCCTCTGTTTAAATGGCATTGATTGGCATAAACATGGCTAATTTTTCTTCTACCTGAAAATAACCTTAAAAAATGTGATGTATCACCCATATTCATTTACTCATAATTTACATATCAATTATTGACAAACTGATCGCAAATCTAACTCATTATCATTTTTAGCCCGTTAAGTTGATGTATTCTTGACTCATCTACCGACACTATTGAGAAACGTTACTGATATGAAAGTAAACATAACCCCTTTGTTCTTATCAATAATGACGATTACCGCTCTTTGTTCTTCCCATGCTAAAGCAGAAGATCTTGAGTTTGCTTTTAATGCGGGCTGGGATTCTAAGTATGTGTCAGAAGGTAGAAATAATTTAGACAGTGGTGGCATATATCAAGCTGGAGCGGCGGTGACGTCTGGTGATTTAACCACTTATGCCACTATGGTCAGGGGTGACTCTGAACATTACATCGAATGGAATTTTGGTCTTGAGTACGCTTTACACCTACATGAAGATATTGAGACTGTAATAGGTTACCAACGTTTAGAGTTTTATGGTGATGAACGCAGCTCAGACAATGAAGTCTTTGCCGTCATAGCCTACACCGGTGTCGACTGGTTGATCCCATCAGTTGCGTATACCTATGCAACAGAAGCTGGAGGATATTTTGTCGAGGTCAGCTTACATAGCCCTTGGCACTTGACAGAGCAGTTCACAGTAACCCCATATATTACTCAGGGCTTTGATTTTCAATATGCGACTGAAGAACACAATGGTGCTAACCATTTCCAAATGGGCGTTGAAGCAAGTTATGAACTCTCAAGCAATATCGCCGTCAGTGCTCACTTTAGTCACTCCATTGCTATGGACGATATCAAAGAACAAGCAAAAGTTGAGGGCCTTAGCGGTAGTTTAGATGAAAGTTACGCTGGCATTCATTTAACTTGGCGCTTTTAACTTCCATCACCCTCTCCCTCAAACTGGCATTAATACGCATCGCCTTCTAAGCTCACTGACCTAAGCCTGTTTGTTTTTACATTGCAAACAAGGCGCAAACTCACCAAGCAAAGGAATGCTTATGACATATTCAAAAGGATACTTGTGCCTCATTATCTGTGCTTTTTTCAGCTCAGCCACTCAAGCCAGTGACTTATCAACACTCACTAAAACTCAAACTGAATCTCAAACAGAAAGATTGCCCCAAAAATCACTTCCCATGGGCATGGTGCTCGACCATCAAGGCCAACCGATCTCACTGCCACCAGAACAAGGCTCGCTAAACTTTTCATCCACAGATATGCTTCGAGATGAATCCATTGCCCCTTATAATAAGCCCCAAATAACAGGTAAACCTGAACCAACAAAACTGAGCGCCAGCTCAGGAAAAACTGCCAACGACCCGAGTTGCCGCTGGCTTGGCAACCGCATAAAGCAGTTATCGAATCAACTCAAACACCATGATCAGGCGGCATACCTGCAAACTGAATTGTCACATCGTGAGACAGAATGGCAATGCATGGATTGTGAAGGCGAAGGTCCTTCACAAGGGCAACAAGCTGAATGTCAGTACCGCCGCTAATGATCAACTCATCATTTAGCACAGAGCTTTGCAGTCTTACTCACTGCAAAGTCATGATTGTTTGTATCTGTATTGTGTACCTGTCTTAAACTGAGTGTCAGTAATTCGCTGCAATAAATTCCCCGACTTTACGGTCTTTGAAACTAGCTTGTGATTGCATTCCACCCTACAATGGCTGCAATTAAATCATTCAAACTCAAATAAACACTTATTAAAGTCAGGCTGTAATTAATTGATAGCTTGGCAGAAGTAATAAATAGAGAGGGTTAACATGGCTCAACATTTTGACTATATCTGCCTAGGTGCAGGTAGTGGTGGTATCGCTTCTGGTAATCGCGCGGCTATGCGTGGCGCAAAAGTATTGGTTATTGAAGCTAAGCACGTTGGCGGCACTTGCGTAAACGTGGGCTGTGTACCGAAAAAAGTCATGTGGTATGGCGCTCATGTAGCCGAAGCAATGCATTTATTTGCTAAAGATTATGGTTTTGACGTCACCGTTAATAACTTTAACTGGAATACCTTAGTTGATAACCGTGAAGCTTATATCAGCCGCATCCATGATGCGTACGGCCGTGGCTTTGCAAGTAACAACGTCACCCTACTGAACGGTTACGGTAAATTCGTCAATAGCAATACTATTGAAGTCGATGGCGAGCATTACACTGCCGATCATATTCTTATTGCCACAGGCGGCGCGCCAACGATTCCAAATATTCCAGGCGCAGAGTACGGTATCGACTCTGACGGTTTCTTCGCGCTACGCGAACAACCTAAACGTGTCGCTGTAGTTGGTGCAGGTTACATTGCTGTAGAGCTTGCTGGTGTATTGCATGCCCTAGGCAGCGAAACGCATTTGTTAGTCCGTAAGCATGCTCCACTTCGTAATTTTGACCCAATTTTAACTGACACTTTAGTTGAAGCCATGGAAATCAATGGCCCAACGCTGCACACTCACAGCATTCCAAAAGCAGTAGTGAAAAATGCAGACGACAGCTTAACTCTTGAGCTTGAAAACGGTGAAAGCATCACTGTCGATACGCTGATTTGGGCAATTGGTCGCTCACCTTCAACGGGTAGTATCGGCCTAGAAAACACCGACGTTAAGCTTAACGCTAAAGGTTATGTTGTCACTGATGAGCAGCAAAATACCACAGCAAAAGGTATTTACTGTGTTGGCGACATTATGGAAGGCGGCGTAGAGCTGACCCCTGTTGCGGTTAAAGCTGGGCGTCTTCTGTCTGAGCGTTTATTTGGCAATATGCCAAACGCTAAAATGGATTACAGTGTCATTCCAACTGTCGTATTCAGTCACCCACCAATTGGCACTATGGGCTTAACTGAACCAGAAGCGGCTGAACAGTTCGGCGAAGATAACATTAAAGTGTACACATCTGGATTCACCTCTATGTACACCGCAATTACCGCTCATCGTGAAGCGTGTAAAATGAAGTTAATCTGTGCTGGCGAAAATGAAGTGGTTGTCGGTATTCATGGTATTGGTTTTGGCATGGATGAAATCCTCCAAGGCTTTGGTGTTGCGATGAAGATGGGTGCAACAAAAGCTGACTTTGATGCGGTTGTCGCGATTCACCCGACTGGCGCAGAAGAATTTGTTACTATGCGATAAAGATTGAGATAAATATTGAGATAATGAGTGCGATAGCACTTCAACCTCATTCTTCATCTTGAATAAAAAAGCCGCTTAATAGCGGCTTTTTTGTGGCTTAATTTCAGCAAATTAATCCGAATTAGCTTTGCGAGTTTAGTCTTGCTTGAATCGCAAGTTTTACTTCTTCTTGCTCAAGTAACAGCTCCTGTTCTTCCTTTTCTCTCATCAAAACATCAAAGGCGACACGAGCCTGCTGTGCAAGTTCAGATGCTGCAAGTTTTGCCTCTTTTGCTTTTAAAGCATCTACATTAAGCTGCTGCAAGTTAGCAATAATATCATCTGGTGCATCTCCTAAATCGACACTAGATTCACCGCGAGATAATGCCTCTTTTCGTAATTGTTTTTTCAACATCCAAATTGCTTCATTAGCTTCACGCTCTGAGTTGGCCGCTTCAATAGCATTGTCCCGTAAGAGTTCAAAACGAGCCAAAGCTTGGCCTTCTTTGCTCCATGGATCAACATCAGGCAGATCAGAAATATTAATCACAGGGTCAACATAGTCATCTTGATGACTCAAATCTAAAGAAGCCGCTTTAACACCAGAAATCATCAGCATGACTGCAATCACTAGCAAGGGTAAACCACCAACAATCGCAGCAGTTTGTAACGTGGCTAAACCGCCCATAAACATCAATGCTGAAGGCATGAGGGATAACGTAAAAGCCCAGAAAAGTCGGTTCCAGCGTAGAGGATCGTCGGTTACGTTGGTTTGCACGACAGACGCCAAAATATAGGAAATAGAGTCAAATGTAGTAGCAGTGAAAATGATACACAGTAGAGTAAATACCGTTATAACCAGCGTACTAAAAGGCAATTGCTCTAAAATAGCAAAAATTGCTCGGGTAGCCCCTTCAGTATTGAGGATTGACACCACATCCAATTGACCAGATAACTGCAATGATAAACCATAGTTACCCAGAATAATGAAGTACATTGAGCAACCAAGCGAACCAAAGAACACCGCACCAGAAATCATCTGTTTAATGGTTCTTCCACGAGAAATTCGCGCAACAAACAGCCCCATACTAGGTGCAAAAACCAACCACCAAGCCCAGTAAAAAATAGTCCAATCCTGTGGGAAGTGAGTATTTTCAAATGTCCCTAGGCCGCCAAAAGGCTCTGCCCACGTGGCCATCACAAAGAAGTTTGATAGCATTCGACCAATGGAGTCTAAGCCAGTTTCTAGCATGAAAATGGTTGGACCACACACCAGCACAAATAGTAATAACCCTAATGCACCCCAGAAATTAATATTACTAAGAATTTTAATCCCTTTATCCATGCCCATATAAGCTGAATAGGCAAAAATAGCAGTACACAGCATCAACACACCAATTTGGCTACCTGTCGTAGTAGGGATGCCAAATAAGTAACTAATACCTTCATTGATCAATGGCGCAGCTAAACCAAGTGTCGTTGCCGCACCTCCTAACAGACCAAAGATAAACAGAATATCGATAAACTTTCCCACTTTACCAAAACTGTGGGCTTCGCCAATCACTGGCATTAACGCAGCAGAGACTTTCAACACCGGCTGTTTGCGAACATAGAAAAAGTAGGCAATTGGGATTGCTGGGATCATATAGATACACCAGGCAATTGGTCCCCAATGAAATAGACCATAGGTGGCGGCCCAACGAATAGCTTCTTCGCTACCTGGCTCTAATTGAAAAGGTGGGTTTTGATAGTAATAAGCCCATTCAATGGTGCCCCAAAATAAAATACTTGCACCAATGCCGCCGCAAAAAAGCATTGCAGCCCAAGAGGCTAAACCAAATTCTGGCGATTCATCTGGATCGCCTAGTTTAATCTGACCAATATCAGAAAAAACGATATAGATCATAAAGAAAAATGCCGCTAACCCCAGAGCAAGGTAAGCAAAGCCTAACTTATCTGTCATGAAGGTTTTAGCCACTGCAATCCATTGTGCTCCCTCTACAGGGAATATCATCAAGGGGATCACAACTGAAAAAAGTAATATTAACGCACCAAAAAAGGTCGGTTTATCGATAAGCTCGAAGTGTTTGTTCATTTTCATTGTCCGAAACAATTAAAAACTCATTTGAGAGAGTCCACACCACACGTGCTTCCCCATGCTGCGAGACAGCCAGGTAGGTTTACTTTTTGAAGAGTTGGAATACTGTGCGTGAACCGTTGTTAAAACGCCAGGTTGTCTAATGCTTATTACATTAACGGCAATACAGGCACGCTAAAATAATGTTAATTTAGTAAACTGTCGACAAAATTTTGTTACAAACTTAACCGATATGTGAGCGAGTTCAAACAGCGAACATTTTTTATTGAAGCCAAAAGTAACCCTGCTTATGCAGTATGAAATGAACCACGCCTATCGAGCAAAAATGTTCCCCTCTCTCAATCTTCTAACCTGTTATCCACTCATCTAACGATTCAAAGCGCTCTCGAGATTTATGACAAGTTATCTACTTATTTCTACATCTACGAATTGTTATTAGTTTGTAGTAAAATGGTATTTGAGGACGACCTCAATTTACTTATACCTTCCACATAAGGGATGTATGCCAGTAGATATTCATCCGGGGACGGCCCCATCTGATTTATTTTCCAGATAGGAGCCGACAATGTACAACCTCAGATTTATCGCAGTATGTTTTATCTTCATCAGCCAGTTTATTTCTCCCACCTCCCATGCAAATGACAGCCATTTTGGTTTGCACGGCATGACCTTATTCGGTGGCGATGATGGCTTGTTTGCATCGCATTTGCCCATGTATCATCAACCTCATAATGTACAAATGGTCATGCAGTTTCACTTTAGTGATGCCGCAACCGACAAAGCGGTCAAACAGCAGCTAGCGCAACAATCAACCCAGTCTGAACAACTTTGGACGATTGTCCCTAAGCCCTTTGACTTAATGCGCTTACATCCCAACAGCGATAGCCCTCTCACCCATTTACAAATAGAGGTTGTAGAGGGACATTTTGAGCGAGGTGGAACATCACGCTTCTCATCGCAGAAGATTATTATCGATAAAGTGATCATCTTTACTGAACTCAGTATGCAAACCGCCCAAGAGAAGACCAACATTGCTCAATACTTAGTGGTTGCAGCCTCTAACCAAAGCCAGAATCAGTTTTTAATTAAATTACTTGAAAACAGGCCTGAAGCCGACCACCTTTTACGGGTATTAAACCCAGACCGACCAATGACTTATCAAGTGAATTCTGCACTTACTGAGCAACTTACAACTGAAAAACAAGCTGGGCCATTCACGGCTCCGATAACCCTAGAATTATCAAATTCGTTGCACGCATCAAAGGTTGAATTAGCTGAGCACTTGTCCATTTCGCCTGAACAGCTGATTGAGATTTACCTTGAAACAGGTGAATTGCAGTAGTGGAAATGACGATTAGGGAAAATATATGTCAAATTTAACCATAGCCATAATCCAACATCATCCAGCCGAAGGTGCTGGGAGAATTGCTGATTGGGCCAGCATTGAGGGGCACACTTTGGTGCACTTCATGGCGCCGAATAACTGCTTACCTAGATTAGATGAAATAGATGGATTAATAATATTAGGTGGGCCAATGGATGTGGTCGATAGTCCCTGTTGGATGCAAGCAGAGCTGGCACTTATCAACCAAGCTGTTCAGCGTAACATGCCTATTTTAGGAATTTGTTTAGGGGCCCAGTTATTAGCTTCAACATTGGGCGCAAGCTTAAGCCCTTTGAAAAAGCCAGAGTTAGGCTGGCAGCGAGTGATTTTTGATAATAACCAATTGATGCAGGTGCCTCAATGGCACTATCAAGGGTTTAATTTCACAGATGCTGCAGTAACAATTACGGCAAGCTCTTCCCTTTGGTCGCAGCAAATGTTCCATCATCAGCGGCAAGTAGGTGTGCAATTTCACCCTGAGTGGGATACAGCACAAATCGTGCAGCTACAACTCGCTTTTGGCGATGACTGTCCATTCAATAACAATGATGGGCAAATGTTATCAGCCCAACTACAGCTCGATACTTGGCTTAATAATTTGCTTAATCGTATGTTTACTTAACTGGTAAGCCCTATGCTCTGCATAGGGCTTATTCACATAACACAGCAAACAAAGGGCTTTATTCACACTGCGCTTTGCCACTGGCATAGCAGCTTGGCTGACGTGGACACACTGCACCACGTGAACAAATCACCCTAGCGTCATTTTCGATACCGCGTTCAATCCAATTAATATTGAGTATTTTAGCCACACTAGTGAGATCCGTTTTAATGGCTTTTGGAATCGCCACTAAGCCACCATTTTCAACACAGGCTTGCTTTAAATCTTCGGTAATTTTAACCGCATCTTTGCCTTGTGCTTCAATGGCAGGGTTCAGATCAATCCCAGCACACAACACATGTGGGTTACCTGCGGAATCATCTACTTTTATCGATTCACAACAATAAATTCGCGGTTCATTACCCACATTTAAAATCGATATTTGCGCTGATGTGCCTGTTGAAGGCTCATTGATTTTTCTAAACACAGCCCAGTGATGACAAGGGTCTTCAACAATGCGCATATTACCCCAAGGCAGTGGAATACCATTACCACGATAAACGGCCTTAAGCTTACCTGGCGCATAAGCATCAAAGTAATGCCAATGCGGATAAGGCGAAACCACCGTCATCCGTCTCATCGCCACAGAAGCCGAAACTTGCAATTGTTTATGGATATCAATCTCGTAACCGTGGCGGTCAAGTAGCTGTCTAAATGGCACCTTAGGGCACAACAATGCTCCTGCAAAAAAGCTAGATTCAAAATCACGCCAAGCGTGCAAAATATCTTGCGCATTTAGGGTATTTGATTGCATGGTGGCATCGTCATCAGCTTCAATACGTCGCCCTGAAGTCATGACACTTTTTAAGCCATCTTTATTGTGTAAAACACAATGACCAATATGCACTGCTAGGTCATATTTCAATCTTGGCGCATTAGATTTTAGGGCTTTATTAATAAAAATTGTCGCTGGCGGTTCAAAAAATGATGTCGTCAGCCGCGCAGAACTCGCCCCAGTTTCATCCAAGACTTCAGTAGGAATTTCATCAATCCACTTAATTTTTAGTCCCATACTTTTAGCTGTACTGAGCATTTCATCGGCGCTTAATGGCATTTGTTTTTTGCCGATATCTTCTGCGGCGCGTTCAAGATCAGGGAAGTGGTTTTGATGATGCTCTTGATGAGCACGAATAAGTAACTGCGCAAATTGCCTTCCTGATGTGCCGGTTTGTGACAACATTTCAGGGATCGCAATCTGTAGAATATCATTTGAAAATAAGAAGCTGGGCTCAAGTGGCATGCCACTTATACCGCCACGGCGACCTTTTTCTGGCGTAATGGATTGCTCTTCAGGCATGTCATCTAAGAACCATTCCACCTCTTTTTGAAACACTGTCGCAATCACAGCCAACATCCCAGCACTGGGCACACGCTTACCTCGCTCGATCATCGACAGATACGATACCGAAGGCGCAGAACTGGAATCGACACGAATACACCTGGCCGATAAATCTTCCATCGTCAGGTGATTTCGTTTACGTAGATTTCGAATCTTGGTGCCAAGAAAATGTGACTTTCTCATTAAGCTTTGATCATTACGCATTTTGTAAAATTCACAGTGTAAAATTTTTATTGTGAAATTGTAGTGAAAAATACTCTAGACTACAAATTAAGCAATCGGGAAACAGTTTTTAAGATTTGCTTACTGAACTTACAACATGAATCAGAAATAAATAGAAGTAACACTGAGCTGAGTTAAACAACCAGTCAGTGTAATGACCCAAGCGAAGAGGATAAGGTTATGACTATGACAACAATGCACACCAACACAGCCGCTCACAACCTTAACAACTTCATTGAAGAACAATTTGTGGCGACCAGTACTAACGCAGATAAAATTAACAATGCGAAAGTATTTTTAGATGACAATTTTCCACTTACAGAAGGCTCACATGCCGATGTCAGTAGCTATGTTATTTACTACACGCATCTTTTAGCGTTTATGAAAGATGGTAGCCAATGTGGATTACAAAATCCTTGTCAATTTGTTGCGCTAACCGGTCATAAAAGTGATCCAACTTCTATCGTACTAAAAAATAACGATACCCATGTTGAAGTAAGTTTTGATCGAAATGGCGAACTAGGTGCAAACGACCCTGCACACATTGAAGATATTCAAGTTGCACTGCCAATTAAAAACCTACCGACACCTTACAAGCAATGGGTAAGCATGTTGCATTCACGCTGTTTACCAACAGAAGGTAACTGCAAAGTGTTTACCGCTAAAGACGGTACTGATTACGCAATGCATCAGCGCTAGTTGCCGTTAGTAAACACTGTTATTAAGGCTGACATAATTGTCAGCCTTTTTGTTATCAGCACTTCTACCGCAGCCCTTCTTAGAGTCCCTCATCATTTATCACACCCATAATATCGCACCAATAATTAGCTGATCATGCACTAAAACAGACGCGACCCTACAATTTAAAATAGTAAACCACTGATTTTAAATAGGTTCAATCATGGTCTAACTCTTGCGACGTCTTATCTGTGTTTATCATCCCTATAGGAATATAAAATGAATAAAGAACAAGTCGTTGAAGCCATTGTATTAGCAAAACATGCACGTCAATTAAGTTGGCAAAACATTGCTGATGAATTAGGAATGGGCTGTGTTTGGGTCACGTCTGCTTGTTTAGGGATGAACAGCATGCCAGAGAAAGTGGCAGAAAAACTGTGCCAGTTACTGGAGCTTCCTGCAGGATCACAAGCTGCACTTAAGGCCTATCCCACCAAAAAATGGCAACGTGATGTACCACAAGATCCGCTAGTGTATCGTTTATATGAAGTGGTTGGTGTTTACGGTGAAACACTTAAAGAAGTCATCCAAGAACAGTTTGGCGATGGCATTATGAGCGCCATTGATTTCTCTATGAATGTTGAAAAGCAAACAGATCCGAAGGGCGACAGAGTGGTGATCACCATGAATGGTAAGTTTTTGCCTTATAAAGCTTGGTAATTATCGTTAAAAATGAATTAAGCTGAGCGGTTGACTGAATACTATTAACTTTGAAATCTTGGGGTTAGCTATTTATATTAAGTCATATTCAGCTTAATTCAGCAAAGCAATGACTAATCCTAGCCCCAACAACAAAGATAACCGCTGCCAAAATAAAATCGGGTCTTTATCAATAAAAGGCACGCTCTCTCGAGTCGCTTTAGGGTGTGGGTATTTGAGGTTATAAATAAACTCAGATACTTCTGCGGTGCGCTTTGCGGGATCCACTGCCAGGGCTTTTTCAAGTGCATAATCAACCCAGTGAGGCACGACAGCATTTCGACTTCGGGCTGGAATATATCGCAAACTTTGTTGCGCTTTTAATGTTGTCGCCTTAGCAACATTCGCGTCATAGGGTAAATAACCAGTGAGCATCTGATAGGTAATCACCGCCAGTGAGAAAATATCACTGCGATTATCCCCTAATTCCCCAACAAAGTACTCTGGACCACTGTATTGCGCCGTGCCCAGCATGTGATCATCAAGCCCTTGGGTTTCAATGATTCCAGCCACTGCCGCCGCGCCAAAGTCGATAATTTTAATCACACCAGCAGTATCTATCATAATATTTTCAGGACGTAAGTCTTGATGAACCATTTCTTGTCGGTGCAAAGCTTGTAAGCCTCGGGCTATTTGAATAACCAGATTTCTCACTGTGTCTAAGTCAGGTTGTGCGTGGTCATGGATCCACTGGGCCAAAGTACAGCCTTCAACATACTCAGTTACTGTATAAAGGTATTGTTTAGGCGATGTTGATACGAATGATTTTAATAAGTGAGTGTTAGATACTCTTTGTGCCACCCAATCTTCCATTAACAAGGTTTCTAAATGACCTTCATTGTGGCGCATTTCATCAGAAGGAACCTTAATGACCACCCGCTGGGCTGATGCTTTATCCTGAGCAAGGTAAACTCGACTGCGACTGCTAACATACAATTCACGCTGAATGGTAAAGCCTTCGAACTCTTGTTCGCTATGCAAAGCGGGCGGTAAAGGCAGTTGAGTCAACAATTGTTTAAACTCATTCACCTCATGGCTGGGCAACCCATCAACGCTGACAATTTGGATTGTCAGATTATCATCCCCCCCAGCAGCCAACGCTTGCGCCACCAAGTCTTGCGCAACTCGATCAAAATCAGCACCTTTTGCATCAATAGCTTTTTTATCAACAAGAGTTGTAACTGCACTAGCCCTTTTCTGTCCTCGTTCGACCTCTTGAATAATCGCATCAGCAATGACTTTAGCAGATAAAAACTCATGTACTCCGTCTGTCGTGAGCACAAAAATGTCGCCCTGTTTAACCGGATGAGCATGATAATCACAGCTTAACAATGGACTAATACCTAATGCTTGGCTCAGGTAACTTGTATCACCAACATAACGGCGATGATCCTTAGTCAATTGCTCTAATGACTGACCACTTAATTGATAAATACGTGAATCGCCACAGTGAAATAAATGCGCGGTATTAGATTTAAACACTAATGCGCTGAAGGTGCAGACATAACCTTTATTCGCATCATGGCGGTGCAGACCTTGTTGGCCTTGAGCAAACAACCAATGATTTAAGGCTTGTAAGACTTTATGTGCGGAGGTTTTAACCGACCAAGCGTCAGAGGTTGCATAGTAATCATTAAGAAAGTTACTAATCGCGGTTTCGCTAGCAATATCACTGACGTCACTGCTACTAATACCATCGGCAATTGCGACCACGGCACCTTTACTATTAAGCTGTGGGCTTTTCGGCTGTCGGCTGCCACAGCAATCTTGGTTAACAGGTTTAACCCCGCTAACGCTATGTTGGCCAATGGTCAGTTTGAGTGTTTTAGACATAGAAAATAAAAATGCTCTGCTACCGTAAGCTAAACCTGCTTAATGGCACAGAGCATTAATCATCAAAAGCTTATGCAAGCTTTTCGCGGCGTGCTTGTTCACGCTTACGTGCTGGGCTTTCTTTTACATGAGTAAGATAAAGCGGTAAACCAACTAACACAAATCCACCAACTAAATTACCAAGCGCGGTAGGGATTTCATTCCAAACAAGGTAATCCATTACAGTGAAGTCCCCCCCCATGATCATCGAGAATGGGAACAGGAACATGTTCACAATTGAGTGCTCAAACCCCATAAAGAAGAACAACATCACCGGCATCCACATCGCCATCATTTTACCACTGGCTGAAGTTGAAATCATTGCACCAACAACCCCCATAGATACCATCCAGTTACATAACATGCCACGGATGAAAATGGTCATCCATCCAGCAAAGCCATGTTCCTGGTAACCTAAGGTTCGTGACTCACCAATACTACTGACTTTCGCAGCCAACACACCACCATCGGTGTTATATCCATAAGTCAAAATGAACGATGCAAAAAAGGCCACAGTAAGGGCGCCGGCAAAGTTACCCACAAAAACTAAACCCCAATTACGCAGCATTTGGTCGACAGTACAACCATTTCGTTTATCTAACACAGCTAATGGCACCAGAGTGAACACCCCAGTCAATAGATCAAACTTCATTAAATACAGCATAATAAAACCTACAGGGAACAAAATTGATCCCGTAAGTAAGCTGCCTGTCTTAACTATCACAGTTATGGCAAAAAATGCCGCCAGACCTAAAATTGCCCCCGCCATAAAGGCACGGACTAAAGTGTCCTTGGTTGACATGAAGATTTTCTGCTCACCTGAATCGACCATTTTTACGGCGAACTCTTTTGGTTCAATATACGACATAGCTACACACTCCTAGACTTAATTCTGATCATGTTTTGCCAGTTCTATGCCATTATTAAAAAACCAAAAGAAACAAGTTGTTAACATATTGTGATGCTATAAGTTATTTATCTAAAGCACTATAATAGTTCGTTATTTGTTCAGCTCGCCCTAAAATGGAACGTTACAATTTTCCCGCTGTATCTTGTATTTATTGTTCTTTTTTATCTATTAAGGCCTAAAAAACCGCGATTCTTGAGACACTTGATTTAACGGTTTTTGAGAGTCAATTTCAGCCGCTGAATTCACTTCAGTGATCAAGAAAGTGAGTTCATCACGTGCATTACCTGCTGTCATGCCAAGATTATCTCTCATTACACTAGTGACCGTTACTGGATATTCCAACTGTTCAGCCGCCTTAATCAATACCAAGGTTTCGGTTTCAATCTCAAATTCATAAGCAGACACGTTGTCATAAGCAATACTGATATTATAAAAAGCCGCTTGCTGAGTTTTATTACGAATTTTCAGTAAATAACTATTCTCTATCACTTCATTATCCGACTGACTATTGATCACGCGATACAGAGTTTGGCGATCACGAATTACATTTAATTGAATATCAGTGCGACTATTCAAATCCATCACAATAAGCACCAACATCACTAATAGCGCACTCGCATAGCCCAGCGCTTTGACTGACCAGATAGACGGTTTCTGGCCTTTATCAAGGGCATTTTCGCTGGCAAAGCTAATAAGGTTTGGCTGATACCCAAACTTTTCCATCGTTTGATTACAGGCATCAACGCAGGCACCACAATTAATGCACTCATATTGCAGTCCATTACGGATATCAATACCAGTTGGACAAACATCGACACACAAATGACAATCAACGCAGTCACCTAAACCTTCAGGTTTAACGACTTTGTCGATGTCTGTTCCTCTTTTATTGCGCTTACGAGGACCACGATTTTCACCTCGAGCCGCGTCATAACTGACCGTTTTAGTGTTCGAGTCGAACATCACCGCCTGAAATCGTGAATAAGGGCAGCAATGCAAGCACATCATCTCTCGCATCCAACCCGCATTTAAGTAAGTACAGAGTGCAAAAAACCACACCCAGACTCCGGTCCAAAAACCGCTGCTAAAAGTGAAAATATCAATATACAAGTCGCGTGCAGGCATGAAGTACCCCATAAAACCACAACCTGTCACTAATGCAATGAATGCCCAAGCAGTATGCTTTGACAACCTTTTGCCCACTTTAGATGCAGATAACGGCGCATTATCTAATGCAGTACGGTGATGATGATTACCTTCAATTTTCGCTTCAACCCACATAAACATAGCTGTCCAGGCAGTTTGTGGACATAAAAAACCGCACCAAACTCGGCCCCAATACACAGTGACAAAAAACAGCGCGAATGCCGCGGCCATGAACAGCCAGGCCAACACAGTGAAATCTTGCGGCCACAAAGTAATATTAAAAAAGAAAAACTGCTGCTCGGTCACATCAAGCAAAATAGCCTGACGCCCGTTGAAATTGAGGAAAGGGATAATGAAAAATATGGCTATTAGCAAAGTATTAGTGTGCTGACGGATCTTTTGAAACACGCCTTGCTGTTCCCGCACATGAATTTTGCCTGAAGCGCTAACATTAACAACGGGAATGCGCTGGGTGGAAGAAGTGGGTAACCGACTTGATACTGGCTCTGACGATACTGGATCTGACATTGTGTGGTTCCTAGTTTTCTCTTATTAGCTGTACGCTAAATAGCAAAACCTGCGCCAATCACAATAAAAGCATAACCACATGATTTTAATCACTATAAATAATATCCGTTACTTAATAAGTCACGACATACCACCAATTGGCGATATACCGTGACTCAATCGAACTAATCTTTCTGTTTAACCAAATCATCTAGCGGCTAATGGATAACTTCTTCATTCTTGAACGTAAGGTACTTGGCGGCATATCAAGCACGGCTGCAGCGCCATGAGCCCCAGAAATTCGCCATTGAGTAGCCTCTAGCGTTTTGACAATATGTGCAGCTTCAGCTTGCGCCATAGTGAGGGATTGACTAGTCGATAAGTCAGCTTGTTGAGCAGAATTAAGCGATAAGCTCTTAAAATCCAGCATTTGAGTTTGCGTCAAAATGATTTCGCGCTCAATTAGATTTTGCAGTTCACGTACATTGCCAGGCCAAGCATATTGCTGAAGTTTCTTTAAACCCTGGGCACTCACTTTGGTGATTTTCTTGCCTAATTTCTGACTTAAAGAAGCGACTAAGTCGCTGACTAATGAAGGTAAATCTTCACGACGTTGTCGTAAGGGCGGCACGATAATAGGAAACACATTGAGTCGATAGTACAAATCCATTCTAAATAAGCCTTGCTCCACTCGTGCTTGCAAATCGTGATGAGTCGCGGCGATTAGTCGAATGTTGACCTTAATCGTTTCGCTGCTGCCGACTCGCTCAAAGGCCTGCTCTTGAATTACTCGCAATAGCTTTGATTGGGCTTCAAGGCTTAATTCGGCAATTTCATCGAGAAATAAGGTGCCATTATGGGCCAACTCAAATCGGCCTTTGCGTCTGCTAACTGCACCAGTAAAAGCGCCTTTTTCATGGCCAAACAGTTCACTTTCTAATATCGATGCTGAAAAAGCTGCGCAGTTCACGCTTACTAAGGGGTGATCTTTGCGGTGACTTAATTGATGAAGGCTTCGTGCCACCAGCTCTTTACCTGTACCATTCTCGCCGCAAATCAACACGGTACTGTCGGTATTAGCCACTAGGTTGATTTGCTGAGTTAAATGGCTAATTGCTTGGCTGTTACCAGATAACCCCATCGCACCTTGCTTTCCTTGAAGTTCAGTAAGTAAATATTGATTTTCATAGGCGAGTCGCTCCGACAGTGCCTGCACCTGTGCTAATGCCTCGCGCAGTGAGTCTTCGGTATGTTTTTGTATACTGACATCTCGAAATATCGCGATGACTCCAATCAACACACCGTTATCATAAACAGGGGTAGAGCTATAATAAACGGGAAAGCTAGTGCCATCTTTACGCCAAAAAACATCCTCCGATACCTGACGAGCAACACCATCGTGCAAGGTTCGGTAAATGGGGCAATCATGCTGAGGATAAGGGCTACCGTCAGCGTGACTATGGTGATGACAGTCATGAATATTTTTGCCAATTAATTCAGCACTTTCCCAGCCTGTCATTTGTTCTGCTGCTGGGTTAATAAATACGGCATTACCATTGAGATCAAAGCCGTAAACACCTTCGGTTATCGCATTTAGCAATAAAGTGTTCTCAGGCAAAAAGTGGGGAGTAGCTAAGTTTGCTGACGTTGTCATCTCTAATACCATCTGTAAAACTCATCATTAGTGCGGTTATTATAATCAAGTCACGATATTTCGCGACTAAAATATCACTCAAGCGCCGCAACACGACAAAAGTTATTCTAGCTGATGGTTTTTCATCTTCTGTTATCGTTCAATGTCTTTCGAATTGCTACAATAGATCATCAATTTTTTGAGTGACTGTTCATGACTAGTGGTTTTTCTGCGCAATTCAAATTATGGCTATTTATTGCTGTAGGTTTGATATGTTTAACACCAATTATCTCCTCTCCAATAGCCTTGCTAATGGGCTTTACTCTTGCCAGCTTAGGTATGGTGCCAGTCAGTATCGATTTAAATAAAGTCACCAAAAAGCTATTGGCTTATTCTATTGTCGGCTTAGGTTTTGGTATTAATTTACCTGAAGCAATTTCTGCAAGTAGCAATAACTTAGGCTTAATCGTTGGCTCTATTTTTTTCACCCTTATATTGGGTTTCGGGTTAACCCGATTAATGAAGTTAGAAGATAAAACTGGCCACTTGATTAGCTGTGGCACCGCGATTTGTGGTGGCAGCGCGATTGCCGCTGTCGCGCCTGCGATTAATGCTAAGAATGATCAAATTGCTGTATCGCTCGCCTGTATTTTTTTACTCAATTCAGCCGCATTGTTCCTCTTTCCAACCATTGGTCATGCATTATCATTGAGCCAGTATGACTTTGGGGTTTGGAGCGCGATTGCGATTCACGATACTTCTTCAGTTGTTGGCGCTGCGTCAGCTTATGGCGATGAAGCTTTAAAAACGGCAACCACGATTAAGCTAGCTCGCGCTTTGTGGATAATTCCAATCGCTTTACTCAGCGCCATTGCGTTTGGTGGTGATAAGTCAAAAATATCTATTCCGTACTTTATTGGTTTTTATTGTTTAGCTATTTTAACGGCTTATTTTATTCCCCAAGGCCAACCTGTCTATGACGTGCTTTTTAGCGTGTCGAAGCAATTATTGATTGTGTGTTTATTCTTGATTGGTGCGGGTATCACAGTCAGTAAAATGCGCGCCAATGGACCTAAGCCTCTGTTGTTAGGCGTACTACTCTGGCTAGCAATTGGCAGTTCATCACTGGGTTATATTTTATGGATAAGATAGTGAAGGGTAGTGAAGGATAGTGAAGGATAGTGAAGGATAGTGAAGGATAGTAAAAACATTAAAGCAGCACGAAATCTAGCAATGTGAATATTGCTGGGAGGTCGCTACTCAGCGTCCTGTGATGCTTGTGTCTGAATATAGGGCTTAGCTAACGCTAGCCCAATAAGCCCGCCAAAAGCTAATAGCTCTATCACCGCACGGGTTAGTCCTGTGGTTTGCACAGAAGCAACAATAGCAATAATGCACAAGCTGATAATCGCGATAGCTTTGTATATTTTTATTTTAGATTGGGGTTTTAACCCTGCTTTAAACAATGAAATCATCATTGCCTCGATTTAGGATACTCAAGGCAATTATCGGAAGAGTCTATTTAAGCCGCCAATACTGATTATTTCTAAGTTATGCTGAATTACACTGTAGTCATTTAAAGACAGGCTTATTGGATAATTTAAATAGTAATTTTTCAAAAAGTAATACAAAAATAATAGCTAAGCCGTCTCAGAATTTACGCCGTGTGGTTGTTAGCTAATTTATGAGACACATCTTCTGCTGAGTTGATAAATATACTCGTAACCACCCAATGACTGGCGATTGAAAAGACGCAATAAGCACTGAAAAAATAAAAGCCAGGTTCAAATTGAGCAGTGGTCTTTAATAATTCACCCATTCCCGCTGAAGCATTACCCGCCATATATACAATAATCAAGGCAACAACAAATACATCTGCCATTGACCACTTGCCGATTGCACTAATCACCTTAATCACACTTTGCTGCTGACGAGAAAACCATGGTAAACAAATAACCAGCATGAGGAGTAGCTTTAATGCAGGAAACACCATGCTAAATATGCCAACTAAAGCTGCGACAAGCACATTATTTGACTGATAAAGCTCATTGACAGTATCGACAATGCTGCGGGTTTTATAAAACACCTCGACTTCGCCTTCAATGGAATCAAACCCAAACATATTAATGGCCATCTCCATCATGCTGCGAGCACTACTTCGCGAACTTTCAGATAAGCTGTCAGTAAACATATTGACCCCAGTTTCAACCAACTCAGCTTTTTCGATGCTGCCTTGAATGGTCAAAATAGGTTGTGTCACCCCAGGAATAAGCAACGCTAAAGAAAGTAGAATGACACTAATGCTAACCAAAGATTTCATTTTATCTCCGAAAATGGATTGAGAGTAAGTCAAAGGGAATATACAACAAGAAAGCTAAAAAGGGTGACGCTGGTGAATGGGAACAATCAAAAAACACGGGTAAGTAATTAACTTCAAACGCTCTCATGAGTGTTCATTGAGCGTTTGTATTTATTGTGAATTAATAAAACGGACTAGGATCGACTCCCAATGAACTTGGAGAAATACCTCGCTCAATGTTTAAATCTGACTTACGTAAATCAACAAAAGTGACATCGGTATAACGTCGATGCTTTTGCGAATAAAAACACTTCACCACAGGGTTTAATGCATCACGTCCCTTTGATTCCCACACAATGCCGACTCTTTCATCAGATAATTGCACTAGTGAACCCACAGGGTAAACACCGACACAGCGGATGAACTCATAAACTAGTGTTTGATCAAGATGAAATGGGGTTAGCTTCATTAAGATTTTAAACGCAGCTGCAGGGCTCATTGCTTCTTTATAGCAACGAGTGGCTGTCAAGGCATCAAAGATATCAACAATACAGCTCATACGGCCATGTTGTGGTATTTCATCACCTTTAAGGCCATTGGGATAACCGTTACCATCTAGCTTTTCATGATGCATTAAGCAAACATCTTTACTCACTTGCGATAAACCAGTGGTTTCTTGCATGATATCTCTTGCGTACACCTGATGCATTTTGATTTCTTCAAACTCTTCATCAGTCAGTTTGCCTGGTTTGTGGAGGATCTTGTTATCCACTTGAACTTTACCAATATCATGCAAAATTCCTCCCACAGCCATTTCTTTCAATAATGCTTTATCGAGATTTAGATGCTTACCAAATGTCACCAGCAAAAATGCCACATTGACAGAATGCTCAAGTAAATAGGCATCTTTTGTTCTTAACGCTGAAACACACTTTAATGCATCGGCATCATCCATCACTGATTCAATCATTTTGTCTGCAATATCTTCAAAAGGCGCGACTTCAACCGCTTTACCTTCATAAGTTTCAGACAGCACTTTACGCACGAGGTTTTTCGCCTCAGAGAGGATTTTCTTCGCTTGAGTTTGCTTAGTTTCACGGGTAGCTACTGGTTTTCGTGCTAATTTAGCTGAATTCTTTTTCTTTAAGCCACAACTATCAGATGAACGCTCAACATCCACCCAAACAGCTTTGATACCTGCTTTATCCAGTTTCGCAATTGAGTCACGATGCTTAATTTGTCCCGCATTGCTAATGGCCACTTTGCTTTCTTTACGGTCAATCGCTACCACAAACATCCCTAAACCTAAGCGGCTTACTGGAATGCGAATGACATCTTTTGACTCATCAATCTGACTCATTAACGGGTAAATCTCCGAATACGGTAAAGAAGTAGTAGTGAATATTGCTAATACTTATGACTTAAAATGTTAAATATGTAAATTTAGTATCGTTATTTTATCCTGTCTCGACTAAATACTCCAAATAAAACGTACTAATCTTTAACAGTGTTCAAATTCAGGCAGTTAGCGGGATTGATTATCATTATCGCCCATTTTTATCGATTATATTAGCAATTAAGATCACAGCAATTGCGGCTTAAGATTGACAGTTTTTGAACCCTTCATTAACTTAAGGCATAATTTACATAAACCCATATTACTCTTCCTCATTTCATCAATTTGAGTTATCAACTATTGGAGTCTTTGTTGCCTAGCCACATTTTTTCTGAGCAATTTAGCCAGTTAATCGACAAGCTAAACGCTATGAAGTTGGCTCACGCCAAAGAACACATAGTGCAGATTTCTGTGGAAGCAAAGTCAATTCCATTACTGTCTTGGTTAGGTGCTCAAACACAGTATCCACGAATTTATTGGCATGGGCGTGATAAACAGGAAGAAGTTGCCGCTATTGGCGCCTGTAAAGACTTCAAACAAGAACAAGAAATTGATGATGAATTACTGTCATCGATTTACCAATCACAACGCGGTAAAAGCAGTAATCAAGATATTCGCTATTATGGCGGCGTCGCGTTTGATCGCACAGTAGAATGCTGGCCTGATTTTGGGCGCACACGCTTTGTGCTGCCACGTATCGAACTTCGACGTCATGGCAATATTGTCAAACTCTTGGTCAATCTTAATTTTGAAGATACAGATCAACAAACTGAATGCGATGCTGCAATAGAAGCAATAGAGCAATTAAAGCCAGCCAAACCGCTATCACCACCTAATAAACTACCATTGATGGGCCGTAGCGACTTACCTAATTATCAGCGTTGGAAAGAGCTGGTTGAACAGGTCACTCAACCAAAGTTCAATCAAACCACACCTAAAGTAGTGCTGTCTCGTCAAACTCAACTTGAAATTAATGATGTTGTCGACCCTTGGATGGTGCTGGCATGTTGGCAAGGCAGAAACCCAAATAGTTTCCAATTTGGCTTTCAGTTCAGCCCAGACAGAACCTTTATATCATGCTCGCCTGAGCGCTTATATTTGCGTAGACAAAAAGAATTGTTTACTGAAGCATTAGCTGGGACGACTGTGCGTGGGCTCAATCAGGAAGAAGATGAATTTTTAGCTAAACAGCTTTTAGAAGACTCAAAAAACAGCCATGAAAACCAATTGGTTAGACAAGAGATTGTTGATGTACTCACCCCTCTAAGCAATTATGTTGGTGCTGATGAATCAGCTAAAATCTTTAAACTCACCCATATTCAGCATTTACACCGCTCAATTCGCGCAGAGTTAAAAGCTGGCGTTAATGACTTTCAGTTACTTCAAGGCTTACACCCAACACCTGCGGTTGGCGGTTTACCAAAAGAATCGGCACTCAGTTTTATCCGCCAACGTGAAGGATATAATCGCGGTTGGTATGCCGGCGCTTGTGGTTATTTGAACAAATATGAAAGTGAATTTTCGGTTGCTATTCGCAGCGCCTTAATCGAACCGGGACGAATTAACTTGTTTGCAGGTGCTGGTATTGTTGCTGGTTCTGATCCACTTGCCGAATGGCAAGAGCTCGAAAATAAACTCACCACTATTTTATCCATATTGGTCGAGCTATAACGCTCTGCTAACTTAAGCCACTTTAACTTTAGCTACTTTAACTTTAGCTACTTAACTAGTGCTTAGGTTTAGCTGACTAAACACCAAAAAACACAATTGATAGTTGCATCTTAATTTTTGCTCTCTATAATGCGTCCTCCTTGGCGTAGCTGACGATTTTTAATCCAATTTGGATAAAGAGCAAAACGTTCGCGATAATCAATCAAATAACACTGCCAACCTCATTCAAATACGGGTTCCCTCACCCCGTCTAACCCAATAAAAAGGCTACAACATGTTAAAACTAACGCAGGCGCAATGTCGTCGAGCACTGATGTTTCTTGTCAGTTTTCATATCATTATTATTTGTGCCAGTAACTACTTGGTACAACTCCCTTTTCAGATATTTGGCTATCACACCACTTGGGGTGCTTTCAGCTTTCCGTTTGTATATTTAGCCACCGACTTAACGGTCAGAATATTTGGTCAAAAAGCAGCTCGAAGTATTATTTTTAAAGCTATGCTGCCAGCGCTTGTGATTTCCTATGTTATGGGGGTTATTTTCCATAATGGCGCTTTTCAAGGTACAGATTCATTAGCTCAATGGAACCAGTTTGTATTTCGTATCGCCTTCGCCAGCTTTGTCGCTTACTTAGTCGGTCAGTTAATGGATATCACTGTATTTGCCAAAATGCGTAAAGCAAAAGCATGGTGGATTGCCCCTGCGGCATCAACCTTATTTGGCAACCTCGTTGATACTATTGTCTTCTTCAGTGTGGCTTTCTATGCCTCTACAGATACCTTTATGGCTCAACACTGGCCTGAAATTGCCATGGTGGATTATGCATTTAAACTTATTGTCAGTTTAGGCTTGTTCCTGCCTGCTTACGGTGTATTGCTCAAAGTGCTCAGCGAAAAGCTGATTACTACCAGCGCAAACACGGAAGAGAATAACGGCGATAAACCAGCTATAACCTAGCTATATCGACACTATTTATCGCCTTCGTCTTGCTTAAGCTCAAAATGATTGGCGATAATTTGATCGATACTGCACTTTTTAATCACTACCACCACCCAACTGGTACGATGAGATATAATGCTTAGGTGTTTTTTACCGATTAAATTATCCATGCTAGATAGTTCAGAAAAGTTCTACTGTAAGCATGATAAGTTTATCGGCCTTGCGGAAGATTAAATGTTAAATATCCAAATCGAAGCTCATACAGAGCTGACAGCTGAGCTAGCTGAAAAAATTGCCTTATTAACCGCTCAAATTAGTGAATTAGATCGTGCTCAAACGATTGAATCTATTCAGCAAAGACTGAGTAACAAGACCAGCTTAATTTTACTGACTTATGTTGAAGGTGAGCTGGCTGGTTTTAAATTGGGGTACCAAATTGAAGCGCATTGCTTCTACAGTTGGTTAGGTGGTGTAGTGGCTGATTTCAGAAATATTGGTCTAGCAAAATCTATGCTTGAATACCAAGAGAAATGGGCTGCAGCACAGGGGTTTAGTCGTCTAGAAGTGAAAACCCGTAATCAATATAAAGCGATGCTGAATATGTTAGTGGCGAATCAATATCAGATCACACAGGTTGAAAGCCACAGCAATATTGCTAAAAATAAATTACATTTACAAAAGTCGCTTTAAATCATTAATTTAACGACTTTTATAAAATGAAAAATGAAGAGTGTTTTCAATTACGGTGCTTTTTTATAACAAAATTGAAAAATATTGAGCAATTAACTTGCAAACGCAAATGATAATGATTACTATTTGATTGCGTTCCAAAACTCAGTAATGTTAATAGCTTCATCTCCTATTAAACACGCTGAATTAGCACATCATTGCTCATACACTCTTTAAACGCCAGGCTCATCACCTGGCTTTTTTTCGCCTAAAATTTAGTGATTTAAAAACCTCTACTCGTGCCTTGTAGTCAGCTTTTAATTTCTGATTATTTCTTTTCTTATTATCGTTCAGTGAATAGCGCAGATTAAGCTCTTTCGTTAAACGCCCTCTCGTTATCTATTTCCCTTATCGGCTTTCCATTAATGAGCATGCAAACACCCACATTTGATCCCCTTGGATACGACATATATACAACTTATGTAACAGTTTGTTTTTGAATGGAAAAACTAAAAATAAGACTAAAAATCAATACAGCAGAGACTAAAAAGGTTGTAAAGAGAATGTAAAGTAGGTAATTAATTTGAATAAATGATTGCAAACGATAATGATAATGATTATTGTTTATGTGCGTTCCAAAGCTCAGTTAAGATAATAGCTTCATCTCCTATTACCCCTACTGAGTATGCAAGCACGACATTGCTCACACACTCTTTGTGGCCGGGTTCATCACCCGGCTTTTTTTTGCCTATAATTCGTGTTACGCCTTAGCTGTACCACATTTGTCACATCACACTTGCCACATAACATTTGTCGCATAAGATTAAATGACTCCCATAAATTAGCCATTCGTGTCATCTACCGCACCAAAATGTAAGCCATCATAAGGATTATCCGCTTGCTCTTCTTTGGCTTTATTATAAATACCAATAGAGAAAACAGTGCCCTTTCCTAATGTCGATTTAACTTCAATGGTGCCGCCAATGCGCTTAATAATACCGTAGCTCAACGATAGGCCTAAACCTGTTCCATCCTTGCGGGTGGTGTAAAATGGATCGAAGATTCGACTTAAGCGCTCTGGTGCAATCCCCACACCTTCATCTTCTACTTCTACTTTTACGCCCACCACGTTTCCATTTTCTCTCCAGTCATCAGCTCTAATCCAGATCTTGCCTTTACTCTCAATTGCATGAGCAGCATTGACCACTAAATTAATCAACACCTGAATAACCTGAGGGCGGTTAACTTGGACCTCTGCGGTTGTATTGACTTGCTGAATCAGTTCTACTTTTTGCTTTTCAATCGAATGTCGAACCAGAACTAACACTTCTTCAATCACTGACTGTACTTGATGCATCTCTAGTGGGGCATTAAATTCACCAGGACGGCTGTATTGCAACAAACTGCGAATAATCGTGCTTATCCTGCCAACCTGTTGGATCACTAACTCAATTTCTTCTTCGACCACATTTGCATTGGGGCCGAGTTCGTATTTCATCAACTCCATGTTACCCAAAATCACTGCCGTCGGATTATTAATCTCATGGGCAATACCAGCAGTTAACTCACCTAATGCTGTCAGCTTTTCATTGGTGACTAACTGTTGGCGAGTTTCATTGAGTAAGGCCACATTGCGTTGTAACTCTTCAGTTTTGTCTTGCAAGCTGCGAGTTCGTTCTTCTACTTTGACTTCAAGCTGCTCAGCAGCAGACTGTATCTGTAAGTTACGGCGCTGCAGTAAATCCAACATATGATCAAATTGTTCAGCAAGATTGGATAGCTCATTATCCCTATCTAATCCAAGCTCACCAATCCGCAAATCTCGGCCTGATTGCACCGCTTTTACCACATGGTGAATACGTTCGATTGGTTCAAGTAAGCTGTTTGCCCCTCGATACACCAGAAAGCCAGACACCAAGAGCACTAACATTAATATGGTGCCCAGTTCGATGATGTTTAAGATATAGGTGTGAATGAATGGCGCTTCAGAAAAGCCGGTGTAAATCATACCTATTCGTTTTCCACGAACATCTTCTAACGGTGAGTAACCAGAAATAAACCAATCATTCAATACGAAAGCACGATCAACCCATGGCGTGCCGTCAACCAACACCTTTTGACGAACTTCTTCGGATACTAATGTGCCTAACGCCCGTGATTGGAGATCTTTATTCGGAGAGAACATGTCCATAGGCACATTGGTACTAATCCGTGCGTTATCTAAAAAGATAGTCACGGTACCTATTGAGCGCTCAGGTAATGTACCTTTGTCGTAAACAAGATCCCGAATGTGGTCGACAATAACCGTATCTCGATTGAACAATGTTGCCCCATCCAGATACCAGCTTACTTGACCTGATTCATCAGCAATCGGCAGCAGTGTCCGGCTTAACATGCCCCGAGTTTCAGCAATCTTTGTAGGCTCTTCTGCACGCATAGTTGCAGACAATGGCACCCTTGCGAGTTTAGCTAAACTCGGATCTAACCTGTCTAATCGTTTAGCAGATAACACCATTAAACCTGATAAGGCTTTGTTTTCAACTCTAGGCAACATCTGACGTAAATCTGGATCGGCATTAGCTTCTTCGAGCCTGATTAATCGTAAGACATCTAACTGAAGAATATCTTTTTGCTGTTTGAGGTAACGATTGAGCGCGGCTAACTCACTTTGATTCCCTTTATCGACTTCTAGGAATGCATTTTGAAAATCCCAAGACTTACTAACATTAAGTAGTTGAATCTCTTGTTGCTTTTGAACCTGTTCTAAGGTGTTAGTTGCCACAGTTAAATCAGCTTTTACTTTCATAAACAGCTGCTTACCTGTGTAACTGATATTCCAGTAAATAGTGATGAAAACTAAACTGATCAAGGTAAGTAAAATCGGTAACAGAGTTAATATCAGGATGCGATAACGCACCTTGGCCTGCATTTGCTGCCAACTGACTCCAAAAAACTGACTAAAAACAGACACGATTTAGTCTTCCTTATCCGATTCGACTTCAAACCATTCTTTATATTTACGATCCAGTGTTTTACGCGAAACACCTAAATCTCTTGCTGCTGCAGACTTATTACCGCTATTAGCATCAACAACGCTCATGACATGTTGCTTTTCAACTTCCTTTAACGGCCAGCTCAACGGGTAGCCTGCTTGCGTTACCACTTCTGCTTGTTCATTTTTCTTCCAGTATTCTGCCGGTGGCTTACCCAATAAAATGCAGCGTTCAATCATATTACGCAGTTCACGGATATTACCTGGCCACTCATGTTGCTGCAGTACCTGCAAATCTTCATGACTCCATACGACTTCTTTAACTCCAAGCTCACGAGCAAGCTGCCAGGTAAAGTGATGGGTTAACTCAATCACATCTTCAGGGCGAGTACGCAGCGGTGGAATTAAAATATTTAAGACATTCAAACGATAGTACAAGTCACTACGGAAATTCCCTTCGGCAACTTCCTCAGACAAAGTACGGTTGGTTGCAGCTAATACCCTGACATCAATAGCGACTTCTTTCTCACTACCTACTGGTCTAATCGCTTTTTGCTCAAGTACTCGCAATAACGCAGTTTGCATTTTCATTGGCATCTCGCCAATTTCATCTAAAAAGATGGTGCCACCAGTCGCGAAATGAAATAACCCTTCTCGATTACCTTTTGCACCTGTAAATGCCCCTGCAGTATGCCCAAACAGTTCACTGCCTAATAGCTCTGGCGCTATGGCGCCGCAGTTGACTGGCACAAAAGGACCTGTACGACCACTCAGTTGATGTAATTGTCTTGCAACTAATTCTTTACCTGTACCTGATTCGCCTTCAATCAAAACGACTGCATTGGTTGGCGCTACGCGCTCAATAACCTGTTTAACTTCAACCATTGCATCACTGTTACCAATCATGGTGGTTGAATGGCCACTGGATAGCTCTCGGCGCAACATAAAGTTTTCACGCTTAAGTAAGCGTCTTTCAATACAGCGGTCCACCGATGTCATCATTTGCTCTAAATGAAATGGTTTCATGATGAAATCAGATGCGCCAGCTCGTAAGGCTTTAATCGCCACATCCATATCGGCATAGCCAGTCATAAAGATGATATCTGAGCGGCGTTCTTTTTCGTTTAAGGCTTCATGCCATTCTATGCCCGAACGATCAGGTAGACGGATATCGACAATCAGTAAGTCAAAATGGCCGCGGCTACGAAGCTTTTCAGCTTCTTCAATCGTTGAAGCCGTTTCGACTAACGCAAATTTCTTTGATAATGCCTTTCTAAGGAAGCTACGCATCCCTGGTTCATCATCAACAATCAAAACCGAAACTGCTGTCGGTAGTGGTTTTGAATTTGATTCATTATTGTTCATATGGCTTCTACTTTGGACATTTTGACTAGATTTAACATTATCGTACCATTAAAAATCTAGCTGTGGGTCAGTTTGCCCTACAGAATTAGACCCGTGGGACAATTTGTCTGTTAAACCTCAATTGAATGCGAGAGTTAGATCACACTTTTTAATTTTGTCGTGATCAACATTTTTCTGACTCACTCTGGCATAGTAATTGCCTTTGCATTTAACTGTTTTGGGCAACAACGCCCTCGTTTTCGAAATACATTAATTGGCACGGCTTGGTGTCAATGCAATTCAGTATTTTCAAGGAGCTAGAATGTTTAATTTTAAGTCAAGTTTAACCGCTTTAATCGGTATGGCATTACTGAGTAGCACAATGGTAAGTGATACCGTTGAAGCAAACGAAGTCATCAAATTAGCCACGACCACCAGCACGGATAACTCAGGACTTTTACGCGCTATTTTGCCGACTTTTGAAGCGGAATCTGGTTACAAAGTTCAAGTGATTGCAACGGGTACAGGTAAGGCATTAAAACTTGCACGTCAAGGAGACGTAGACGTAGTCATGACTCACGCTCCAGCAGCTGAGGCAAAATTTATTAATGAAGGTTACGGTACGACGCCTCGTGGCATCATGGAAAATGACTTTGTGGTTTTAGGCCCGAAGAACGATCCAGCGAAAATGGCAGGCAGTACAGACGTTGTTGAAGCCTTCAAAAAAGTCGCTAAAACTGAGAATACTTTCATTTCTCGTGGTGATAATTCTGGCACCAACATGAAAGAGCTCGCAATTTGGAATGAAGCTTCTGTAACACCTGACTTTTCAGGCTATACTTCTATTGGTCAGGGTATGGGTAAGACTCTACTGATGGCAAATGAAAAACAAGCATACACCCTTACCGATCGTGGTACGTTTGTTGCTTATAAATCTAAATTAGATTTAACGATTACTTTCGAAGGTGGCGACGCATTAGCCAATCCTTATCAGATCATGTTAATTAATGCAGACAAATATCCTGATTTAAATCATCAAGGAGCGAAAGCATTGAGCGATTGGTTTATTAGCCCTAAAGCTCAGCAGATGATTAATGACTTTAAAGTTCAGGGAGAACAATTGTTTAAGGCAACATATAAGTAATGAATGAAGGCTGGTTAGCCCTAATGCAGCAAGCTTTTAGCTTGCTGCTTTCTTTAGATCCAGACGTATGGTCTATCATAAGTGTTTCTTTTTCGGTTTCTTTTGCGGCATTAATCATCACATTAATACCGTCGATAGTGCTTGGTTTTTTCCTAGCCTCTTATCAATTCCCAGGACGCTGGTTTGTCACTAATATCGTCCAAACACTTCAATCTATTCCTACTGTTGTTATCGGTTTGCTGGCTTACCTGCTGCTTACCCGAAATGGACCTTTAGGGGATTTACGCTGGCTGTTCACGCAAGAAGGTATGATCCTCGGGCAAATGATGATTTGCGCGCCAGTCTTAATCGCTTTATCCCAAGCCGCGTTTAGCAGTATTGATAAACGTGCTTATGAAACATCTCGTACGTTAGGCGCTTCATGGCAACGCGCTATTTGGACTGTTTGTCGTGAATTACGCGTGCCATTATTATTGGCAGTGATTGCAGCCTTTAGCCGTATTCTTACCGAAGTGGGTTGTTCGATGATGGTCGGCGGTAACATTCTGCATCACACTCGAAATATT
This sequence comes from Shewanella sp. 10N.286.52.E4, assembly GCF_041468785.1. Taxonomy (NCBI): domain Bacteria; kingdom Pseudomonadati; phylum Pseudomonadota; class Gammaproteobacteria; order Alteromonadales; family Shewanellaceae; genus Shewanella; species Shewanella sp. 10N.286.52.E4. The sequence continues at coordinate 68,105 of NZ_JBFRJJ010000014.1, forward strand.
CCTACGGCCATTGCCCTTGAAACCAGTAAAGGTGATTTTGCTCAAGCGATTGCTTTAGGCCTTGTGCTGTTAATTTTAGCCATTGTGATTAACTTCGCTATCGGCTCTTTGCGTGGTAAAGCCATGCCTAGGAGTCAATAATGACTGCTAAGCTCACTGCACAAAATGTCAGTATCAACTTTAAAGAGCGTAAGTTGTTTGAGTTCGATAATTTATCATTCTGCGAAGGGGATGTTATCTATCTTCAAGGTGATAACGGCTCAGGTAAGTCGACGTTAATGAAACTGATTGCAGGTATTATTAAGCCCAATTCAGGTGACGTTATCGCTACCGGTTTTGCGCCTAAAAAGTGGTGGCAATCTAATTCATTACTTGGCAAAGCTGTTTATTTACATCAACATGCATACCTGTTTGACGGCTCGGTTGAATACAACTTGCGTTACGCCTTACCAAAAACTCGTTTTAGCCCTCAAGAGTTACAAGCAAGAGTCGCTCAAGCGATTGAAAGTGCACAACTTGGCTCATTACTAAAAAGTGATGCCACGGACTTATCTGGTGGTGAGAGACAGCGCCTCGCCATTGCAAGAGCATGGATAACTCAACCCAAGTTATTGATGCTTGATGAACCGATTTCTAACATGGATAAGCAGTCACAAAAACTAGTTTTAGCCATGATTAATATTTTAAAACAAGAAGGTACTGGGCTGCTGATCAGTAGCCATCAAACCTGTGGTTTAACAGCTTTATGCCAAAAGCATTGGCATATCTCAGAGCAAAAAGTTGTTGAAAGTAGCCATATACCTAGCTTTGAACAATCTCAGGAGTTTCACTATGTCAGTGCAAATTGATGCGGTGATTTTAGCTGGCGGTATGGCCCGAAGAATGGGCGGTATCGACAAAGGTTTGGTTGAGCTTAGCGGCAAACCAATGATTAGCCACACCATTGAGCGTGTTAAACCACAAGTTGATCGTATTATGATTAACGCTAACCGCAATCAAGAGCAATATGCCGCTCTGGGTTTTGATGTGCTCAGCGATAAAGAAACAGGCTATTTAGGTCCTTTAGCTGGTATGGTCACTGCAATGGACAACACTCAAGCAGAGTTATTGTTGGTTGTGCCTTGTGATAGTCCAATGTTACCAAAGGATTTATGTGAACGTATGTATGCATCGCTTGTAGAAGCCGATGCCGATATCGTAGTTGCCAGCGACGGTGAATATCAACAACCTGTGGTCATGTTGCTTAAGCCGCATTTGAAAACATCAATGCAGGCATTTCTAGATGCTGGCGACCGTAAAATTTTCCTTTGGTATGAACAACACAAATATGTGGTCACAAGCTTTGCTGACCAACCCAATGCATTTGTTAATGTGAATACACTTGAACAAAAACTTGTCATCGAAAATGGCAAATAATCTGTGGCAACACAGTGATAAGCCAACAATGAGGTCTTTATGAGTATACCGTTTACCAATCCGCTAAGTATTCCAGTTCTCGGATTTTGTGCCTATAGTGGCACCGGTAAAACCACCTTATTAAAACAGTTAATTCCAGAGCTTAACCGCCGTGGCGTTCGTTTAGCTGTGATTAAACATGCTCACCACAACTTCGATGTTGATATCCCAGGTAAAGACAGCTACGAAATGCGCAAAGCTGGCGCTAAGCAGATGCTAGTCGCTTCACATGTACGATGGGCACTCATGACAGAAGATGCCGTAGAAGGCGATCCTGAACTGCCGCATTTACTCGCGCAAATCGAAGCCGATAAAGTGGATATCGTCTTGGTTGAAGGGTTTAAAAAACTTGAGTTGCCGAAGATTGAATTACACCGAGCGGCACATGGAAAACCACTTATCCACACTCACGATGACAACATTGTTGCCATTGCCTGTTGTGATGAAACTGACACCCCAGCGGAACTAACGCGTTTAGACTTAAATAATGTCGGTCAAATTGCAGACTTTGTTATTGAATACCAAACCAATTGGCAAGCTCCAGCGCTTGAGTTACCTATTCCGACGACAGCAACAGCTGTCACTGATGAGCAAAAGTTCTTATCTGTTGCTCAAGGTTTAGAGCAGTTGATGACAATGGTTAAACCGCTGGCAGACAGCGAACAAGTCACCATTGATGATGCCGCGAACCGGGTTTTAGCAACAGATGCTATTTCACCTGTGAATGTGCCACAGCAAACTAACTCAGCAATGGACGGCTATGCTTTTGCTTATAGCCAAGATAACAGTCCTAGCAATCCTGTTTCGCCACTTAAATTAATGGGCGAAGTCCTCGCTGGGCATGAATATCCTGGCACATTAGCTGCTGGCGAAGCAGTACGTATCATGACTGGCGCAACAGTGCCTAATGGTGCTGATACTGTTGAAGCACGTGAATTAGTGATCGAACAAGATGGCCATGTGCAATTACAAGGCAAAGTTGAAGCCGGTCAACATGTTCGCTTAGCGGGCGAAGATATTGCTAAAGACGCATTAGCCTTAGCAAAAGGTCATCGTTTGCAAGCTGCCGAACAAGGTTTATTAGCGTCACTGGGTTTAGCTAAAGCTGATGTCGTGAAGCAACCTGTTATCGCAGTATTCTCAACTGGCGATGAAGTCAGCCAACCAGGTGAGCCACTCAAAGCTAACTGCATTTACGACTCAAACCGTTACACCATCAAATCTATGGCGCAAAAACTGGGCTGTAAGGTTATCGATTTAGGCATCATTGAAGATAGTGAAGATGCGTTAACGAGTGCTCTGCAACAGGCCAGTGTTGATGCTGATATCGTGATCAGTTCTGGCGGCGTTTCTGTTGGTAATGCTGATTACATCAAAACCGTATTAGCTAAAATCGGCGCGATTAACTTTTGGCGTATCAATATGCGTCCAGGGCGACCTCTTGCATTTGGGACGGTGAACGACAGCTTATTCTTTGGCTTACCAGGTAACCCAGTTGCGGTAATGGTGTCATTTTTACAGTTCGTGCAACCAGCTATTCGCAAATTAGCGGGCGAAACCGACTATACACCACAGTATTTGCCTGCAATTACCGATAGTATGTTGCGCAGTAGAACAGGACGAACAGAATTTGTTCGTGGCCAGTATCATTTAAGCAATGATGGACGATTACATGTAGCCACTACTGGGGCACAAGGTTCAGGGATGTTGAACTCGATGGTAAAAGCAAATTGTCTGATTGTTATCGGTGAAGCCGAAGACTCAGTCATGCCAGGCCAACAAGTCTACATTCAGCCGTTCGCTGAACTGTTATAACTAACCATAAGATGTGCTAATTCATGAGTTTAATCGTCGACAAGTTTAATCGAAAAGTAGAATACTTACGTTTATCGGTCACTGACCGTTGTGATTTTCGCTGTGTATATTGCATGAGTGAAGATCCAAGCTTTTTACCCAAAGACCACGTACTAAGTCTTGAAGAACTCGCATGGATAGCACAAGCTTTTACTGAGTTAGGCGTGAAGAAAATTCGCCTAACAGGTGGTGAGCCATTAGTCAGAACTGACTGTGACAAGTTAATTGATTTGCTAGGTAAATTACCTGGCTTAGATGACTTATCGATGACCACCAATGGCTCTCGATTAAGTAAGCTTGCTCAGCCTATGCATGATGCAGGTTTGAAACGTCTGAACATCAGTTTAGACACTTTAAATCCTGAGTTATTCACTGAAATGACCCGCAACGGTAAAGTTGATCGCGTTATTGCAGGTATTGATGCCGCAAAAGCGGCTGGATTTAAACACATCAAAATCAACGCTGTTATTTTACGCGGTAAGAACGATCATGAAGTGATCGATTTAATTGATTTTTGTCGTGAACGAGAACTCGATATTGCCTTCATTGAGGAAATGCCATTAGGTGTTATTGATGAGCGTAAACGCAGTCGTCACTGCTCAAGCGAAGAAGTTAGAGGCATTATTGAAGATACTTATCCACTGATACCTTCAAGTAAACGCACTGGTGGCCCAGCTCGCTACTTTAAGATGGCAGACAGTGATATTCACATTGGCTTTATTTCTCCACACAGCAATAACTTCTGTCACGAATGTAATCGTGTCCGTGTCACCGTAGAAGGTCGTTTGCTGTTATGTTTAGGTAATGAAAATTCTGTCGACCTTAAGGCTATCGTACGTGAATTCCCTGGTGATATTGGCAAGCTGAAAGAGGCTATCATGGACGGTATTCAGCATAAGCCTAAAGAGCATTATTTTGGCACAGATGATGATGTGCAAATCCTACGCTTTATGAATTCCACAGGCGGCTAACCGTTCTAGTCATTCATATTAAAGGTGATGTTATCGATACATCACCTTTTTTATTGCTTTAACTTCCCACGCAACTTGTCTTTTAAACCTCTCCTATGGGATAACTTTTTGCTATCGTGTTTTTGATATACACTGTGGCTAACAATCACTTACGCATTCACTTATGGCTTTATCTCGAAAGAAGTGGAATAACATTCTCATCATTGCCTGTGTATTTATGGTCGCAGTGTTAACCTTTATCGACTCCAAAACCAATAAAATGCCCGATGATGCTCATGCGCTTTTTGATGACAGTAATCAATTGACCCAATTACAGTTAAATGGTGTTTGGCTCAATAAATCGAATGGTATTTGGCGTTGTGCAGACAGTGTATTGAATTGCCAATCGCTAGCGACAGCCTGGGAAGCATTAATGGTTTCGCCAGTTCAAATGACGGCAGGTGAGATCCAATCATTGCCAGCCTACGTAACACTATCCATCGCAATAAATCACCAACAGCAAGCTCAGCATTGGCAGTATTACCCTCAAGCAGGTTATTTACAGTCAAGATCACAAAATTGGTACCAAATACCACCGAGTCTACGTAGCGAGCTAGAACCAGTGATTTCAAGCCAATAACTGATTTTCAATTCACGAGAAGCTCAACATCGTGAACCTCATAATACATAGCTAACAGACACTTAAACGGACTCATATGCCTGAATTACCAGAAGTTGAAGTAACCAAGCAGGGGATCTCACCGCACCTTGTCAACCAAACCGTGAGCGACCTCATTGTCAGAAATGCTTCCTTACGTTGGCCTGTGCCAGAGATATGTAAAAACATTATTGGCCAAACCATCAAACAAGTCCGCCGTCGCGCCAAATACTTGCTTATTGATACCGATGCTGGCGTCACCATCGTCCACTTAGGCATGTCTGGCAGCTTGCGGATATTACCCGCACACACTCCTGTAGAGAAACATGATCATATTGATCTGGTATTAGAAAACGGACGAGTGCTGCGATATAACGACCCGAGGAGGTTCGGAGCTTGGTTGTGGTATGAGCTACCAGAAGAGGCCCACCCATTACTGGCTAAACTTGGCCCAGAGCCCTTAAGTGATGCTTTTAACCCTCTGCAGTTACAAGCAGCATTAGCGAATAAGAAAAAAGCCATCAAGCTTTGCTTAATGGATAATCACATTGTCGTCGGTGCAGGAAACATATATGCAAACGAAGCGTTATTTGCTGCAGGTATTCACCCACAAGCCGCAGCGGGGAGTATTGATATTGAAAGGCTAACGATACTAGTCACTGAGGTGAAACAAATCCTCGCCCACGCTATCAAACAAGGTGGCACCACACTAAAAGACTTCACCAATGCTGATGGTAAGCCAGGATATTTTGCTCAAAAGCTTCATGTTTATGGGCGAGGCGGAGAAAGTTGTACTGAATGTGGTAATTTACTCAGTGAAATTAAACTTGGCCAACGCACCACAGTTTTTTGTGGGCTTTGCCAAACACACTAAGCCATATTTGGCAGGAGCCTCTACTGTCTGCAAAAGCTTACCTGATAAATTTTTGCGAACAGAAACAGTTATTAAAAGGCCTCAAATAGCATTTGAGGCTTTTTAATTTTAGAACTTATATTCGTATCGAGTGAATAATGTTCCATCGGTTTCACTGTCTTCAACTTCAAACTCAGACTGCGAAATAGTCCCACCTAAAGTCATCATGCCGCTTAAGAGTGGTAATCGATATGAAAACTCCAGCATCAGCAAGTCCTCTTTAGGCGGCTGAGGCGCCCAACCATGTGTCGGACTTTCGCCATCTTTATTGAGCTGGGCATACCTTAAAATTGAAGTAAACGCGTGGCTATTCTTAAACTGTCCCACCAAACCTAATGCATAAACCTGTGCATCACTGTCATAGGTGCTGCCAAATGCTCTGCCATGATAACGAGAGCCACTTTTATAAGTGCTATGTTCATAAAAACAGTTAAATTTAGTCGGGTCGTCACCACAAAAAACCATGGTATCTGTGTATTCGAAAAACAATTTATACTGTTGAGAATCAAAGCTAAAACGAGTGTCTACGCCGTACATTTTCCCGCAATCAACTATTTCCCAAGGCTGACCTTTTGAATCTTCACAGGTTCGCTCTAAAAATATACCAACCGGTACATCCCAAAATGTTTCTGAGTAACGAACATCAAAGCCTGCCATCTGGTTGCCGTAATTTGAACAACCGTCACCAGTATCGTTGCGGCAATCACGCTGTCCTGTGATTGACTTCCAAGCCGAGTCAAAATCACACTCTTGACCTTCACCACAAAATTGAGTGGTCCAAGAAAGACCTATTTCAAGCTGTCGCAACGGTTTAATAGAAGCGCGCAAGTTCCACAACAAAGCATGAGGAGCATAGCGTTCTTCCTCCATCATGCTAATACCACCAGTAAGCGTCCACGTACCTAGCCAAGATAACCAGGGCGTCTCAAATGCTTCTGCATTATTTCTGGCAAACATCAAAGACGGCATTGGGCGAGCATTGTTAGATTTGTGCAGCGCAGAATCAAACCCTGGCCCCCACCATTGCTCAATCGTGCCGGCAGTGACAATCCAGTTTCCAAGCACAACGGCCATATACGAGTCATCTAACCGAAATTCTTTATCATCTTCGGGATCGTAATTAGCAGATGCTGAGACCTTATAAGCAAACCGCTCTCCCAGATACTCATAAGATGCGCTTAACTCACCTTTCTCACGATATTCAGAACCAAAATGCTGAAAGCGAGCCTCATCAGTCGCCGCTGTAGCTGAAATACTGGTGTTACCTCGGTTCTCTACTGCATTTTGGTAATAAAAGTTAACCCGTGCAAATGCATCAATTAAAGCTGGCGACATTATTGAAGGTTCAGCTTTTTTTAAATCATTACCAATACCAGACCACATCAATGGAAAGGTGTTAATAGGCACAGTAATCACACCTGCATCTGCAAGTGCTTGAATGTCAGCTCGTAAATAAATATCTGAAGTATCGACCCATGGCGCAGCCATCACAGACGTGTTTAAGCAAAGCCCTAAGCCAAGCCCAGCTATGCCAAGCCCTAAAATACGTTTTCTAGGAAAGGAACATTTTTGAAATAACGACTGTGATAGTTTCATTTTTCGCTTAATCGGTGAAGGAAATGAGTAACGTAGTGAAAAATCCATTTCAATTTACGTGTTACGACTTAGTGAGTGCGATTTTTTGTAAAAGTGACTTCGCAACATCATGATGTACAAACTGACTGACATCTCCACCGTGCAAAGCCACCTCTTTCACTAAAGTTGATGAAATAAATGAATTTTCTTCCGCTGGGGTTAAAAATACACTTTCTAAATCAGGGCTTAATCGACGGTTCATATTCGCTAATTGAAATTCATATTCAAAATCTGACACTGCTCTTAATCCGCGCACTAGGACACTGGCATTCTGCTCTTTGGCAAAATCGACCAATAAGCCTGTAAAGCCAACCACTTCAACATTGTCTAAATGCGCTGTCACTAATTTAACCTGTTCAACACGCTCTTCGAGGGTAAACATGGGTTTTTTAGAAGGGTTTGATGCAATACCAATAATCACGTGACGGAAAAGTCTAGCAGCACGCTCAATCAAGTCTGCATGGCCATTAGTAACAGGATCAAAAGTGCCTGGATATATCGCTCGTCTATGCATGTAAAAGTCATTAATAAGAGTAATTATCGACAGTTTATCAGCATCAAATACACGCATCAAAGTTTGATTTAGAATCTAGATGCTTATTTCAAGTTTTAAACTTTTACTCTATTTATTTCTATTATCAAAATAATGAAATAAAACTCAAAAATATAAGAATAAAACCCAAATAATATGCCAGTAATGATCAATTAGCATCACAGGCCGAAGCCCTTTAGGAGTCTATAGAAAGTTATTTATTACAAACAATACGACCAAACGAAGTCATCATCGCTGATGGCGGCTCAAAAGAGGAAACTCTGGCACTGATAGCTTCATATCCAAAAAAGTCAGGTTTAAAACAAATACAATGCTGGCAGGAAATTTAGGTTTCAGAGTGGCTAAGAGCCCAAATAATGTAACCGAAGCAACAAGATCTGAATATATAACCTGTATAGAAAGTGATAGAGTTTTCATCCACAGTTATTGAAGAACATCTTAAAAATACAAAACCTCAAAAAGAGTGAGGCTCTCTTCTACATTCAGTAAATAGGCAATCTCAGAGATCAGCCAACTTACCAGAGGCTCAATATTAATAGATCCGCAAATTGGCTACAAACTCTGCTCTCCACTCAGTAGATTGCTAAGTAAAGTAAACAGAAAGGCAGTGAACGTTGTAAGTGGCAACTTTAGTTTTTGGCGTGAGTTCAATGGTTGTGTTTTTGTTGGGGAAGATAAAGAGTTTTGTACTCGCCTAATAAATCATGGAGTATCAAAGAAAATGCTTAAATACTCAACTAATTGCTACCACTTGTATCCCTTGAGGAATCAAGAACTATGGAGACGGTTACTCAGAAGCTATATATTAATGTAATTTCAAATAAACTAACGTACTACCAGAGTGGCATTAATAAAACCTAAGCAATTACAGAAGAGAAGATAGTTTAGGTATTTTATTTTTATTCCATCTCACATTTTTTTCAAAACAAATTTTTTGCCAGATACGCTTAAGTGGATGTTTTTGAACGGTATGACGATTACCTAAGTTGCAGATTTCACTTTCAAAATCAGCTTCCAAAACCGGGAATGGCCTAACCACGTAGCAAGTTAATGCTTTTTCGTACCAAAACTGTATATCTATATCAATCGGCCTAGTGATCGGTGTGGCGGTAGCTAGCAACTTTTTAGCACCAGAAATCGATACAAACTGTCCACGAGTAGATGAAGGCAACTTTAAGCAAGTCGATAATGAGAATTTCTCTGTCAACTTCATCGTATCAATAACCGATTTTTGCTTACGTCCATGGCATAGCTTAATGTAATCCCAAGAGGAAGATAGCTCACTAATACTGTTAATTAATGAAAGTAACTCTTCATGCAATACCGAATCATCTTCTAAAATTAACGCAAAATCTAATTCTTGCTCAACCATCATGTTCCAGCTATTAATATGGCTCAAGTAACAACCAATCTCACCCACATTTAGTACTTTATCGTATTTCGCTAAATTATCTGATTCGTTAAACACAGCTTGAACTTCGGCTTCACTCAAATCTTTACCGTAAACAGCAGGTACTCTCTCATACTCAATATTGAGTTGCTCGAGTTGCTGATGCATAAAAGCCATTCGTTCAGTGCTTTTATCAAGATTTATAACAAACACTTTAAACTGCATAATGTTTTTTGTACCTTCCCAAGGCCACTCTCTCTTTTCGCTACATCGATTAACTCAGTGGTTAACTGTTGCAGTTTCGTTTAAATTATAATCCATTCGTTTATGGCTTTGGTTGACAGTCATAAGCGCAATATCGACTTCAATAGACCTTCGATAATAAGAATAACAAAGGTTGAAATTAGTAAACTTATTAATATCAGTTACTTATTAATCATCACTCACATCTTTATCGGAAATTAACCATAACCCCCCACAATAACCCTTTGTTTTAAAATTGTTTTATATTCTTTATAACTTAGCTTAATTGTATACAATGTTTGTAAACTCGAAGCATTTGTTAGATCTAAACAAATTTTAAATACGACTCAAATAAAAGCACTGTGTGCACGTTAAAGGAGCCTATGATATATGAAAGAATCAAAATAAAAAGACCACAATGATAAAAGGTAGACTCCACTTCAACTCATAAATTAAAAAACATATTCGATATATCCGAAATCACGCCTTTACCTAGTGAGATAAAATAGAAGTTTAAAGCTAACAATATGTATTTGAAGCAGAGGTCATTAATATTATACTTACCGTATTAACCTACCAAATCTAAATGACTTTAATCATACACAACAACCTGCGCTAAAGGCTTAAATGAAAAAAATCCTTGTAATTCGACATGATAAAATTGGTGACTTCGTTTTAACCTGGCCAGCGTTATACCTGCTTAAAACAGCCTATCCAGAAGCTGAAATAGATGTATTTATAGCCCCAATAATGAAAGAGTTTGCTCTGCGTTGTCCTTATATTGACAACATCATCATTGATAATGGCGATGATGATGCAATTAGTACTGAAATTCATAAAAATAATTATGATGCAGCTATAGTAGCCTTATCAAGATATCGCATCTACAAAATTCTTAAGCCTTGTAATATACCTTATATGCTTGTTCCTAAAGTTGGTTGGTATCAATACTTCTACACCTATCGAGTCGATCACTCCTTCGATAGAGCAAAGCCAATGAGAAGGGCCAGCTGTAAGCTCGTTGATCACTTTTTAACAACTCATAATGTCAATATACCGGAACTTCCCAAAAAGCTTTGGAATATAGACTCAGAAAAAGACAAATGGCGTAAATATTATCATCAGCAAGGAAATGAAAAGCTTATTTTTGTTCATGCTGGTACGGGGGGCTCATCTGGGGCTGTGGCTGAAAATGATTTAGCCACGCTAGTTCAAGCAATAAACGCTAAAACCAAAGTGGATTGTCGTTTCATTTTAACGTTTGGAAAAAATGAGATTGTGATTGCAGAGCGCATAATGTCAACTTTATCAAACACTGAAATAAAGATTGAATTAGCAACACCCTTGGATAATCTTGCAGACTTTGCAGAATCGATTGTAGCAGCAGATATATTTATTGCCGGCTCTACAGGTCCAATTCATATAGCAGGGCTCCATAACGTTCCAACTGTAGGTTTTTATGCAGGTAGGCGCTCTGCACCACACATTAGATGGCAAACATTAACAGAAGAAAGTAAGCGTTTGCACTTTATGCCTCCAATTGGCAGAAAGACAGGTAGAGATATGTCGTTAATCAATTTCAAACAAGCCGCTGAAGATATTTCAAGCTTACTAGATAGACTTTACATTAAAAATTAATAGCATACATATAAAAAGAGCTACTTTAAAAGTAGCTCTTTTTACGTTATTTAGGCGTAATGTTAAGCTTTTGCTTTAACACTGTAGAGCTCACATTAGGTGTATAGTCAAAATATTCCATCTCGCAAGACACTTTCGGATACTTTCCCTTCCAATCAGAGCCAACAGAAATCGCATCTATTTGATACTGTTCCACAACAGCTTGCTTATCTTTATCGATTTGAGGAATAACCTCATCAACAAATCGATTTGATTCTAGAATCGAAATTCTTTCTTCAAAAGGGATAATTGGCGGGCGGCCTTTTGACTTAATAATCAACTCATCGGTAGAAACACCAACAATTAAATAATCACACAGAGCTTTGGTCTTTTTAAGAATATTCAAATGACCTTGATGGAAAATATCAAAACAACCTGATGTATACATTCTGCGATATTTTTTAGTTGAGCTAGTCAGTGTTGTAACATTAGCGGCAAAATCACTTTTTAACGTCTTCAATAGTTCAGCTTGATAAACGTCATCGAGTGCTAACGCATCACTTAAATTCGGAGGCTTTGGCCACTCTTTATCTTCAAAAAGTTGACCACAAAACTCTATAGGAAATTCATAGCGAGGAATTATATGAAAATGAACCGCGGGATCAACCATCATTAACATTAGGTAGTTGATTTTACTATAATCAAATCGCTTCTTGAGCACAGTTTCAATATCAGCAAAAATAATAGCCTGCTCAGCTGCTGCCTCAGTAGAAATATCAGAATACTGATGAACACTTTCTTTGCACACCAATACCATTGAACCTAATGTCGGTTGATCTGGTCTGAGTAACAAGTGCCAATGCTGATAGCTTTTTATTAAGCTTGCAGGGTAATCGAAAGTTCTCAGGGTAGATTGAGGCATAGTTAACGTATCTTGTAAAAATGAGAAGGTTATTTTAATTGAAATACAGTTAACCGTCTATAAAGACCCCATTAACTCACGCATTCAGCTAGCTTTTGTAATTTAATTATTTCAATCAAGCTTAAATGGTAAAAGCTTAATGTTTAAGTTTACTTTCTCCCATGTTTAGCGCCCAAACTAGACTTCGAGTAGATAAGATTAATTTACAGATAATTTTCTGATTATATGGTTTCAGTCGCTATGCCTATTCTTTCACTTTCACAAATATTGTTACATAATGAGTCTTTGTTAAAGAGATAACACTACAGATGCTAAGGCGTCATTGTGATCACATCCTCATTAATTATTTCTGTTTTAAAACAAAATAACAGAACAACATCTAACTTAAATGGCCACAGAGCCGTCCATTATTAAAATAATAATTTTAAAGAGAATGCTATGTTAATCGTGTTTGACACATTGAATGTATATTATTTACCTCAATACGTTCCAATCATCGAACAACTTAAGAAACGAAACCATCAGGTTAAGCTAGTTTGCTATAGCAATAAAAACGATCAACAAGCGTTCTCAAACACCATAGAAAATCTACATGTAGAATGTATCTGGGTTAAAGATAAGCATGAAGCAAAGCAGACTTACTTATCTCTCAAGCCTGAGTGGATCTTTTTTGGAAATGAATCAGACTTTCTAGATGAAGTTCATCAACATTCTAAAACAGCACAATTAGGCCATGGCGTTGGCCCTAAACCCAGCTATTACCATAAGTCAAAAACCCCAATGACAGTGCGTTTTATTGAAGGTGCACTGAGATTATCTAAGATTAAAGAATATTACCCAAAAGACAAATTTGTCCAAGTCGGTTTTTCAAAGTTAGACCCTATGTTCAATCAAACAGAACCAGGGTTTGATTTAGCCAAACTAGGTTTGGATCCTAATAAAAAAACCATTTTGTATGCGCCTACCTTTAATCCAAGTTCGTTAGAATGCTTTCCTGATAACTGGCCAACTGATTTCAAGGAATACAATATTCTCATTAAGCCACACTCTTTAACCCAGGTCAGAGAGCAATACAAAAAACAAAGAGATAAATTGGCGAAATGGTCAAAATACAGCAATGTCTATGTCGCCAAGGAGCAAGATATTTCTTTGCTGCCTTTCATGAAAAATGCCGACATTTTGTTAAGCGAAGCATCAAGTACCTTGTTTGAGTTCGCCGCATTAAATAAACCAGTGATCGTTTGTAACTTCTTCAAGTTGAAATGGTCATATCGCGGGATTTTCAAATTCCGATTCAATAACCGTTTTGGTAAGGATAATGTTTTATATTCAGAAATCGGCTTTCACGTAAATGATTACGCTTCATTACTTGATGCAATCCCTCAGCAATTGAGTCAACCAGAAGAGTTTAAAGAAAACCGTCTAAAATACACTTCAGACCATTTAGGCCCGACCGATGGCTTAGCATCAAGTAGAATTGTCGATTATTTAGAGCTTAACGCCTAAATTATTTATATTGAGTAATAATAAATTGAAGTGACAATAAATTTAGCTTCAATTTATCACTATTTCGATTATACGATTTTATTCATTTTACTTTCAGGTTATGCTTTATTATGACTTTTAAAGCATTAAACCTACTTATGCCCATCATCTCTTCTGAACAGTTATCAAATAGCAAACGCTTGCTATTTATATCACCTTTTGCATTAGGTGATTTTCTCTATTTTAAAACTTTTCTTATTGCTCTTAAGCATCAACACCCGCATATCGAAATTGATATCTGGTTAGATGACAATCGCTGCAATACCGATGCATGGCGGCTATCTAGAAGTAAGATTTTACAGCAGTGGATGCAAGCAGAAGGTACGTTTAATCAAAGCTACGGTTGCACAGACTCTACAATTGCAAGAGATAGCCAAATAGAACAAGCCAATCAAAGAAACTACGACATCATTGTTTGTCATTCTCCAGGCAGTAAAGCAAATCAATTTTCTGATATTGCCAGAAAAATATCGCCCAAAGCCTTTATCGTATCCAGTGTTTCCAAAGCTCCGTATAGAGGATTACTTAACTTCGTGTTATTTCGAAATAGCGATAAAGTGTATCAGCTCGATACGGACTCATTGCCGACGAATCATCACATTACAGATCGCTTTATGAAGGTAATGAATAGTATTTTTGATTTGCAACTTTCAAAAGAGCAAATGATGCCAAATTTAGTCGTCCCTGACCAAACGACAACGGACTCAAAAGAGTGGCTAGCAGACAAGTTTCCAACGACAAATGGTAAACTTTTCTTTTTGAACCACCTATCAACAAATACTAAAAAAGACTGGCAATTAACTCAGCTATTCTCTTTGATAAGTTCGCTCGAGCAAACTGACAACGGTCATCGATACATCATCAATGTGACACCAGAAAATTTCGAAGAAGTGAAAACTGCAGCTCACACATTTTCCCAAGAGAATAATATCCAGTTGGTAGTGTTTACTGTTGATAAGCATTTCTTTGAATTACCTTCATTGATTGCATTATCTGATTTTGTGATAACAGTCGATACCGCAATACTGCACTTTGCATTTGCAGCTAAGCGCCCACTTTTAGCCATGATGCGTCAGAAAAAACCTTATTGGGCACCACCTGAAAGCGCGACATCTCATGTTATGTACGCCACCGAAGGCAAAGGTCATGTTTCAGATATTAGTGTAGACACTGTATTTAATAAGTATTTGAACATGAGTTCGCATGCATAAAATTAATTCAAGAATAAAGGCTTTATAAAAATGAAAAGGGCAATATTTACTTTAGCCATTGGTGATAATCCAATGTATAAGGCAGCGATTACTAGCTTTGAAGAATATGGTAAGAAAGTTGGTGCTGATGTAATTGTATCTAAAGAACTTCATTATCATCTGCATGTAAATAACAAGAAGTATGACGCTAGCCCTGCTTGGTCTGAAAAATTATATATAGCAGAACTGTTAAAAACTTATGACCGTGTTCTTTATTTAGACGCAGACATATTAGTCAGTCCATTTGCTGAAAATATTTTTGAAGAGTGCCCTGAGCTAGACACTGTTTACATGTTCAATGAGGGGAAATACAAAGATCGCTCCCCTCACGCTCAACGCATTAATGAAGTACTCGGAGAGGCGCATTGGCCAGAAGAAAATGGCAAAATGGTGTACTTCAATTCAGGGATGATCTTATTATCCAAAGAAACAGGTCTGTTCGATAATGCTAGCGCTGATGAGATGCAAAAAATTTGCAATGAAGTGAAGTTTTATGATCAAACTTATATTAATTATCTTATTCGCAGAGACAAAATTAATTGCGTTAGCGTAGATAAACGCTTTAATCGCATGCCTCTTTTAGGACTAGAAGATTATCAATCAGCAAGCTTTATTCATTATGCAGGTCGAGGGTACAGAGAAAAAGTCCCTATGCGCGATTTAAAGTTCATTATTGATTATTGTGACATTTTTAAAGACCAACTATCAGACGCTCAAATATTAGACTACAAAAAGCAAGCATGGCATTGGTATATGTTGAAGCAACAACGTAAAACTAAATTACCTATTCCATTATTAAGTGCCGTATTTGGTCTCTTCCATCCACAGCACAAATATTAACAATAGCCCGCAATCGCGGGCTATTTTTTTATCACGTCATCAAATGCAGCGATAACATCTTCAATCTCAATCAAGGCCATTAACTCCTTCCCTTTAGCACGCTTTCCCCATGGAATAACTTGATTGGGAAACTGCTGCACAATCACTGAGTCATAAACACTAACCACATGCTCCTGTGACAAATAAGGGCCGGTTCTACCTGGGTTTGAATGCGCATATAAGCCAATGACAGGCGTCCCTTGTGTAACTGCCATATGCGCTGGACCTGTATCGGGCGCAATGACTACTGCTGCATTTTTCAATACTGATAATAGCTGTGTTAAAGAGGTTTTAGTCACCATATTCTCAATTGACTGAGTAGCAAAACCAGTAATAGCACTCGCTAGTTCAACTTCCAGTTGGCTCGGTCCACCACAAATTAGTACACGATATCCTTGTGATACAGCGTAATCTGCCACTGCAGCATATCTTTCTGGTAACCAGTTACGTTCGGCCTTGCTTGCAGCTGGGCATACAATTAACACTTTTTCGCCAGGCTTAATCACTTCATTCGCAAATGCACTATCCGCTTCAGTGACAGGGATATTCCAGCGTGGAGTTAAGTCATTAACGCCAATAGCTTTAGCAAACCCCATAAAACCATCTAACACATGAGGTGTTGCTAATGGCTCAACTGCGTGATTTGTCACTAACCATTGGCCTTCTTTAGCGCGAGCTTTATCGAAACCAACCCTAACCTTTGCAGAGATCATTAGCGATGCGATTGTTGCTCTGAGTGCGACTTGCATGTGCAATAACACATCAAATTTCTGAGCGGCTAAATCTTTACGTAACTTAGGGTAACTACGCCAGCCCTGCGACTTATCAAAAATGACAAACGTGACGCCTGGCAAATGCTTAAGCAGTTGATATTCAATCTTACCAATCACCCAAGTGATCTGCAGATGAGGATATTGCTTCTGAATCGCTTGCACCATCGCCACAGCATGGCACACGTCACCAATTGCCGACAAACGTAGTAAACATAAGGATTTCATAGATGCAAAGTCTGCTTTCATGAGTGCATTTAACCTGAGTAAGTACAAGAGTTCGATCTTAATGTAGAATACGCTTTATAGCCACCGACAAATCAAAGCTTTGTAATCCACTTATGCAAATAAAATCAACAAACAATGGTGTTATCGCTTGGTGCGATGAAATTGCTCAAACACTAACTCCTGACCATTTTCGTCCAGAATATTGGCAGCCCAATGATGCGATAATTGGCCAATCAAAAGGCCGTTATACAACTTGGTTTGTTGAATACCAAACTCAACAATGGGTTTTACGCCATTATTGGCGTGGCGGCTTAATAGAAAAATTCAGCAAAGATGCCTATATATTTACAGGTATGAAGCGTACTCGAGCAATTGCTGAATTAGCCATTTTAGAGACGCTTTTTCAAGAAGGGTTCCCAGTCCCAAGACCGATTGCTGCCAATGTTGAGCGTTTTGGTATTTGGTATCGAGCAGACTTATTTATTGAGCTAGTCAAAGGTGCTGATGACTTAGTCGCATTCTTGTCAAAATCCACATTAACGGATGAGCAATGGCAACAACTTGGGCAAACCATTGCAAAATTTCATGCTCGGGGTGTGTATCATGCCGATTTAAATGCTAAAAATATCTTATTTGCTGATGATCAGTTTTACCTTATCGACTTTGACCGAGGCGAACTAAAACCCCCTAATACAAAATGGCAGCAAGCAAATATAAGTCGTTTATTACGTTCATTTAATAAAGAAAAAGCTAAACTTGCCAGCCTTAACTTTAGTGACAATAATTGGCAAAGCCTACTCGCGGGCTATCAGCAAATGATCGATCTCTCTTAAGTAGGTCAATACTTCCTTAAAAGCGATGATTGTAATCATAGCTTTGGCTATTTAAGTATTATTGCCCGCTATTACGTGAATCATTCAGCTCAGTTGGTTTTCAATGACATTGATTTGCTTATCTAATGCTCCGCGATTTTGTGACACCACTTGCAAACTCGCTTTTGCAGCAAGTTCATAGCGCAGCGGATCTTCTAATAAGCCTAAAATATGTTTGGCTAAGCTATCCGCATCTGTGATCACTTCTAACCCACCAGCCTTGACTAATAATTGTGTAATTTCTGCAAAATCCCAATGGTGCGGGCCAACACTAACTGGTAACCCCATCGCAGCTGGCTCAAGCGGGTTATGACCGCCATTTTCAATGAGCGTACCACCAATAAATGCAAAGTCAGCGCAGCCGTAGAGCATCAGCAACTCTCCCATGGTATCGCCAAGTAATACTTGCACACCTTCAGTAACGGCTTGATTCATACTTCGTCTTGAAAGAGTTAGTCCTTGCTGTGTCGTCGTCACTGCTGCGACATTGAACTGCTCAGGGTGTCTTGGCGCCATAATCAATAAGGCGTTGGGGTATTTAGCTAACACTTGCTGATGTGCTTTGAGCATAATTTCAAACTCACCAGGATGTACACTACCTGCAACCCATACTGGCACGTCATTTCTTTGCCATTCAGAGCGTAATGCTTTCGCTTGTAGGTGCTTACTGTCGTCAATGTGTAAATCAAACTTCAAGCTGCCACAAACGGTATTTTTTTCAGGTTTCACGCCTAAAGACTCAAAGCGCTCGCATTCTCGTTGTGTTTGAACCGCGATGGCATCAAGTGACGCTAGCATCGGCTGGCTTAAGCCTGCTTGTTTTAAGTATTTAGCTGCCGATTTTGCCGATAAACGTGCATTTGCTAGAACAATCTTAGCTTGTTGCTGTTTAGCAAAATATACCAAGTTTGGCCAAAGCTCTGTTTCCATAATGATACATAGCTTAGGCTGCACTTGACGCAAAAAGCGTTTTACGCAAACACTGATATCAAAGGGTAAATAGCAATGTTGAACTCGCCCATTTAAATGGTCAGAAAATGCTTTTACTACTTCAGCTGAACCTGTCGGGCTAGTGGTAGTAATAATGAAGTTTAACTCTGGGTGAGCGG
Source organism: Shewanella sp. 10N.286.52.E4 (assembly GCF_041468785.1). Classification (NCBI taxonomy): domain Bacteria; kingdom Pseudomonadati; phylum Pseudomonadota; class Gammaproteobacteria; order Alteromonadales; family Shewanellaceae; genus Shewanella; species Shewanella sp. 10N.286.52.E4. Next base: position 86,948 of record NZ_JBFRJJ010000014.1, read on the forward strand.
TCATAAGTTTTTTTATCAGTGGAATTGCCGCTAATGTTTCCCCCATAGACACACTATGGATCAACACATCGGCTTGAGATAATCGAGTTAGCCCAAATCGTTCGCCCCAACGTTTGCGATAATCAGGACTTTTAATACTACGAAAGCCCAAATACAACACCACAAGAGGTGAAAGAAGATACAGTAATACAGAATATAGGCCACGAGTCATGAAAGAGTGCTTAATCAATTTTGCTTGTCAGATAAACACAATGTTAACATAAACCTAAACCACATAAATATGTGATCATTCAACATAAACTCAACTCAGTGAGCTAGGTTGGATAAGCATAAAAAAGTCAGGCTCAGACTAGGCTATAGAGACTTGCAGAGATATTGTTGGATGGTGTTAAGCAACCCTCGATATGAAAGCTTGCCAGCATCTGAACTGACCAGATATTGATGTCGTTTGGTATAACATTCATAAGGATATGCGCTAAGCGTCGTATTGAGTCATCAAGACTCCTGTATTTAGCAATGATAATTGGAATCGATATGAAAACCCGCGATAAAATAGTTTTTGCCAGTCTTGAACTCTTTAACGAACATGGTGAACGTAATATCACCACCAATCATATTGCAGCGCACCTCAATATCAGCCCAGGTAATCTTTATTATCATTTTCGAAATAAAGAAGACATTATTAACTCAATTTTTGCCTTATACGAAAGTCACCTTGAGTCTGGTTTCAAGCCTTACGAAGACACAACGGTTGATATTGAGTTACTAATGGGTTACTTCGATGCCATGTTTTATACCCTGTGGCAATTTCGATTCATGTACGCCAACCTCGCCGATATCTTAAGCCGTGACGAAGCATTAAAAGCCCGCTACCTAACTGCGCAAGAACAAGTGCTGAGTCGCTCAAGCAATGTATTAAGAAAATTAATCAGTGATGGTTTCCTTGAAATTGAAGACGAAAAAGTCACAGCATTAGCTGACACGATTAAAATGATGGTGAGCTTTTGGATTAGCTACCAACTCACTCAATCAAGTACGTCAACCATCACTAAAGCAACCCTTTATGAAGGCTTACTGCGGGTATTGATGATATTCAAGGCGTATTCTACACCTGGCTCAGAGGCAACCTTTACCCGCCTTGAACAGCACTATTTAGATGTTGCTTCGCAAGAGCGTGACGCCGCTGCGTAAAGCCTGAAAATGCCACTTATCCACCAGCACATACAAACCGCCTTTTTACGACTAAAATAGAGTCATAAAAGGCGGCCTTCCATTTTGTTAACATATTAAGTCATTCATTAATCAGCACTTAGCTATAGCTTGTTACTGATTAGTATATCTAATGTGAAAACAGCTCTAGCCCTAATCATTTTTATGTTGCTATTCAGGTTAAAAAAAACACTGTAGAGCCACGAAAATTAAGGTTAGAATGCCGCTAAGCGATTTCCATATTAAAACTATATTTAGGAGAAATCAGGTGGCCTCTACCTCATTTTACGACCGTATAAATCAACAACTTGTCGATGTTAAAGCTGAAGGCTTATATAAGAGTGAACGTGTCATCACTTCCGCCCAACAAACATCCATTAACGTAAATAGTGAAGAAGTCATTAACTTCTGCGCCAACAACTATTTAGGTCTTGCGAATCACCCTGAATTAATTAATGCAGCTAAAAACGGTTTAAGCAGCCATGGATTCGGTATGGCGTCAGTTCGTTTCATCTGTGGTACCCAAAATATCCACAAGCAACTAGAAAATAGCCTCAGTGACTTTTTAGGCATGGAAGATACTATTTTGTATTCTTCTTGTTTTGATGCCAACGCTGGTCTGTTTGAAACCTTGCTTGGCCCTGAAGATGCGATTGTGTCTGATGCATTAAACCATGCATCTATTATTGATGGCGTGCGTTTATGTAAAGCCAAGCGCTTCCGCTATGCCAACAATGACATGAGCGATCTTGAAACACAGTTAAAAGCAGCAAAAGAAGCTGGAGCAAGAGATATTCTGATTGCTACAGATGGCGTGTTCTCAATGGACGGTGTCATTGCTAACTTACAAGGCGTTTGTGACTTAGCCGATAAATATGGCGCGCTTGTGATGGTTGATGATTCGCACGCTGTTGGTTTTGTCGGTGACAACGGCCGTGGTACCCATGAATTCTGCGAAGTAATGGATCGTGTAGACATTATTACCGGTACATTAGGTAAAGCATTAGGTGGTGCTTCGGGTGGTTTCACTTCTGGTAAAAAAGAAGTCATTGATTGGTTACGTCAACGCTCGCGCCCATACTTATTCTCTAATTCACTCGCTCCATCTATTGTCAGTGCATCAATTCATGTATTGGAAATGCTCAAAACAGGCCACGCATTACGTGAAGCCGTATGGGAAAATAGCCGTTACTTCCGTGAAGAAATGACTAAAGCTGGCTTTACTTTAGCAGGTGCAGATCATGCCATTATCCCTGTGATGATTGGTGATGCTAAATTAGCCGGTGACTTCTCAAACCGTCTGTTAGCTGAAAACATCTATGTTGTTGGCTTCTCATTCCCTGTAGTACCAAAAGGACAAGCCCGTATCCGTACGCAAATGTCTGCGGCGCATACCCGTCCTCAAATCGATAAAGCGATCGAAGCCTTTACCCGTATTGGTAAAGAGATGGGCATAATTTAAGGTCGATATGATGAAAGCATTAAGCAAATTAAAGCCTGAAGAAGGCATCTGGATGGTGGATGCACCTAAGCCAGAAATGGGTCATAACGACCTATTGATTAAAATCCGCAAAACCGCCATTTGTGGCACTGATGTTCATATCTACAACTGGGATGAATGGTCACAAAATACTATTCCTGTACCTATGGTTGTTGGCCACGAATATGTCGGTGAAGTGGTTGATATGGGCCAAGAGGTCCGCGGCTTTACTGTTGGCGACCGTGTTTCAGGTGAAGGCCATATTACTTGTGGTCATTGCCGTAACTGTCGTGGCGGCCGCACTCATTTATGCCGTAACACTTCTGGTGTCGGTGTAAACCGTGATGGCGCCTTTGCTGAATACTTGGTTATCCCTGCATTTAATGCATTCAAAATTCCTGATGATATCTCTGATGATTTAGCGTCTGTATTTGACCCATTTGGTAATGCAGTACACACAGCACTATCATTTGATGTTGTTGGTGAAGATGTATTAATTACTGGTGCTGGTCCTATCGGCATTATGGCGGCTGCAGTATGTAAGCACGTTGGCGCACGCCATGTGGTCATTACTGATGTGAATGAATATCGCCTCGATTTAGCCCGCAAAATGGGTGCGACTCGCGCAGTTAACGTTGCCAAAGAAGATCTTAAAGATGTCATGAATGATTTGGGCATGACAGAAGGCTTTGATGTTGGCCTAGAAATGTCTGGTGTGCCATCAGCGTTTCATTCAATGCTCGATACCATGAATCACGGCGGCAAAATTGCCATGCTGGGTATTCCTGGTGGTGAAATGGCTATTGATTGGAGTAAAGTTATCTTTAAAGGACTTATCCTTAAAGGTATTTATGGCCGAGAAATGTTTGAAACTTGGTACAAAATGGCCAGCCTTATTCAATCTGGTTTAGATTTATCGCCAATTATCACTCATCATTTCGCAATTGATGACTTCCAACAAGGCTTTGATGCTATGCGTTCGGGCCAATCAGGAAAAGTGATTTTAAACTGGGATTAATTCCCGATTATAAATTGCCGCAATAATAAAGGGGTTGTATCTATACAGCCCCTTATTAGATACTTCAGTTATCTTCTTAATCTCATTTCAAACAGCAGCGGTATAGCATGAGCACTTTCAAGCACCTTTCAATTAACGAACTTATCCATATGACAGCAGAATCTGATGATATCCAAATCGTCGATATTCGTGATGCGGCCAGTTATGCTGCTGGTCATATTGAGACTTCTATTCATCTCACCAATGAAAACATTGCCAACGTTATTGCTGATGCAGATATGGATAAACCGCTTGTCGTGGTGTGTTATCACGGTATTAGTAGTCAAGGCGCAGCTGGGTATCTTATCGAACAAGGCTTTGATGACGTTTATAGTCTTGATGGCGGTTTTACCGCTTGGAGTGAAGCGCACGCATGATTGAAATCGGCCAACTACCCCACGCAAGAGCAGCGCAAGCCTTTATCGACTACTTAAAAGGTCTAGATATTGAGTGCGTGCCTATCGTAAATGAGCATGGTGTAGCATTGGTCGTTTATCAACAAGATAAAGCTGAGCAAGCTCGCTATGAATTTGAACAGTTTAAACAAAATCCATATCAGAAAAAGTATTTAGAAGCCTCGTGGGATAATGGTTCCACTCAAACCAAACTAGATTACGGTTCCTCTTCCTTAGGGCTGATTCAACAGTTCATTACTGGAGCAGGACCACTCACTTTAGTTACCTTTTTTGTATGTGTTGCCGTTTTTGCTGCAATGAACCTTGGTTTTGCTAATCAAGTTTTCAGCCAATTATCATTTTTTAGTGCGGTGCCAAACAGCGACTTTAGCCAAGTATGGCGCGTATTCACCCCGAGCTTGATGCATTTCTCAGCGATGCATCTTCTCTTCAATTTACTCTGGTGGTGGTATTTAGGCGGTAAAATTGAAACCAAACTCGGCACTCGGCCATTGATGATTCTATTACTTGTAGCAGGCAGTCTGCCCAGCTTAGTCCAGTACATGATGACTGGACCAAACTTCGGTGGTTTATCAGGCGTAGTATACGCCGTGGTTGGTTACACCTGGATTATGGGCCAACGTGCACCAGAGTCTGGCATCGGCATTCCAAATAGCTACATGACATTTATGTTGATTTGGTTAGTACTTGGTTTTACCGATCTACTCGGCATGCCTATAGCGAACGGAGCTCATATTGGTGGCTTGCTTGTGGGATTAGCTCAAGGGGCATTTGATAGTCGTAAACGATCCAGATAACGACTAAATTATCGCTATCTTGAATACCACTAAAGCGCTGTTAAACAATAAAATAAGCAACCCAAAATATCAGCGCTCCAAAGGTTGCCCCTGAGATAAAAGCCATCGTCGTTGAGGAGTTTTGAATAGTTCGTTTCATATTGCTTCCTTGCTTATGAATAATTGAGTTAACCTGACTTCAGATAAATATTTATCAGTATTTATCTGAAGTTTGGTGCTTGAAGCGGTTTATGTTTATACCAAATTGCTACTAAGCTGACTATGTCATCTTTAAAACCTGATCCACTAACTTTTCTATTCCTATATTTGCTTCAACAATAGAATTCGCCAACATATAGGCCGGTGTTGAAACAACAAGATTATCCATATCAACCACAATATCTTCCACTGTTGCATCAACATGCTGCCCACCCATTTCGGTATAGGCTTGCGCAGTACCAGAATCATTACCAATGGTGCCTTTAACGCCACTTTTAAAAATAGCTGGCATCATCACTGGTGCAATACACATAAAACCCATCGGCTTTTTAGCTAAGGCAAATTCTTGAATAAAGGATTCAACCTCAGGATGCAATTTGCTAGCGCTACCAGCAACGGCAAAATCACATAGGTTTTTAGCTGCCCCAAAACCACCAGGTACAATAAGTGCGTCAAATTCGCTAATATTAAGCTCGGTAATATTACTCACTTCACCACGAGCTAATCGGGCAGATTCCTGAAGTACATTGCGCGTTTCTTCAGCGCTAACCTCCCCATTGAAATGATTTACGACGTGCATTTGTTCAATATCAGGTGCAAAACATTGATAGTTCACACCTGCTTTAGATAAAGCCAATAACGTTAATACCGATTCATGGATTTCTGCGCCATCATAAACACCGCACCCACTGAGTAGTACTGCAATATTTTTCATTTCTGATCCTTTGAATATCGATTAATTTAACTTTTTTTAAACAAATCTATTGATCTGATTAAAAAACATGCTAACTTAGTTTCTCGAATTTGTTTCACGGTTTAAAAACTGTACCAAATAATCGAGTAAATCAATAAGAATATTAAAAAAGTCCACATATTCGGAATATTTTTTAAAACTACAATTTAACTCACAAAAATATTAAAAAACGTAAAAAATCATAAAGTTAAGAGTTTTATTCCCAGTCGTAATTAAAACCACCTTAGATGATAAATTAATTCACTCACAGACTTATCCACAGGCTGAGGGTTAATTTTCCGTGGCCGAAAATCCTTGTATGTGGCATTCTAAGGCCATCTCAGAATACTGAACATGAAAATAGACTATGCCAACAATCCCCAATAACCCACTCGTCCTTGTGGATGGTTCTTCTTATCTTTATCGCGCATTTTATGCACCACCACATTTGACTAATTCTAAAGGCGAAGCAACTGGTGCTGTTTACGGTGTAGTCAACATGCTTCGTAGCTTAATGAGCCGATATAACCCAAGTCATATTGCAGTTATATTCGATGCAAAGGGCAAAACATTTCGTAATGACATGTATAGCGAATATAAAGCTCAGCGCCCACCAATGCCTGACGACTTACGCAGTCAAATTGAACCTTTGCATGCCATCATTCACGCCTTAGGTTTGCCATTAATCTGTATTCCAGGCGTTGAAGCTGATGATGTCATTGGTACTATTGCGCTTAAGGCCAGTAAAGAAGGTCGAGCAACCTTGATTAGTACGGGTGATAAAGATATGGCTCAACTTGTTGATGAGCATGTCACCTTAATTAACACCATGACAGATACCATAATGGGACCAGCTGAAGTCACTGAAAAATTTGGTGTCGGACCAGAACTCATTATTGACCTGCTTGCCATGATGGGTGATAAAGCCGATAACATTCCGGGCTTACCTGGCGTTGGTGAAAAAACGGCATTAGCAATGCTAACGGGTGTAGGCGGAGTCGATAAGCTTATCGCAAATCCTGAAAGCGTATTAGATGTGACTTTCCGTGGTTCTAAAACCATGCCTAAAAAGATTGAAGACAATAAAGAGATGCTGCAACTCTCATACGATCTCGCCACAATCAAAACAGATGTGGAATGGGATGATGACTGGGCACCATTAGAAATTAAGCCACAAAACCGTGATGAGCTGGTTAAATTATTTGGTGAAATGGAGTTCAAACGTTGGTTAGCCGAAGTATTAGATAATAAATCAGGCTTTTCAGCTGCTAATTCAAGCATAACAACTGAAGACACTCCACCAGCCGCTCCAGCAATTGAAACAGAATACGAAACGATTCTTACTGAAGCCGACTTAGCTAAATGGGTTGCTAGATTATCTAAAGCGGACTTAATTGCTGTAGACACTGAAACCACCAGCCTAAATTATATGGAAGCGAAGCTCGTCGGTATCTCTTTCGCTGTCGAAATCGGAAAAGCCGCATACCTGCCATTAACCCATGATTATTTAGATGCACCAGAACAACTCCCTGTTGAATACGCTCTAGAACAATTAAGACCTATATTAGAAAGTGATAGCATCAAAAAAGTGGGTCAAAACCTTAAGTATGACATCAGCATCTTTGCTAATGCAGGCGTTTCACTTAAAGGTGTCCGTTTTGATACGATGCTCGAATCATACGTATTTAACTCAGTAGCATCTCGTCATGATATGGATGGTTTGGCACTTAAATATTTAGGCCACAAAAATATCAGTTTTGAAGAAATCGCAGGTAAAGGGGCTAAGCAACTCACCTTTAATCAAATCGATTTAGACACGGCCAGCCCTTATGCTGCTGAAGATGCTGACATCACCCTTCGATTACATGAACACCTATGGCCGAGAGTAGCAAAAGAACCTTCTCTTACATCTGTATTCAATGAGCTTGAATTACCGCTTATCCAAGTCTTGTCAGATATCGAACGCCAAGGTGTGTTAATTGATAGCATGTTACTAAGTCAGCAAAGTGATGAATTGGCACAGAAGATTGATGAGCTTGAAACCAAAGCCTATGACATTGCTGGCGAGAAGTTTAACTTAAGCTCTCCTAAGCAGTTACAAGCTTTGTTTTTTGAAAAACTCGGATACCCGATCATCAAAAAAACCCCAAAAGGTGCGCCGTCAACTGCTGAGGATGTACTCATTGAGCTTGCATTAGACTACCCACTACCAAAGCTGATTTTACAGCACAGAAGCCTGTCTAAACTTAAAAGCACTTATACTGATAAGCTACCGTTAATGGTGAACTCAGAAACGGGTCGTGTGCATACCAGTTATCACCAAGCGAATGCGGCCACGGGGCGTTTATCATCAAGCGAGCCAAATTTGCAAAACATCCCAATTCGAACTGAAGAAGGTCGCCGCATTAGACAAGCCTTTATCGCCCCTGAAGGTCGTAAAGTGTTAGCTGCCGATTATTCTCAAATCGAGCTGCGCATTATGGCGCACCTTTCACAAGACGAAGGGTTATTAACCGCCTTTGCCGAGAATAAAGATATTCATAAAGCCACAGCAGCTGAGGTATTTGGTGTTCACTTTGAAGAAGTGACCACCGAGCAAAGACGCCGTGCCAAAGCGGTTAACTTTGGTTTGATTTACGGTATGTCAGCCTTTGGTTTAGCAAAGCAATTAGATATTCCGCGTAAGGAAGCACAAACTTATATCGATACTTATTTTGCCCGTTACCCTGGTGTCCTTAAATATATGGAAGACACCCGTGCATTAGCGGCTGAAGTCGGTTACGTAGAAACACACTATGGCAGACGTTTATACCTTCCTGATATTAAGGATAGAAATGCTATGCGCCGCCAAGCTGCTGAACGAGCAGCGATTAACGCACCAATGCAAGGTACGGCTGCAGACATCATCAAAAAAGCCATGATTAATATTGATCAATGGATCAAGAATGACACCCATGGTGAAATCACTATGATGATGCAGGTTCACGATGAATTGGTTTTTGAAGTCGAAGAAGCGCAAGCTGAGTCACTTAAAGCAAAAGTGTGCGAATTGATGGCACAAGCGGCCACTTTAGATGTCACCCTATTAGCAGAAGCAGGTCTTGGTGATAACTGGGATGAAGCTCATTAATATGCCCATTTGATCCTGCCTTTAAGCAGGAAAATAAGCTGTTTCACTTTAAGAAATAAACAATCCCGTAGTTTTGCAACTATGGGATTGTTGTTTTTAGGCCTAAAAAACACCAACAAGGTGAAAAATACACCTTCAAATGTGGCAAACTTCACATTATTGTTCATTTTTACAAAATACAGTTTTTCATTTTAAGGCTAATGAAGTATTATTCTCTGCGTAGGGTACAGAGGTTAAGATGTTCCATCTTTCAGACCTTTTATTTCACTAGAAATAGTGACAAGCCGAATTATGGCGCTCCAGCATCTTAATATGCTGGAGCTTTTTTTTGCCTAAAAATTAATTTAGAGTAAATACTTTAAAAAAGATTAAAAAACGATTATCATATTGTTATTGAGCGTCATCGATGAGTAGGTGACACTTGAGTCTTGTTGAATTTAGCTTCTCCCCAAAAGAGCTAATTTTTTATAACCGGTGACAATATGTCGTCGGTTTTTTTTTGTTTAAACGCTACACTCTCCCACTAAAACCTCTAATGCACAAAGCTTGAGCACAAAAAAACCGCTAAGTTTATTTATATAAACTCAACGGTTTTTGTTAATAAAAGACTGCAGGCCTATCGTTTCTTATTCCGAATCTTGTTCAGCTTGCTTCTCAGCTTCAGTTAGCCAACTTGGGTTGCACCACTCATTAAGAATGCCCAACACTTTTGGTTTACCGGTTCCTTTTAAGGATGAAAACGGCTCTACTTTGACCCAGTCACCAAACTCAGCCAACTCTTTACGCACAGCGTTAACCGTTTTCATTTTAACGTTTTGTGCGAGCTTATCTGATTTAGTCAGCAAGGCTAATACTGGTATTTCACTTAACACTGCCCATTCAATCATTTGCAGATCTAAATCTTTGAGGGGATGACGAATATCCATTAACACAACTACACCGCTTAAACAGGTGCGTTCTTGCAAATATTCACCAAGGGCTTTTTGCCATTTGTTCTTTAATGCCAATGGCACTTTTGCAAAACCATAACCTGGTAAATCGACGAGTCGACGGTTTTCATCTAATTCAAATACATTGATAAGTTGAGTACGACCAGGGGTTTTACTGGTTCTTGCCAAGCCTTTTTGCTCGGTCAAAGCGTTGAGAGCACTAGACTTACCCGCATTGGATCGCCCAGCAAACGCAATTTCTACACCGGTATCACCAGGAAGATACTGATCAAGATGCGCAATGTCTGGCGCACTAATTAAAAACTTGGTTTTTCGAAAATCTATACGCGTTTCTGACACGATTTGCTCCAATAAATTTGGGGTAATACCTTAATTATGTAAGATTTGCTTACTTTTCCACATTTTCGTGTAAAATATTAGCCTGATCACAGTTTGTAGATTTTACCACGCTTGCGGGTCTTCCTAGTAAGCTCAGGACAATAAATTAAACAAGAAGTTGGAACGCCATGAAAAAGTTAGCTCTTGCGCTGTCTGTATTTGCCGCTATATCAACGCCTGCAATCGCTGAAGGTGATGTGGAAGCGGGTAAAACTAAATCAGTTATGTGTTCTGCCTGTCACGGTGTTGACGGTAACAGCATTGCCCCTATTTGGCCTAAATTGGCCGGACAGCACGCATCTTATCTAGAAAAACAATTACATGATTTCCAAGCGGCAGCTAAAAGCGGCGGCAAAGAAGGTCGTAATGATCCTACCATGACTGGTATGTCAATAGCGTTATCTGAACAAGATATTAAAGATGTTTCTGCATATTATGCAAGTCAAACACAATCAGTTGCTGATGTAGCCAATGTACCAGCTGAAGGTGAAGCCCTTTATAAAGGCGGCGACATGGCTCGCGGTATCACTTCATGTATGGCATGTCATGGACCAGATGGCAAAGGCGGCGAACTTGCCGGCTTCCCAGCGATTGGTGGCCAGCATGCTGATTACATCAAAATTCAGTTAACTAAGTTCCGTGATACAAATCGTAACAACGACCTGAATGGCATGATGCAAGATGTTTCTAAAAAGTTATCTGACAGTGATATTGAAGTATTATCTCAATATATTTCAAGTCTTAAGTAATTTTTTCTTCATATTTAAATGAAGCTAAAAGGGTGATTATTCACCCTTTTTCACAACCCTAAGTTGACGTTTACGTAAACTTAATAACATTCATGCTTGACAGAGATCACGTATTTAGGGTTAAATAGCCCCGTACCGAGATGAACCCAGCTGTAAGAACAAAAATATTAATTCCATCTTACAGATTTCGGATACGTTTACATTTAAGATATAAGAATAAAATTAATAAATAACAATAATATAAATAAGACCACTCGCTAATAATAATAAGAGTCGTGATTTCAGCTTGAAATCCAGGTCATATAGAATTTGTAAGGAACAGACCAATTGGTCGACTCGCTTAAATAGCACTCCCTTACGCAACAGAGATAAAACCCCATAAGGACACTACTTTAAGGATTAAAGTAGCGGCATAGGAAGCTAATTGCTTAGGATGCACTTGCGGAGGCTTGTTATCACTGGAAGGTACTTTTAAACATGGATTGTTTACTAATGTCATTGAAGACAACTAGGAAATTGATGAGTCATTGAAGACCATCTACGGAAGCTGTGGTCAGGACGGCAACAGGATTAAGAAAAAGGGTCATTGATGACCGATAACAATAAAAAATGCACGGAAAGCTCTAAAAATAAGATGGATATTGACCGGGATAGTCGCATAGCAAGTATGGATACTTGGAATAAAAATTTGGTGTGATAAACACTATTTTGCAAGGTGGCAGTTTACTGCCACCTTTTTTTATTTCTTCTTTTCAAAAAATCTGTTATTGATTGATAATCTTCGCCTTTGTTTGGATCATACCTGACTTCAATGATTAAATGCCCGTTGTGCAGTCATACTGCTGAGTTTTTTATCCAAGATAAAAAAAGAGCCTTCTACAGCTGTCCTCAATGCCAACTGGTTTTCGCAAACCCTCAATCACATTTAATGCCAGCAGCACAGTTACAGCGCTATGGCCGTGCGAATAAATCCGCTAAGCAAAAACAACTGGTGCAATTTATCCAACCTTTACTTGGTCAAATTAGTGCACAGCAAGAAGGTCGATTAACAGGACTTAATTTTGGCCGAGTCTTAGATCAAGCAAGTCTTGATATAATCGAACTCGCTGGCCATCGTCTTAACCAATACGACCCTTTTATCAAATCCGATCAACAAATCTTTAATCAGCAATATGACTTTATTTGTTGCTATCGGGTACTGGAACATTTTCAGCAACCACTCAAAGAGTGGTCATTGATCAATAATTTATTAAAAAATGGCGGCTGGTTAGCAATCAGCACTTCATTACTCACTGACTTAGCTCATTTTTCTAAGTGGCACTTTAAAAACAATCCCACTCACGTAAGCTTTTACCAGCAACAAACTTTTGAGTATTTAGCACAAAACAGCGAATTTAAGCTATTATTTGCAGCAAAAGAGCTCGTATTGATGCAAAAAACATCAAAGTCTGATATAAAGCGCATCCTGATTTAGTGCAAGGTGGATGATTATCTATCTAGCCAACTTTTTACAACCACATGAGATCACTGATGGCTCGTAGTAAAAAATCGCGCAAGGGCGGCGAAAACGGCCCTACACAAGCACCAAGAGTCAAAAAGGCTGATCGTAAAGTCACTGGCAGCAGAAAGAAAGATAACGGTCATAAGTCTGGCAGTCGTCACAACGAGGCCTTGATTGAGCAACAATCACCGCATGTAACGACCAGTAAAAGTAATGACCCTCGTCATGGCAGCAAGAAACCTGTGCCATTGATGGTTAAAGCAGTAGAGACAACGGCGCCAGTTGCTAAAGTTAAGCAGCCTAAACTAACTGATGAGCAGAAATTATTGAAACTTGAGGATGACCCAAGATTCAATAATTTATTAGACTTATTAGAAGAAGGTAAAGACCTTTCTGCTGATGACCAAAAATGGTTAGATAGCCAGCTTGCTAAAATGGAAGCATTAATGGAAAAACTTGGCATCTCTGATGCTGAAGAACTTCCGGCTCAAACAGCAAGTACTAGCAAAAAACCTGCTTCTGATGATGATTTATACGAGCGCTTCGAAAGTGGTGCTGATGTATTAAAAGACTACCAGTCTTAAATCATTAATAAATGGCATACTCATTGGGTATGCCATTTTTCTATCTGTTATTTATCTACCTAGATTAAGGATTAATTGTGTCTAGCCTTGTTATTGCCCTCGCCATCATCGTTATTGTACTGTTAGCGTCTTATGCCAGTTATTTGCTATTAAAGGTCAAGAAGCAACAGCAAGACGCTGTTGAAGCTAAGCAGCAACGCTTAGATGAAGCAAAAGCGAAAAAGCAGCAAGTATTAGATGACATAAAATACATCGCTGCAGCAATGCTAGAGGAGCGATGTGAACCTTCTGAAGGAGTCATGCGCATTGCTAAGCTATTTGAAGCTTTATCAATGTCTGAACAGATGGCAGTAGAGTTCCCACATATCTTTGAGCATTATGACTGCATTAAAGCGCATCCAATAAAAGAAGCCCGCAAGTCACTCGAGAAACAACAACGAATGAAGTTAGATTTAGCGCGTATGAAATCAGAAGCTAAGCTAGAACAAGGGTTAACTGAGGATGCACAGAAAATTACCCAGTTCCATTTCATTCACTAAGACACAGTAATCAGCATTTAAGGTGGTCTTGATTATTATCAACACGTTAATAACCAGGCCATTTGCTGCCCTAACCTTTCTTTCTAAGCTGTGAGCCATCCCACAATTTCACAAAACTTCACAGATTTCAGACTAAATACCGTCTTTCTAGCAACATCAAATTTCAAATTTACAACGTAGTTCAAGGTTTTTTGTCTAAGATCGCTGCATACTTCGTCTATTGCTAATTTACTCGGAGAACGTGCCTTGAAGCAGCCCACACAAATAAGTTGGGATCAGTCAATGATCGAAAAATATAACTACAGTGGTCCACGCTATACGTCGTACCCTACGGCGCTAGAGTTTGACGATAGTTTCACTGAGCAAAACCTACTCTCTGCAATTGAAACCAGTAAAAGCGACAAGCTGTCTTTATATATTCACATTCCTTTCTGCGCCAAGCTTTGTTATTACTGTGGATGTAATAAAGTCATTACTCGTCATGCTCATAAAGCTGATCAGTACATCGAATACCTTGCGAGCGAAATTGTAAAACGTGCTCCTCTATTCAAAAACTACACAGTGACTCAAATGCATTGGGGTGGCGGTACACCGACATTCTTAAACCCAGAACAAATTCTCACCTTATCTTCATTAATCAAAAATCACTTTAACTTTGCTGATGAAGGTGAATTCTCGATTGAGGTTGATCCGCGTGAAATCGAGCTAACCATGCTTGATACCTTAAAAGAAGCTGGTTTTAACCGTATTTCGATTGGTGTTCAGGACTTTAATAAGAAAGTACAAGTTGCTGTAAACCGTGAGCAAGATGAACAATTCATTTTTGACTTAATGGCAAAAGCAAAAGACATGGGCTTTGTATCGACCAATGCCGATTTAATTTACGGTTTACCACATCAAACGCCAGAAACGTTTGCTGAAACCATTAAACGTGTGATTGAGCTTTCTCCAGACCGCTTATCAATCTTTAACTACGCGCATTTACCATCGCGTTTTGCCGCTCAGCGTAAAATTAAAGATGAAGATATGGCTTCGCCACAGCAAAAGCTTGATATGTTGCATCAAACAATTGAGTCGCTTACTGGTGCAGGTTACCAATTCATTGGTATGGACCATTTTGCAAAGCCAGATGATGAGCTATCAAAGTTACAAAATGCGGGTAAATTACACCGTAACTTCCAGGGTTATACCACCCAGGAAGAGTGTGACTTACTAGGTTTAGGTGTCTCTTCAATCAGCCAAATTGGCGATTGCTACGCACAAAACCAAAAAGACATCCGTCCTTACTATGAGTCAATTGATGAAGCAGGTCATGCCTTATGGAAAGGTTGTAGCTTAAATCGTGATGATGAAATTCGTCGTGTGGTGATTAAGCAAATGATTTGTCATTTCGATTTAGATCTGACTAAGATTGAGCAACAATTTGATATTAACTTTGAAGAATACTTTGCAGAAGATTTAAAACTTCTACAAACTTTCATCGATGACAAACTTGTTGATATTACTGATCGCAAACTAACGATTAGCCCTACTGGTCGTTTGTTAATTCGTAATATTTGTATGTGCTTTGACGTGTATTACCGTCAAAAGGCACGTCAACAACAGTTCTCTCGTGTGATTTAATAATTGTTGAATATTAAATTCACGACAATAAAAAACCGCTGAATTTCAGCGGTTTTTTTGTTTTATGCATTGCTTAAAAATGGTGTTATTAGACCATTTATAATTTTGAAGCGTATAAAGCTTTGCGCTCACTATTAGACAAAAATGCCATCTCAACACCATTGCGCTGCACTTGGCTAATCTGATCATTTGACAGGTGAAGTTCAGATTTAGCGATACGATACTCATGTTGAATATCAATGTTGCTCACACCAGGATCATCAGTATTTAAACCAATTAATACACCAGCATCTAGAAACTGATTAAATGGATGTGAAGCGTAATCAGCAACTGTAGAGGTATGTAAGTTACTGGTTGGGCATGATTCAATTCCAATAGAGTGCTTAACGAGATATTCCATCATTTTAGGATCATGTATCGCATTAACACCGTGACCAATACGTGTTGCACCTAACTCTTGAATCGCTTGCCACATACTCTCACTTCCAGCGGCTTCACCAGCATGAGCGGTAATTTGTAAGCCAGCATCACGTACTCGCTTAAAGTGATCATTAAACAAGTCGCCAGGGAAACCTAGTTCGTCACCCGCCAAATCCATGCCAACCAAAGCACCTCTGTGTGCTAAAAGCCCTTCAAGCTCTAATCGACATTTCTCCTGCCCAAATGAACGCGACATAATCCCGATAAGGTTAACCTTAACAGCATGTTCTTTCATGCCAGCTTTAACCCCATCAATAACGGCTTCTACGACGCCTTCAATCGGTAAGTTATGGTTCATTGCCATGTAATACGGGCTAAAACGTAACTCAGCATAATCCAAACCTGAAATAGCTGCATCTGCTACGTTTTCATAGGCAACACGCTTAACTGCATCCAAGTCTGCCAATACAGCGACCATCCAATCTAGCTTTTTTAAAAAAGCGACTAAGCTGTTTTCCTTGCCCTGAATTTGCACAAAAGGTGCAAGTGCTTCTAACGAGTCTGCTGGCAGCTTAATTCCATGCTGATGTCCGAGTTCCCAAATGGTTTTGACTCTAACATTGCCATCTAAATGACGGTGTAAATCAACTAATGGAATGGATGTATTGATCATTATTAACCCCTATTAATTTTCTGAGCTAAATGTGTTTTTTGTTTTATGAACATCTAGCACTGCGAAGTTTAACATGCCCCAACAAAAAGGTGACGTTTTTATCGCCTAAACGGCATAATCAGTAACAATTATTTCCGCTGATTCCGCTAGCGTGGTTTATGCGGAATTGGTATGTTGTTAGCTAGTCATTTAACTTGTAATTTATTCTTGTAAATTATTGTCGATAAAGGAATTCACATGCGTAAGCTCATTTTGCCTGCGATTATCATGCTCGCTATTACTGGCTGTAAAATGACCACAGGGTCAAAAGCTCAATATTATCTTGGCGACACTAAAAAAGCAGAAACTACCGTCGATAAACCGCAAGAAGTAAAAGCGGCAACTGTTGAGGATATGAGTCTAAAGACAATTATAGATAATGCATGGCAAGTTAACGTAGATTATTCACCTCAATTGGCCTACTCATTAGGCGATGAATCAAAAGCTGCGCTGCTTGCAGATTTATCTCCTGAAATCTTAGCTGAAAAAAACTTACGTCAAAAAGCATTATTGTCGTCTTTAAAACAGTTGGACAAAGACAAACTATCTAAAACAGATAAAATTAACGCTCAGCTTTTGCAATATCAATTGCAAAACAGTGTCGATATGTACACTTACAAAGATCATTACTTACCAATAACGGCTGAAAGTGGTTTTCATGCCTATGTCGCCTCAATGGCAAATGCTCGACTGAATACAGCAGAGGATTATCAGAACTACTTAGATAAAATGACCGCATTGCCGAAATACTTTGCTCAACAGACATTTTGGTTAAAACAAGGGCTGAGTAGTGGTATCACCCCTGCAAAAGTGACGCTAAATGGATTTGAAGACAGTATCAGTGCTTATATTGTAAGTGTTGAAGACAGTGGCTATTACAAACCTTTTGCCGACTTTCCAGACCACTTTACGGAAGCTCAAAAAGTCGACTTTGAAACCAAAGGTAAGCAAGTTATTTCACAACAAGTGCTACCCCTTTATCAACAGTTTTATGACTTTATGACCGAAGAGTATATCCCTAACGCGCGCACTTCTATTGCCGCAAAAGATATGCCTAATGGTGACGCCTTCTACCAAAACAGAGTGGAATACTACACCACGCTTAATATGACTGCGGATGAGGTTCATCAACTTGGTTTAAAAGAGGTCGCTAGAATTCGAGCAGAAATGGAGCAAGTGATTGCTGATGTAGAATTTAAAGGAACCTTCCCTGAATTTTTACATTTCTTACGCACAGATCCTCAGTTTTACCCTAAAACTGCAGAAGAGCTGCTTAAGGAAGCGGCTTATATTGCTAAAAAAGCAGACGCTATTTTGCCTCAATATTTTGCTACGCTTCCGAGAACACCTTACGGGATCAAACCCGTTCCTGCTGAAATAGCCCCGAAATACACCACCGGACGTTATTCTGGTTCAAATCGAGATGATGAAGCAGGCTTTTACTGGGTAAATACTTATGCACTAGATAAACGCCCACTTTATGAAATGGAAGCACTCACCTTACATGAAGCTGTACCTGGCCATCATTTACAAATTTCTCTCAATAAAGAGTTAACCGACCTACCCAACTTTAGACGCTATAGCTATATTTCAGCTTTCGGTGAAGGATGGGGGTTATATTCAGAGTATTTAGGGTTAGAAGCGGGCTTCTACCAAGATCCTTACAGTAATTTCGGCCGATTAACTTACGAAATGTGGCGTGCTGCTAGATTGGTTGTCGATACAGGCATGCATACTCAGGGCTGGAGTCGAGATAAAGCCATTGAGTTCATGGCCAGCAATACTGCATTATCAATGCACAATGTCACCACTGAAATCGATCGCTATATTTCATGGCCTGGACAGGCACTATCATACAAGATTGGTGAGCTAACGATTAAGCGATTACGCACTAAAGCAGAATCAGAACTTGGTGAAGATTTTGATATTCGCCTATTTCACGATGCTTTATTAGAAAATGGCTCTGTCACGATGGATATTCTCGAACAAAAAGTAGATGAGTTTATTCAAGAACAAAAATCTGCTCAATCATAAACTAATCGTTTAAAAATGTTGGCTGAATGTGTTTTCAGCCAACATTTTCAATTCAAATATCTTTGTATTACGCTTTAGCTAAAACTGCACAAATTAGTTTGCTACACTGCTCTCATCTTCGATATATGATTTCAATTTGGTCGTTACTAATAAAGGTGAGTATTGTGTTTTTTTCGTCAGAACATCAACTAAACAATAATGAGCAACAGCAATTCTGGCAAACCGTCACTCAATCAACATTAACCAAAGACAGTATCTCCTTAGCATACGCTTACATTCAACACCCTGATAACGATAAAGCCATTGTCATCAGTAGCGGACGTGTAGAAAGTTATCTTAAATATAAAGAGTTAATGTTTGATCTCTATCAGCAGGGATACAGCCTTTACATTTTAGACCATCGGGGCCAAGGGTTATCATCAAGAACAACAATCAACCCTCATCAAGGGCATATTGATAAGTTTCAAACCTACATTAATGACCTAAATGACTTTATTGAACAGATAGTCAAACCCAACGACCATAACGATTTATATCTTGTTGGGCACTCAATGGGCGGAACCATTGGCACTCTCTATATGGAGCAATATCCAGCGACATTTAATGCTGCGGTATTTTCAGCCCCAATGTACGGTATAAAGCTGCCATTTAACAAAGCTTTCATTCGCTCACTCGCCGCTTTGTTGGATACCTCTAGTGACAAGCAGCCAAATAAACAACCGAATTATGTTTTAGGCGGCACCGATTATCAGCCGGTAGTGTTTGAAAAAAATCATCTTACCAATAGCCCTAATCGATATCAGATGATCTTAGATGTGTTTCAACAAGATCCTGAAATACAACTGGGTTCACCAACCAATCGTTGGCTAATAGAAGCGATGGATGCTGCGGACAGAGCAATAAAAGCAGCAGCACTTAGCATTAAGCCTATTCTGGTTTTACAGGCTATGGACGATGCTATTGTAGATAATGCGGCGCAAAATAGAGCTGAGAATAAGTACTGTCAAATTCGCAGAATTAACAATTGTCAGCATGAAGTGTTTATTGAAGCAGATGATGCTCGCAATCAAGCTTTACGAGCATTAGTGACCTTCCTTGATCAGTATTGATACAGAGTCACTCCTTAATGGCTAATCTTTAATTGAAAGGCACCTTCCACACCACACTTAATGTTAATTCAGACTCAAGTAGGTGCTTTATATCTTGTTGTGATAACGGACGGCTAATCACATAGCCTTGAAATAGATTACTCTTCAGCTGACTTAAGGCCGTCAGTTGTTGACGATCTTCTATTTGCTTAACGACGACTGGGTAATTAAGTTGGTTCGTGAGATTTATCAGCGAAGTAAAAATATTTCTAGACTCTTCAGACACTGCAATATCAACAATGTAGTTTGCGGCAAATTTAACTTGAGAAAAGTGTAATCCGTGCAAACGATGTAATGGACACAAACCCGAACCAAAATCATCTAGTGCAATGCGAATACCTACACGTTGTAAGGTTAAAATTTTATTCTTAGCGGTTTCTGCGTTTATAGAAAAGATATCTTCAGACAATTCCAATTGGATTAATTTAGGCTCGATACCATGCTGCTTTATCCTTTCCTGGATCACTTGAACAAACATGTCCTGATGGAAGTGTCTTGAGGAGATATTAATAGAAAAACATGGACATGTAATTGCTGTCCTTTGCAAGCTTTGAATAAACAGACACACTTCATCAAGCATCCACAGTTCTAATTCAAAAATTGAATTAGATAACTCAGCGACGGGGATAAACTGCTTCGGACTAATAAAGCCAAACTCAGGATGATACCACCGCATCAAGACTTCAACACTTTCTGTATTACCTTCGATATCAACAACAGGTTGATATACCAAAGACACCTGCTTCTGTTTAATCGCTTTCTTTAATTCTTGTTGTAACTTTTGTGGCTCATGATGGCTGCCATCAAGTTGCAAGCTATGCAATACACAGGTATTGGTTTGGCTTTCAATCGCTTTACCAAGGGCTTTATCTGCTCTAGATAATAGCTGAGTAGGCTCTAAGGACTCTTTACCATCAAATACCACCATACCGACTTTGGTGAACACTGATACTGTTTGACCAGATAAGGTAAAGCTTCTACCAACAACTTGACGAACTTCGCTTGCTAACGATAACGCCCGTTTATTGGCATGCTCTAAATTGCTGCCTAAGTTTTTTGCTGCAATAACAAATTCATCATCGCCTAAACGGCTCAGTAAGCAACTGCCTGAAAAAGCCCCTGCTAATCTAGCTGAAATTTGCATTAGTAATCTGTCACCAAGCTGCTCGCCTACAGCCTCGTTGACTAATTTAATATTACTCATATTAATAAGTAACATGGTGCAATATTGATCTGACTTACGTGCATATGCCTGTAAATCAAACAGTTCATTTGCAAGTGCCTCTCGATCGATAATATCCGATACACCCACATGGCTTTGTCTTTCTACTGTAATCTTCTGGTTTTTAAGTTCTAAGGTAACATCAGTAATTGAACCAATCATTCTTATTGGCTTACCTTGCTCCCCCCATTGAATGACTTGTCCTCTATCGAGCACCCAAATAAACTCGCCAGCCTTATTCATCAATTGATGAACGCTTTCATAATGTGTCGTTTTTCCTGACAAGCAATTCTCTATCGCTCTAAGCACGGTATTCTTTTCGTCAGGGTGTAAACGTGTTTCCCATGAGTCGTAACAATTGGTTATTTCTTCGGGTTTATAGCCTAATATTTCTTTCCAGAGATCAGACATAAACACATCTTTAGTTTCAGTATTCCAGTCCCATATGCCGGTATTATTGGCACCAACCGAATATAACCAACGCTGCTCTGAATTAGAAACTTTAAGATTGTTATCAAGCAGGTGCTTTTCAACTTTAAGTAGTGACTCACCTAAGTTATAGACCTCTTCGACTAAGCAATTAATTCTGGTTTTATCTGATTTAGATTGAAGAACGTTATTAGCGCGTTTTGTAAGTAGTTTAATAGGGCGAACTAACAACCAATATAAAGCCCAACAAAAGAAGATCACTAATAATCCACCAACCCCCCAAATATAAATAAATCTTTTTTGTAGTTGATCTGATGCGTCTGCAATTAACGAAGAAATATCATATTCAAGGTAAATAACATCAACTGCGCTGGAGTAGCTGTATTTTGCATCAGTATTAACAGGGTAATAAGCTTGAATAGAGAGGCGATTATAGTTGATATTAAAATAGGCGGTTTCAGCAGCAACAACTTGTTGATGCCGCTCATCAGAGTATCCTTCAATAACGTTTTTGGCATCACTCTCTCGCCAAATCACATGATTAGCAAACTTAATCCGACTTGATGCATCCAATATGACATAAACCATCATATTGCTATCTGTGGAGATTAGAGAAACCTCTTGTTCTATCCTAGAAATATCTTGTATCGCTAATGCAGACTCAACCACATGGATCATTCGAAACAAGTCCTTTTGGATTTGTTTCGACTCATTGTTAGCAAGCTCTGCACGTAACTCTTCTTTTTCATAATAAAACTCGCCACTGACTAATAATAAGTACAATGAGCATAAGAAAAATGGCACTAAAAAAGATAGTGAAAAAGAAGGTCGTTTTGGCAAAATCACACCACTAATTATTAATAAGAATATGTCGCTTTGGTAACATACTAAAGACGACTTGAATCAACAACCATAAAAGCCTTTTCTGGTTAACTTAGTTCATTTGTCTGATAAATAAAGACTAATATCTCTCTGTTACTCCACGCATCTAGAATGGTTTAAACAGGACAAATATCCCAAAGATTAAATAGTCACTTTGTTTAAAACTGACAAAAATAAATTCATAGCAATAGAGAATGACCTCTAATAATTCTTTAACCCCAAGTTACAACCACTATAGAGTCAATTGTTCCAATAAAGGTTATCTACTCTCAATAAAGAAAGGTCAGGCGCTTGGTTTGTTAGTGTTATTAAACCACATGAGCATTTATCCACACTATCGATTCGCCTAACCTGCTAACAAGTAGACTCAAACTCTAGACACAAACTCCTGACACAAAAAGATCACGACCTAAGCAACGGGCTCACTGCTCTCAA
The DNA here is from genome assembly GCF_041468785.1 of Shewanella sp. 10N.286.52.E4. NCBI lineage: Bacteria > Pseudomonadati > Pseudomonadota > Gammaproteobacteria > Alteromonadales > Shewanellaceae > Shewanella > Shewanella sp. 10N.286.52.E4. The sequence goes on from NZ_JBFRJJ010000014.1 coordinate 109,574, forward strand.
ATAAGAGTCACTAATTTTAAAGATATAGGGCGCTTGGCAATGACCTACTTTTTACTATCCTTGTAAGGGCAGATGGGCATATCGACCACACTATCTGTTTCCATAAGCGGCTAAATAGTTCGCTCAAATTCCAGACACAAAAAAGCCCATTACGTGAGTAACGAGCTATCTACTCTCAATTAAGAGGCACTAATTTTAAAGATATGGGGCGCTTGGCGATGAACTATTTTTACTATCCTTGTAAGGGTACATGGGCATATCGACCACACTATCTGTTTCCTTAAGCGGCTAGATAGTTCGCTCAAATTACAGACACAAAAAAGCCCGCTACGTAAGTAACGGGCTATC
>NZ_JBFRJJ010000015.1:0-135203 GCF_041468785.1 Shewanella sp. 10N.286.52.E4
AACACCGCAAGGGCTTTTTTAAAGAAAAACGATCGAACGAAGAACTTTTGCACAGATCGTTTTATTTTTGACTGTTATGAGTATTATTAAGGCGATTTTATTCTACTTTAATATAGTGCTACGGAGTTTTTATTGTGTTTTGAGCTCATTTTTTCATCAGACTATGGTGAAAGTGCCAATAATTCATTACCATAGCTATGCTTTTTAACAGATATTTATCATTTTTCATTTTTATTAGAGACAAACTTATGCAGAAGTCATTTGTTATTACCTTAATTACGGCGCTAATTGGCGCAGTCATCATTTATGCTCTTTCTACCAATGTTCAACTTGTTGTGTCTTTTATCGCAGGTGCAATGTTAGCTAGTCTTATTTTTACTTTCGCACCATCTTCATCTGCTGCAGGTTCAAATGAACCTTATGTTGGCCCAACGATGACACTTTATGTTGGTAACCTTCCATATCGTGTACACGAGGGTGAAGTTAAATCACTTTTCGGTGAATACGGACCAGTTAATTCAGTTCGCTTAGTACGTGATAGAAAGACTGGTCGTCGCAAAGGTTTCGGTTTCGTCGAAATGTCAGAAGCTGGCGCGAAAAAAGCGATGAACAAATTGAATGATTACAGTTTCCAAGAACGTACTTTAAAAGTACGAGAAGCTAAATCTCAAGAGTCTGATCCTGCAGATCAAAATAAAGATAGTTAGTTTGACCTTATTTAGTTGGCTACGGTAATCCGCTGTAATTGTGTAAAACCGTAGTCAGCTAATGTCATTTCCAGTCCTAAATCTATATCCTTCGTAAAACCTGCTTGCAAGTTTCCTTTCTTAGTAATGAATTGTTCTTCGTTCGCTTCGATAAATGACAGTACTCTTGCTGCTACCGCATCACCAGAATCTAATAACATCACTTTTTGTTGGAGCACTTGATCGATTTCTTGCTGCAATAAAGGAAAGTGAGTACAACCCAATACCAGCGTATCTATATCTGTTGCCTTTATAGGTGCCAAGATTTTTTCTATTTGATTTATGTCGACAGTTTTTCTTTGCGCTTTCGCCTCTGCTATTAACACTAAATCAGACGTTCCAACTAAAGTCACTTTGCAATCGCTAGCAAAGGAATCAATTAAATCTTGAGTATATTGTCTTGTCACTGTACCTGGCGTTGCAAGCAAACCAATATGTCGTGTTATTGAAATTAACGCTGCTGGCTTTATGGCTGGTACCACTCCAACAACCGGTATATCCAACTGCTTTCTTAATTCTGGCAGCACTAAGGTGCTTGCACTGTTACAGGCAACCACTACGATTGATGCCCTAATTGCTTTGACCTGTCTTACAATCAGTTCGACACAGCCATGAATCAATTCTTGCTCATTAAGATCGCCATAAGGAAGACGGGCATTATCAAATAAGTAATAAATGTCATGTTGTGGTAGTTGACTATGTATGTGGTCAAACACTGATAAACCACCTATGCCTGAATCAAAAACGAGTATGGGACCGACCAAGATAATCTCCGTTTGAGTGGTTATTAATAAGAATTCGATTATATTTTGACTTAATCTTCGAAGAACACGCCAATCCGCTGGACATCAGCGGTGTGTAGTATAATATTTGCGCCCTTAATTTACAGCCTATGGTGGAACAAAATGAATTTAGCTGCAATGGATCCTAAAAACTATGATGCGCAACTCGAAGAAAAGCGTATCAAGCTTGAACAGACCTTTGCCGAGTTTACTCCGCCTAGTTTAGAAGTTTTCGCTTCGGAACCTACAAATTACCGCATGCGTGCAGAATTTCGAGTGTGGCATGATGGCGACGACTTATACTATTACATGTTTGATAAAGCATTGAATGAAAAAGTACGTTGTGAGCAATATCTTCCTGCTGGAAAGCTCATTAATGAGGTAATGACAGCATTAATGGAAGAGCTACGTCCCAATCATGATTTACGCTTTAAACTTTTCCAAGTCGATTTTTTATCAACCCTAAGTGGTGAAATATTGGTTTCGTTGCTTTATCACCGTCAACTTAACGATGAATGGCGTGCTCAAGCAGAGCAAATGAAACAACGTTTATCCGCCAAGTTTAACGTTAACTTTATTGGCCGCGCACGTAAGCAAAAAATTGATTTAGATAAAGACTTCGTCGTCGAAACGTTAACAGTCGATGGTAACGAGCTTAAATACAAGCAAATTGAAAATAGCTTTACCCAACCAAATGCTAAAGTTTCTGTGAAAATGTTGGAATGGGCAATTTCAGCGACAAAAGACAGTACGGGTGATTTATTAGAGCTTTACTGTGGTAATGGTAATTTCACCATTGCTCTTGCGCCTAATTTTGATCGCGTACTTGCCACCGAATTGGCTAAACCCTCTGTCGATGCCGCTCAGTACAACATCGCCATTAATAACATCGAGAATTTACAAATCATTCGTATGTCAGCAGAAGATTTTAGTGACGCGATGGCGAAGAAACGTACTTACCGACGTTTAGAAGGTATCGATTTAGACAGCTATGATTGCAATACTATTTTTGTAGACCCTCCACGTGCGGGTATTGATGACGATACACTGTCGTTAATGCAAAACTACGATCGCATCTTATACATTTCTTGTAATCCAGAAACCTTGAAGGAAAATTTAGCGACTTTAAGTCGTACCCACGAGATCACTCGTTTCGCTTTATTTGATCAGTTCCCATATACCCATCATATGGAATCGGGTGTTTTATTAGAACGTAAAATAAATGCCTAAATACCTGCTTAATCGGATATAAAAATCAAAAAAGCGGCGTTGTGATATCACAACGCCGCTTTTTTGTATCTCAACTAATGAAATAGAACCTTACTTAGTTTCGACTTTATGTTGCAAGGCTTCAGCACCTTTAGCAACCATACGCAGTTGAAGTACCAGATGATCTGCTAATACTTTTCTATCTGCACGTTTCATATCTAAAGCCGATGCGCCAGCGTTAAACACTAACGTCACCAAAGCCTCAGCCTGAACTCTGGCTAACATTGGCGTTCGCCCTGCTGTGGCTTCAGTATAATGAGATAGTTCAGAGATAAAATGTTCTATTTCTCTTGCCACTGCTGCACGAAATGCAGCTGAAGTACCAGAACGTTCGTGCAAAAGAATACGAAACACGTTTGGATTTGACTCTAGCACTTCCACAAATGTGTCGACAGAAATACGAATAACACTGCCACCAGCTTCAGCACGTTGTCTTCCTTTGCGCATCATTTGTCTTAAGGTTAATCCACCTTCGTCAACCATTGTCAGACCTAACTCATTCATGTCTTTAAAATGACGATAAAAAGAGGTTGGTGCAATCCCTGCTTCCCTTGCAACTTCGCGTAAACTCAAACTTGAAAAGCTACGCTCAGCACTGAGTTGATTAAAAGCGGCATCTACCAATGCACGACGGGTTTTTTCTTTCTGTAATGCTCTTACACCCATGTATAGAATCCATTTAGTAAATGTTAATGCACAGATAATACCGTTTTTATCAGAGAAACACAGCCCTTCAAAGCTTGACCACAGAATAAGGGTAAGTTAAATTGGCGTACAACTGTACGCCCAATAAGTTTTTTGGAACATCTTAATGAAAAAACCACCGATTATTTGGTTAAATACATCTCTTTTCGCACTCACCTTACTGGGTGCAATCACGCTAGTTCCTTGGCGTGGTATGACTCATGGCTTTGAAGCGATTGAATGGGTTGCCTTTGTTATCCTCGCTTTTGCTAGCGGTCTATCTATTACTGCGGGTTATCATAGATTATGGTCGCATAAAGCTTATAAAGCACATCCAGTGATGCGTTTTCTATTCGCTTTAGGCGGTGCTCTTGCACTGCAAAATAGTGCATTACATTGGTCTTCTGATCACCGTATTCACCATAAGCATGTGGACAATAACGATAAAGATCCTTATTCCGCTAAAAAAGGCTTTTGGTATAGCCACATCGGTTGGATGCTAAGAGAATACCAAGCCAGTCGTTACCACGATTACAATAATGTTCGTGACTTGCAAAAAGATGCCATCGTTATGTGGCAGCATAAACATTACTTGTCATTAGTGGTATTGATGAATATTGGCTTACCTGCTTTTTTAGGTTGGCTAAACGGCGACATTATTTCGATGGTACTCATGGCAGGCTTACTTCGCCTTGTTGTCGTACATCACTGCACATTCTTTATTAACTCACTTGCCCACATCTGGGGAAGCCAGCCATATACAAATAAGAATACCGCGCGTGATAATGGCGTTATCGCATTATTAACTTATGGTGAGGGTTATCATAATTTCCACCATATTTTCGAAAATGATTACCGTAATGGGATTAAATGGTGGCATTACGACCCAACCAAATGGTTAATCAAATCGATGTATTGGGCTGGGTTAGCCACAGATTTACGTGTGGTACCACAAGAACGTATTGAAAGTGCAAAATTGCAGATGCAGTTACTCAGGGCACAAGACAAAGTGGCTCATTTACCAAACTGTGATGAGATCATTGCGAATTTTCAAGCAGAATACGATCTAATGAAGCAACACTTAATGGAATATTACCAAGCTAAAAAGAGTTTGATTGAGGCCAAAAGTAAACAGCTGAGCTATCAACAGCTCAACTTGCAAGTTGAAGAGTTAAAAGCACGCTTGTTAGCTCAAAAGAAAAATTGGAATAACATTACTGCTGCTTATTAACACTAAGCGATTGTCATTAATGTGAAACGGCTACCTTGCAAGGTAGCCGTTTGTGTTTATGATGGATAATCGATGTTCATAACAGGTTATTCATTTCATGGCAGAAACCGATATTAAACTCACCGAATACAGTCATGGCGCAGGTTGTGGTTGTAAGATTTCCCCTCAAGTACTTAGCACCATTCTAGCCAGTGATATTCCAGCTTTTACCGATCCCAATTTACTTGTAGGCAATCTGAGCCGTGATGATGCCGCCGTATATCAGCTAAACCAAGAAACTGGGATTATCAGTACCACTGATTTTTTCATGCCGATTGTTGATGACCCTTTTACCTTTGGTCGTATTGCAGCCACTAATGCCATCAGTGATATTTATGCCATGGGCGGCACACCTATTATGGCTATTGCTATACTGGGCTGGCCAGTGAATACCTTACCAGCTGAAGTTGCACAGAAAGTCATTGAAGGTGGAAGAAAAGCCTGCGCTGACGCTGGCATTATGCTTGCCGGCGGCCACAGTATTGATGCTCCTGAACCTATTTTTGGATTAGCTGTCACTGGACAAATTCCACTGTCTAAACTTAAACGTAATGACCAAGCACAGGCTGGAGATAAACTGTATCTGACTAAGCCTATTGGCATCGGTATTCTCACCACTGCACAGAAGCAGAAAAAACTGGCTGAAGCCGATAGTCAGATTGCCATCAATGCCATGTGTCAGCTCAATAAAGTTGGCCAGAGTATCGCTAATATTAACGGCGTTAATGCATTAACCGACGTCACAGGTTTTGGTCTAGCAGGTCATTTAATTGAAGTATGCCAAGGAGCAAACCTCTCAGCGACATTGTCTTTTGAACAGATTCCACTTTTAGACAAAGCTGAACACTACCTGGATCTAGGTTGCGTCCCTGGTGGCACTCAGCGAAATTTTGATAGTTACAAACAACACCTCGGCTCATTATCAGATAAACAAAAAGCCATTTTATGCGATCCACAAACCAGCGGCGGCTTACTTATATCGGTATCAACCGCTGCAGAGCAAGCGCTCATTAGCTGTCTTTTAGAGCAAGACATAGCGCCTATTTGCATTGGTGAGCTATCGCTTACTGCTCCAACTTTACCTTTGGTGAACATACTCTAATGGCAGTAAATATGATTGCCGACAGCGAATATCAACGCATCTTCATAGAAGATGTGCCTTTACTTGATGTGCGTGCGCCTGTTGAGTTTATTAAAGGTGCATTTGGCCGTTCGACTAATATCGGACTAATGACTGATGATGAACGTAAACAAGTAGGCACTTGCTATAAACTACATGGCCAAGATGCTGCGATAGCACTTGGACATAGTCTCGTTAATGGCAACACTAAACAGCAGCGCATAGAAGCATGGCAGCAATATATAGCTGCTCACCCTAACGCTTACCTGTATTGTTTTCGGGGTGGGCTTCGCTCGAAACTAAGTCAACAATGGATAAAAGAAGCCGGTATTGATATTCCGTATATTGAAGGCGGATATAAGGCCATGCGCCAATATTTGATTAAGACAATCGAACAGGCATCGACTGAACAACCTTTACTGATATTAAGTGGTATTACCGGCAGTGGTAAAACAGATTTATTGTTGCAACGTCATGAAGCAATAGACTTAGAAGGTCTAGCTAACCATCGTGGTTCAAGCTTTGGTAAAAATATTGACCCGCAGCCCACTCAAATTAACTTTGAGAACAATTTGGCGATAAAACTACTCAAGCAACAACACATAGCGAGTACTTTTACCTTGTTAGAAGATGAGAGCTACCTCATTGGGCGCTCAGCTATACCACAGGTATTCTATCAAGCCATGCAGCGTAGCCCTATCATAGTGTTGGAAGAGTCTTTTCAAAATCGCCTTAACCGATTACATAAAGCCTATGTCGCGGACAAATCAGCAGCATACATTAACCGTTTTGGCGCTGAAGCAGGTCAACATGCCTTTAGCGAATACTTACTGAATAGCGTAAATAGTATTAAAAAGCGCTTAGGCGGACAACAGCATGCTGAGTTAACGACCTTGATTGAACAAGCCATCAACAGTCAATTTAATCGTAATGACTTATCAGCTCACTTTGATTGGATAACCAGCCTTCTGCGTCATTACTATGACCCAATGTATCAATATCAATTATCGAAGAAACAGCAAAGAGTAATTTTTAGTGGTGACCATCAAGCCATTCATGATTGGTTATCTTCTAAAGGTCATTCGAATATTTCCTTATCACGCTAATATTCTAGCTAACACACAAAGAAAAACGCCCTTATTCATAAGGGCGCTTTATTCTATCCAAGGTCATTACTTTATAAGATCATTACTTTCTAACGGCATTGAATTAACCGCAGCTCTGAGGGCCTAGGCCTTAGTTATATCATCCGACTTCAAGCTTGCATTAAACAGTTCACTCACGTTTTGATGTAAACCATGTCGGCCTAACGTAACGCCGTCAACAGCTTCGCCTATATTCACTTCCACTTTCGACCAGAAACGCTTCGGACGTGTTGTTAACGCGTGCCCCCCTTTATGACTGAAGTAAGAGCCCCATAAGCCACTTAACGACATTGGGATTACTGTCACAGGGTCTTTTCCCAGTATTCGCTCAACCCCTGGTCTAAACTCAGCGATGTCTCCATCTACTGATAAACGTCCCTCAGGGAAGATGCACACTAACTCTTCGTTGTTCAAGGCATGATGAATTTGCTCAAATGCATTTTCATAGGTTGCTTTACATTTTTTCGGCGAACAAATTGGGATCACGCCTGCATGACGAAATAAGTACTTAAGTAATGGTATTTCGCTAATGGATTTATCCATTACAAAACGAATCGGTCGTGTAGAGGATCCCATAATAATTAACGCATCAACATAACTGACATGATTACACACAATAACCCCTGCCCCTTGCGCAGGAATATGTATCCGGCCATTCACCTTAACGCGATACATGAAGTGACTCAGTAAATAGCTAATAAAGCGCTGAGCAAATTCAGGGACCTGTGAATACACGTATAGTGCAACGACAGTATTCATCGCGGCCAGCAGCAAGAATAAATCTGGAATGCTCCATTCTAGTACGCCAAGTAAGATAATCGACAAGATGGCTGCAACAACCATAAACAACGCATTAATTATGTTGTTGGCTGCAATAGCTTGTGCACATTCATCTTTTGCGGCGCGTGATTGAATAAAAGCGTATAGAGGGACAATGAACAAGCCACCGCTAAGGCCAACCATAAACAAATCAGCCATTACCCTATAGTGCTGCGAGTCACTAATGAAACTACTAAAGCTATAAACAAAACTTAAATCTGCTGGAGCAGGCGGAATAGCAAAAATTAAATCCACACCAAATACGGTTAAACCCAATACACCAAAAGGTAAAACACCTAACTCAACATGACCGTAAGACACACGTTCACAAATCCACGAACCTACTGCGATACCAATAGAGAACAAGGCCAGTAGTAAAGACACGACTGTCGCATCTGCATGTAAGTGCAATTTGGCAAAATTAGGAAACTGGGTCAGGTAAGTCGCACCCAGAAACCAAAACCAACTGATGGCCAGAATAGCCATCCAAATACCTGGCGTTTTCCTCACTTTTGCAATGCTTTGCCATGTACCAGATAAAGGGGTAAATCTAATTTTATCGATTTTACCTTGTGGCGGTAATGCTGGAATTGCGCGACTGCAAAGGTAGCCAATAACTGATAATGTCACAACAATCGTCGCTGCACCGATTAAGCTATGGTCACTGGCAACAATTAAACCTGCTGATAATGTCCCGACTAAAATCGATATAAACGTGCCCATTTCTACCCAGGCATTTCCAGTTACTAACTCACTTTCTTTTAACGTCTGTGGCAACAAAGAATACTTAACAGGGCCAAAATAGGCTGACTGACTACCCATCATAAAGAGCAGTAATAACATCACTAAATAACTTTGAGTCAAAATGGCCACCGCAGCGCAAGACATGATGATCAACTCAAGCAACTTGAGTCTGCGGATCAACATCGCTTTATCCATATTATCTGCCACCATCCCCGCATGAGCGGAAAACAAGAAAAATGGCAAAATGAAAACACCTGCAGCCAAATTAACAAACATATTGACGCTGATAGGTAGTTCACTCACTTGGCTATATGTCACCAGTAATAACAATACATTCTTATAGATATTGTCATTCAGTGCCCCTAAGCACTGCGTGACAAAATAAGGAAGAAAGCGTTTAGTTAACAACATGAAAGCTCCTTTTCTTGAGTCATACCTAATAAATATCCATGAACATGACTACTGAGCATCGCGGGTAATGCGGTTTGATCAGTAAATAATTTTCCATCTATTCCAAGGCATGTTAATCCATGGATCCCGCCCCATAACACACGACTCATCATTATAATCTCTGCGTGATCTGCTTTTGGAAACAAGGCGGTTAGCTGCTCTGAAACTAAACTGAATAGCGTATCAATGGCTTGCTGATGATTTGATGACAGTGATACGCCTTCTGGCGCAGACAGTTCAAAGACCAGTTTAAAACAAACTCGGTGCTCGTTAGCAAACTGGTAATAGCGATGCGCCATGAGCTCAATTGAAGCTTGAGCTTGCTCGGTGGCGTGTATTGGCGAGTGATTATGATTTATTTCATCTGATGTCGATGAGGTTAAGTGCTCGAACAAATCAATCAATACCTGTTCAGATACCGATAATAATAACTGCTGATAGCTGCCAAAAATATTAATCAACGTACTTGGCGCATAACCAATATCGGTGGCGACTTTACGTAGACTCAAACTTTCAAGCGAGGCAATGTGTAGATACTGCATCACTGATTTAATGGCCATATCATGGATTTCACCATGAGTATGTTCTTTCCTTCTTGCCATCAGGTAACTCCATTTATGCGGTTAGTGTTGCTAACCTAACAACAAACAAAATAAAAAACAATGTTCATAATAAGTTTATTTTTAATCTTCTAATAAATATTATCGAAAAAATGACACAAAAAAGCCCTCAACAGAGGGCTTAGATGATGAAACGAGGCAACTGACTTTACACGATAATTAGGTGGTTAAAATATCATCCCACGCTAAACTCGGGCTACCTACAACAATAAAGTTAGGGTTTTCTAATGTTTCACGTTCATTGTAGGTCATTGGCTGAAGGTTAATATCCATTAATGCACCGCCAGCTTCTTCCAAAATAATCTGTGCTGCACCAGTGTCCCATTCACCTGTAGGTCCAAGGCGGACATAACAATCAGCTCGCCCTTCAGCCACTAAGCAACTTTTTAATGCCGCTCCACCTAACACCACGAGTTCGCAGCTGTTTGGATGACTTAATAACTTAAGCACTGACTGCGGATCTTGACGACGGCTAACTGCCAGTTTTAATCCTGATTCTTCAATACTATTAATTTGTCGGCTGGTAATACGCACTTCATTTTTGCTATCACGTTTATAGGCACCTAAGCCTGCAATGGCGTAGTAACAGACTTTCGTCATTGGCACATAAACGACTCCCATTACAGGACGGTTATGTTCTACCAGTGCGATAATAACGGAAAAGTCACCACTACCAGCGATAAACTCACCGGTACCATCTAAAGGATCAACCAGCCAGTAACGCTGCCATTCAGCACGTTCAGAAAAAGCAATATCAGCAGCTTCTTCACTAAGAATAGGAATATCAGGTGTCAACGCTGCTAAACCAGCACAAATGATCTCATTTGCTGCTAAGTCTGCAGAAGTCACTGGGGTATTATCTGATTTTATTTCTCGATCAAAATCACCTTTGACATAAATGTCGCGAATTTTTTGACCTGCCTCGGTGGCAATAGTGATGACTTGTTCAATTACTTCTTCTGGCTTCATAACGACTCCAATCGCCAAATAATACGCTGAATACTGTCAAGTTAGACCAAATTAAGGCATTTTTGTAGTTAACTTAGGCTAATATTTTGTTTTTATTTTACTTTATAACGACTACTTTGCTAAAAACTGCTGTGCAAGAAATAGCGCACTGACACTTCTCGACTCAGAAAAATCTGCATCATCGAGTAAGTTTTTCCACTTCTCTAACGGAAAAGGAATCACTTCTATTGGTTCTGGTTCATCACCTTCAAGGGTACTTTCATATAAATCTTCAGCGATGAAAATCTGCATCTTACTCGCAAAGTAACCTGGGGCTAAACTCAGTTCTTTTAATAAAGTCAGCTTGTTACTGGCAAAACCGATTTCTTCTTGCAGTTCACGGTTCGCAGCTTCAATCCCAGTTTCGCCTGGGTCGATTAAGCCTTTAGGAAAGCCGAGTTCATAATTATCAGTGCCTGCTGCATATTCTTTAGCTAACAACAACTTGCCTTCATGCACGGGAACAATCATCACCGCACCACGACTGCCGCCACTCATTCTTTCATATTGACGCTCAACACCATTGGAAAACTTAAGGTGGAGTTGTTCAATTTGAAACAAGCGACTTTTCGCTACAATCTCACGATGTAAGATTTCAGGCTTTTTATGTCGAGTTGTCATTAAGGCCTCATATATGACGAATTTACTTAGACAAGTTACAATCTTACTATCCTAGCTATATTCTACAACTGGAATTTTCATGTTTCCTTGGCATAAGATAGACACGGTTTTACTTGATATGGATGGCACTTTGCTCGATTTGCACTTCGATAACCATTTTTGGTTAACTTTAGTGCCACAGCAACTTAGCCAGCAAAGACAGATTTCTGTGGCGGAAGCACAGAAATTGGTTGAACAGTCATACCATAAAGTGGAAGGCACACTTGACTGGTATTGTATTGATTATTGGCAGCAACAACTTGGGTTAGATATTTTAACCCTGCACTATTCGCTGGTTGAACGTATTCAAATGCGCCAAGACAGCATGCCATTCTTACAAGCACTGCACAAAGCTGGCAAGCAGCGAATTTTAATGACCAATGCTCATCCTAAAAGCCTGGAGTTGAAATTAGCACATACTGACTTAGCCCATGGATTAGATGCGACTTTTTCAAGCCACGAAACGGGTTACCCAAAAGAACACCCATTATTTTGGCAGCATGCAATTAAGCAGTTTAAGTTGAATCCAAGCCGCTGCTTATTTGTTGACGATAACGAACATATTCTTGAGGCTTCAAAAAAGGCGGGGATTGGTTTTCAATTAGGTATTTCAAACCCCGACAGCAAAAAACCACACAATGACTTTTTTGACTTTCCAGCAATTCATGATTATCAAATGTTACATCAGGATTTATTAGGTTAACGCCGAGAATGACGATTGATGAGTGTGTCGCTCTCTAAGCGATAAGATCAAAAAAGGCATGTTATTCAACATGCCTTTTTAATTGCTATTTTACAGCAGTGGATTACAACCCAGGAATCACACCATTATAATTAATTGGGTAATAACCTTGGCTATCCTGTTTACCCAAAAATGATAACGCTTGGGTTAGATCTTCTGGCTGTTCAGGTGTTGGTTTAATTTTAGCGCTGACCGAAAAACGGTTACTTTCACCCAATGTTGCAATACCTTCGATACCCATCTTGTTCATGCTATCGTCAGTATTTAATTGCACCATACCGTCAACACAGCTTAAACCCAACGCAATATCACCTAGCGGATATTTACCAAACTGGTTATTCACATCAATTCGATTTAAAAATAACTTACCTGATAACTGTTCACACCATGGTTCACCTTGCTCAAGACGTTCCACAATCAAGCTGACATCACCGGCGACTTTAGTTCTAAACGGTAGGCGAGCATTACCCAATAAAAATTGGTTAGGCGCTTCAAAGCGTAAATTATCAGCCGAAATCCCTGACAGAGACCAACTGATATCGCCTTGACCACTGACTGGTGTCGCACGGCTACCAATTTGTAGATCAACATTGACGCTACCAATAAACAAAGCCCATGGGTTTAAATCCCAGTTCACTTGTTCGATTAGGCGTCGGTCAATAGACACAAGTTCAGCACTGCCCTGCCACAAGGTGCCAGATACTCCGCTCACTTTGATATTATTTGGCAGTGGCGCAATGCCTACAACCCAATTAGCTGGAATATACACCACCATGAAAATGAGGTAGATGAATACGCCAATTATAATTTTCTTAATCAAACTCACTACAATACCTGCTTACTTAGACAGCTGAATACGACGTACTTTGACAAAACCTGCAAGATCAGACTCAGATAAATCAACACTTTCAAGGGTTAAGCCTTTCTTCTCGACTAACTCATGTAAGTAATTCAACAAGCTGTCAAACGGAACATCATCCATCCACAATTGAATTTTATCGCCTTGTGGCTGCATCCGAGTAATCTCTAACTTATATTGACCCGCTAGCTGATTCACCACAGAACTTAAACTACCACTTGCAGTCGGTCTGGACCCCGATTGCTTCAGACCTGCGATTTTATTTGCAGTTTGTTTTACATAATTTAATGTTTGTAATTCTGATTGGTGGCGCATTTCAGCATTTTCAGCCGCTGAGGATATTGGGCTCCAAATACCCCAATATAAAATACCAATAACAACAAACACACCACAGCAGGCAACTAACTGTTGCTCACGAAGCACTAAGCCTTTCCACCAGTTTTGCAAATTTTCCATCTTATTTGCCTCTCAATGTCAGGGTTGTATTCACTGCATCTTCACCGCTATTAATTGCGCCCATGTCTAAGTCGTAGCGCACTTCAACTAGCTCTTTAAACTTATCCACTTGATCATAGGTCTTAGCAGTGACCTGCATCCGCAGTTCATTGCGGTTGGCATCAAAACGCAATGAGTTTGGCTTTAAATCTGGTACTTGTTCAAATGAACCGCGTAAACCATCTAGCATTTCGAAGAAAGCAGCTCCACCGCCTTGCCCTTGCATGCTGCGAAGTTGTGAGTCCATTTGCGAGCGAATATTAACAATACGATTAACGTTCGGAATAACCCGTTTGAATATAGCTTCACTTTCTTGTCTGACTTCAGCGCTTCTGTTTTCCAATTGATGGATAGTCAGGCCTTTATTCACTAGAGAAAGCACAATTGCAATGAATGCAATAATCGCGACATTTTTCCAAAGCATTAAATGTTTGCTGTATTCGCGTTTAGGTACATACACCCCACTCAGTAAGTTAACTGGTGATTGTAAAATACCTTTCGCTAACACCATCATAGGTAAATCTAGTGGTTTAGACTCAACTTCAGCATCCATGAAAACTAAATCTTCACTGTAGGCTGCAATACTGATTGGCGCTTCATCTTGTTGCTTTTCTGGCATCAGTTTTGGCAATGCAAAATCCAGCCATGTTTTCGGTAAGCTGACACCACTACCTTCGCCTGTGCGCAGTAATAATTCATCACCCATATCAAGCGCCGCCCAACGGCATTGCTCCAATGGCAATGCGAGACAGTCCGGCACAATACGTTTAACCTTAATGCCAGCGTCCATTAACCATGACATCCAATCTTGCATTTGCTCATGGGCAACAGCAATCACATTAAGCTGTTCGCCGTCTCTTGGGCCGACAACAAAATGCATATCTTCAACATCAGAAGCAATTGTTTCTTCCAGCATAAAAGGTAATGCCTTTAATGCTTGGCGTTGGTTCTTTTCTGGTAATTCAATTTGCGTCAATGTCATGCTAGAAGCTGGTACTAAAACATCAACCGGACGATTACCTGCACGCTCAGTTAAACTGGTTAAGCTGGCAGCATCACTTAACTCACCTGAGGCAATGATCTCTTGCTCTTGTTCTGACCATACTAGCCAAGAACAAGGGCTTTCTAATGTTTTTCCTAATCGGATAAAAAGCCGTTCAGACACTGTTATTCTCCACAAGCTGCAATACCAACAAGGTTAATTGCAGCGGGTTGTTACGCTTATTCATTATTGCTGCCCGCCATATTGACGTGTCAGCACTTCAAATTTATTTCCGCTTCGCTGAAGTACGCTATCCATTCTAAAGGTGGCGTTATCCACTTTCGCCCCAGCCTTTAGTAAAAAGAAATTACTATCGACAACAATACTCGATTTCATATTGCTTTCCGTTGCTAAGCTCGCAAGGGTATTATTTTCCCAAAACTCAGCAGCAGTTTCGAAACCATCAGCTGGCCTTTGATTAATTAGGCTTTCAGCATCACTTTGGCTAATTTTATTTTCTAGCATACCCACCAACAATGCCGCCTGCTCAACTTCAATAGTATTGACGTTCAGTAACTGTTGGTTATTACCTGGAATCGCACAGATATAAGGTAATAAGGTCATATACACTTGTTGGTTGTATCCCATCACAGCTCTAAGTTCGCTGCGATGATTCATTAATGTATTCGCGGCGCGGTATGGCACATTTCGTGATTCATACTCAGCATCTTCTGCGCCATATGGCATTGAAACGGTATCGTCGTCGATATAATCAACTAATGTATGAGTCAGCCTTTCTGCGCCAAAGTCATCCATACCTAAGGCCACTAATAAGGATTTATACTGAGTCGCCGCTAAACTTAATTTAGGCTGTCCGTTTTCAACTTCTGTAGATGTCACCGACAATGCATTGATATTAAAACATGAACGCATATCCATGATTTCACCACCGATTTCACCGTAATCGGCAGGAAAAATCACATCGGCAAGTGCCCAGTATTGTTGGCGATGCACAGTACCATCGCTGTCTTCCATGTCTTGCTTTAAAATCTTTTTAGCTAACTCTTCAGCCGAAATAGCATACCAATAGGCTTGATCATATTGGGCCAAATTCAGGGTTCGTCGCATTGACAGTTGATTGCGACTCGTAATGTTTGTCGCAATAATCACTACCAATGCCACAATCAATAACACCACTAATAAAGCAACGCCACGTTGGTTACGAATACCTGGTAATTGCTGCTTCATCATGTGCCATTACCTGTGCTACCCGTGCCATTACTGCCTGAACCACTGTTACCTGAACCATTACCAGTATTGGTACCATTATTGTTGTTGCCGTTGTTATTACCGTTACCATCGCTGCCGTCGTTACCAGAACCACTACTGTTACCACCTTTAGGTAACAAGAAGCGTCTTTCGATAATGCCTAAGCCTTCAATTTCAAGTGTCATCGTAATGCCCTGAGGTAAAGATGATGCATCAACTTTTCTTTCCCACTCAGTACCGGTAAAAAATGAGTACTCAATCGAAATCACACCTTCAATGATCAAGCTTTTAAGCGGCTCTGCACCGACTTCAGGCTCAGGATATGGATAATACCAACGCTCTAAACGACCATCTTGAACAATATACGCAACAGACTGCAAGCTGCCACGAGGTAACATGCCATCAGGATTCAGCCAGCCTAAGCGGAAAAACACTAAGGCTTCAGTTTCTGAGTCCAGCATGTTGTCGCCGGTTTGAAATACTGATGTGGTGCGTTCACCATCTAGACCGCGCTGTGTTCTAGCGACTATTTGGCCTAAATCTCGTTCAATAATCCCAAAGCCTTGCTGTAAGGCTTTAAGTCGAACTGAAAATTCTTTGGTTGCTTCATCATTTTTCATTACTGTTGATAGCACGGCGTTTGCAGCCAAACCTATCATGGCAAAAATAGCAATTGAGATGAGCATTTCAAGCAAGGTAAAACCTACTTGACTGTGTTGTGGCTTAGCCTTCGTTGTGAACATAACTACTCACTTGGGCAACGGTGCGGTTAAACCTATCTTCATCACTGACTAAAACGCGAATCATTCTAAAATTATCGTCGGTGGTTTTAATCACTTCTTGACGCCAATACCAATCTTTTCCTGCCAGTTCAACTTGACCATTCTTAGTCCCGAGTTCAGGAAATTGTTGCAGCAGTCGAGCTTCAACCATCTGATTACTCGCCACCCATTGCGCCAAGGTACGTTCTTCCAATATGGGGAGGTTCGCCATTTGGTCGCCAATACTTTTGGTAACAGCTACAGCGGCAATAGAAAACACCGCTAATGCCACGATGACTTCAAGTAAGGTCATGCCTTTACTGATCTTCATCGAAACTTCCTATTGCCAAGCGACCCATAGCATCACCAACAACCAAGACTTCCACTTCTTTACCGTTTTCATCATCGGTTAAAAAGCTCAGCTCAAATGTCGACATTTCCCCACTTGGGAAAAGTAATATTTGTGGTTCAGGGTTTTTCTTTTTGTCTTCTTTCGATTCATCTATCAGTGGCTCATCGAACCAAGATTCATCTTCTTCATCATCTTGCACAAGTGGCAAACCATCGAGCAATAAACTCATGCTGACGTCTTGTTCCATTTGCTGCGGTGCAAGCTGTCTATCACCTGTTAACGGCTCCCACTGAGCTTCTTTGTAGTAGACGAACTGATATTCATCTTCTTCAACGACGATACCTAGAAATTGGCCACTAAGGATCGTTTCTTCAATAACTAATTCGGTCGTGGCAATAAACTTTCTGGCCGTTTTTGTTAACGCCTGCTCAGGTCCTGCAGTACTGGTCGTCATGGTCACTGCTGCTGCGGTTAACCCCATCAGCAGCGCCACAAGTAACACTTCTAACAGTGTGAACCCAGCTTGGCGTTTAACGTTCATTATGCGTTATCAGCTTAAACTTCCATTACTGGAAGTTTTGTAGGTTCCAGTTACCGATGTCATCTTCAGTACCAACTTGTCCGTCAGGACCTGCACTGAAAATATCGATACGACCATTTTCGCCTGGGCTCAATAAGAAGTAATCATTGCGCCATGGATCCTGAGGCAAACGTTTTAGGTAACCATCTGGACGGTAGTTACGTGGTTCAGGTGAAGATGTTGGCTTTTGTACTAAAGCATCTAAACCTTGATCCGTCGTTGGATAAACACTGTTATCAAGACGATACATATCTAGGGCATTCTCTAATGCAACAATGTCAGATACTGCTTTTTGTAAATCGGCTTTATCTTTGTTACCCATAAGGTTAGGTACAACCATTGAGGCTAAAATACCTAAGATCACGATAACGACCATGACTTCTAAAAGGGTAAAACCACGTTGTTTACGATTGACTTGCATTGACGACTTCCTCCAGTGCACACCACATTGGCGTGACAAAAATAATATCTAAAAACTTGCTGCGCTAGCCGCTAATCAAGTTATTCAATTCTAAAATAGGTTGTAAAATGGCCATCACAATGAATAACACTACCGAGGCCATACTCACAACCAACATAGGTTCAAATACACCTAAAGCAATGTTCACATTCGCTTCAAACTCACTGTCTTGGTTATCAGCAGCGCGCTCCAGCATTTGCTCTAACTGGCCACTTTTTTCACCCGACGCAATCATATAGAGCATCATAGGTGGAAAAAGTTTAGTATTTGTCAGCGCAGCACCTAAACTTGTACCTTCACGTACTCTTGCTGTCGCATCATCAACAGCCGCGCGTACTTTCACATTGACTAATACTTCACTCGCAATTCGCATGCCTTCAAGTAACGGTACTGAACTTGCCGATAAAATACTTAAAGTTCGGGCAAAACGCGCAGTGTTAATCCCTTTACTGACTTTACCGAGCACTGGCGCTTTTAACAGCCAAGTATCGAACACCATTCTAAAATTAGGTTTTTTCAGCATTTGTTTAAACAACACAAATGCGGCAAACATCAGTCCCAAGACGACTAAACCATATGACTGCACAAAGTCTGATGCAATAATCAAAAATTGCGTAGTGCCCGGTAACTCTTGGCCCATGTGCTCAAACTGGCCAACAACTTTTGGAACTACAGCCGCTAATAAAACAGCAATAACGCCGATAGCAACAACGGTCAGTACAATCGGGTAAATCATCGCCTGAGTAAGCTTAGACTTAAGCTGTTGACGACGTTCGGTGTAATCAGCAAGACGATTCAATACCACTTCTAAATGACCAGACTTTTCGCCTGACGCCACCATTGCACGGTATAGATCATCAAAAACATGGGGATATTCTGCGAGTGAATCAGCTAAGCTATAACCTTCAACAACCCGTGAACGTACAGCCATCACTAAGCTAGCAAGTCTGTCTTTTTCACACTGCTGTCCAACCGCTTTAAGCGATTCTTCAATCGGCAAACCCGCAGCAACTAGGGTCGCAATTTGACGGGTAATCAGGGCAAGTTCTGCCACCGAGATACCACGTTGGAATAATTTCAGACCACCCGTTTTCGCTTTCGCTTCTTTTTCGGCAACAGGTTGTAACTCAAGTGGCATTAAGCGTTGTTCACGCAGCTGACTACGCGCGTGACGCGCTGTATCTGCTTCAATCACACCTTTTTGCTGTTTGCCATTGCTATCAAGGGCTTTATATTCAAACGCTGCCATTGATTATTCCTCGCGAGTTACGCGCAATACTTCTTCTAGGGTTGTGACACCATCAAGTACTTTACTCATGCCATCGTGACGAATACTTGGGATGGTTTGACGAACATATTTCTCAATTGCCAGCTCACCACGACCGCCGTGAATTAACTCACGTACATTGTCATCAACCACGAGTAACTCATGAATACCGGTACGGCCACGATAGCCATTATTACCACACTCTTTACAGCCATTAGCGCGGTAAATAACGCGAGTATCATTGGCGGTCACGCCTAATAATTCACGCTCTCGCTCATCAGGTTCATGGGGGATTTTACATTCGTTACATAGAGTTCGAATCAATCGCTGAGCTAATACGCCCAACAAACTTGATGAAACAAGGAACGGTTCAACACCCATATCTTGCAAACGCGTAATCGCGCCAGATGCGGTGTTGGTATGCAGTGTTGATATCACTAAGTGACCGGTTAATGATGCTTGAACCGCAATTTGCGCGGTTTCTAAATCACGGATTTCACCAATCATCACCACATCAGGATCTTGACGTAATATTGCACGTAAACCACGAGCAAAGCTCATATCGGCTTTCATGTTAACTTGCGTTTGGCCGATACCTTCAAGCTCGTACTCGATAGGATCTTCAACGGTCAAAATGTTGGTATCTTTTGAATTGATCTCAGTTAAGCCTGCATACAAGGTGGTACTTTTACCAGAACCTGTCGGGCCAGTTACCAAGATAATGCCATGGGGTTTACGAATAATGGCATCGAACTGTTCACGAATCGATAATGTCATACCCAGTAATTTTAAATCGAGATTACCGGTATTTTTATCCAGTAGACGTAGCACAACACGCTCGCCATGACTTGATGGCATGGTTGATACACGCACATCGACCGCTCGACCTGCAATACGCAATGAAATACGGCCATCTTGGGGCACACGTTTTTCAGCAATATCTAAACGCGCCATCACTTTAATACGCGAAACCAGCAGCGAAGACAGTTTACGATTTGGTTTTAACACCTCTTTTAATACACCATCAATACGGAAGCGGACAATCAATTGCTTCTCATATGTCTCGATGTGAATATCTGAGGCTTCTTCTTTAATCGCTTCCGATAACAAGGCATTAATTAACTTAATAATTGGTGCATCATCATCGCCTTCTAATAAATCTTCAGTTTGCGGCAGTTCTTCGGCTAGAGTGAATAAGTCCATCTCGTTGCCAATGTCTTCCATCAACTGCTGTGCTTCAGATGAATTTGCTTGGAAAGTTTGAGTTAACTTAGCTTCAAACTCATCAATCGGTAATTTACTTAGCACGAGTTCTTCACCAGCATAACGACGCACTTCGAGCATCGCATCTAATGGTGTTTCACTGGTGTAATACAATTTTAGTGCATCAGTTTCTTTGGCTAATGCCAAATTAAACCTGTGTGAAAAAGCAAAAGGTAAGCGCTCACGACTGGTTGAAACAAACACCTCATCATTGAGTTCATCTGCTTCTAAACCTAAGTCTGTTGACACTTTCGCCAATTGTTCAGTCATTTCTGCTTCACTCATTGGCGTTATCTTCTGATGCTTCTGCGTCTTCTTCAACCGATTCAGCTGCTTTGCTGGCTGCTTCTGTTGCAGCGCGATCTTTTTCCATGCTCTCGCTGATATGCTTCAATGCTGGATCCGAATCACGCATCTTAGTTTCTAAGTTCTTACCTTCTTTATAACGATTTAAGACTTCGTTAACTTCATCAGGTAAGTAAGCCTCTTGATCCCATTCATCAAGTATTGGCACATCAGTATTTGGCATTAAGTTAACACCACGTTCTTGTTGTTCGATTTGCAATGCGCGGAAGTAGTTATATTTACGTCCCGCAATACCTTCCATAGTAATACCATCACGAATAATCGTAGGCTTGATAAATACCATCAGATTTTTCTTTTTCACGCCACTTGAAGATGACTTGAATAAATGACCAATAATCGGTAAATCACCTAAGAATGGTACTTTTTGAACCGACTCTTGGGTTTCTTCATTGATCAAACCACCTAAGACAACGATTTGCCCCGAATCGGCCATCACAGTAGTGGTTAAGCGACGAGTCGCAAACGTCACATCGACACCCGTTTTACCGTTAATCCCTGAGACTTCCTGCTCAATGGTTAACTTAACAGCATTACCCTCGTTGACTTGTGGTACCACTTTAAGTTTTACGCCGACTTCTTTACGTTCAACCGTTTGGAAAGGGTTAGAGTTACCATTACTTGAGTTTTGGCTACCCGTTAGAATTGGCACTTCATCACCAACAATAAATGAAGCTTCTTGGTTATCTAGTGTTGTGATAGAAGGTGTAGCAAGTACGTTTGATTTAGTATCACTTGATACTGCTTGTACTAATGCGCCAAAATCACCAGCGGTAACGCCCCACGCCATGCCATTCACTTTACCTAACGCTTGCGCCAGTAAGGTAATGTCACCACGGGTATCAGGGTTTTCGGTACAGGTACCATTTTCAGTACAGACTGTGGTGCCTTCTTCGCCTTGAGCTTGCCAAATACCCGCACCAATTTCACCGATGGTAGGGCCTAAGTTATTAAACTGGGTGCCACCACCTGCGGCAGTTGCCCACTGCACACCAAAACCAACATCATCACCTTCTGAGACTTCAACAATAATCGCTTCGACTAGGACTTGTGCACGACGAATATCTAATTGGTTAACGACACTTTCAATGGTGCGCATTTGATCTGGTTCAGCGCTGATAACTAATGCATTAGTATCAACGTGAGCCATGATATTAATTTCTTTACGGCGCTTATTGCTGCCACTCTGGCCAGTATCCTGGTCGCTTTGTAGTTGCTCAGCAAAACCTGTTAATACTTCAACTAAATCTTCAGCCTTAGCGTAACGTAAGTAACGGACTTTGGTATTACCTGTTGTAGCTTGCTCAGCATCAAGACGGCGGACCAATTCGACTACACGCTGACGGCTTTTTTCATCACCACTCACAACCACGGCATTGGTTCGTTCATCAGCAACCACTTTAGGTGCTTGGCCTGGCATTTGTGCTTGGTTAGCTGTTGAGCGGTACAAAGTATCAATAATACGAACGATTTCGCCTGCTGATGCAAACTCAAGCGATACTACCTGTACTTCCGTATCACCTTGTTTATCTACACGGCGGACGATTTCGACTAGTTTATTTACGACTGCAGCACGACCTGAAATCATCAATACATTTGATGGGTCATAATTTACAACGTTACCGCCACCCGCATTATCATTTAGCTGACGTAATAACGGCGCAAGTTGTTTAGCTTCGGTATTATAAAGGGCCACAATACGTGTAACCATTTCATCACCTAAACCAGGCTTAGCATCATCGGCCACACGGATAGCTGCGGTTTTCGCATCTTTATCCTTGATGACTTTAATAACACGGTTTTCCATTTCGACAACGGCATAACCATAAACTTGCAATACGTTGAGGAAGAATTGGTAATACTGTTCATCATCCAATAAGTCGTAACTACGGACGTTAATTTTGCCGCGGACAGTTGGATCGACAATAATCGTTTTATTGAGGTTCTTACCTACAATATTAATGAATTCTTGAATATCTGTGCCTTTAAAATTGGCAGCATATTGCTCCGACCAAGCCGCTTGAGAAGCAAGCATTGCTATACCAGCAACCATCCCTGCTAATAACTTGCGTCGAATTCCATAACTCTTCATTATTTTCAATCCTCTACTGCCTAACTATTCTGGCAAACTAAAAATTATTTCTACTAACTGTCCATCACGTTCAACCATGACGCCGACTTCTGTTAATTCTGGTAATTGCGCCATAACTTCTAATGATTGTCCCATGTCGGTCAAATCATAGCCGTTGATGGATTTGGCTAAATCATTTGCTTTAAATCCCGCAGCCGCAAATAAAGATTTATTTTTACCTGGGTTGAGGCGATAGCCGCTGACACCGTCGGCGCCGCGCACTGGAGAAATGGCTAGATAGTCAGTCAGCTTTCCTGGATCAGCTAATAGTTCATCACGTGAATCACTGATTTGCTGAGCAACTTCGGCATTTTGACGACGATCGTCACGCTGTACTTGACGGTCTTTTTTGGCTTGCTGTAATGACTGGTTAGCTTGGCTTTGGGTGGTATAATTTAAACCATCCAACATTAATGTCTCATAACGGCCAGCATTAGTAATGATGATACGGTCGGCATACACTTCTTTCAGCGAAGCAGAAGTGCCTTTAATTTTGTCACCTAAGCCGTAAGTTTCTTGATTACCTTTTGATTCAATGACAGCAAGACCGTTGGTATCAGAAGTAGAAGCCACCACCCCCGTCAATAAAATAGAAAGGTTAGTTTTAGGTGCATCAGTAATTTGTTCAACTGGAGCAGGTTTATTAGGGCGGCCATTTGCATTGGCGTCTTTTTCGCCAAATAATGCCAATCGCTGGACACTACTTAGCTCAACCCGTTTAGCGCTTGCTACCGAAGTTGGCGAAGGTTGCCATGCAACTGCCTGAGAATTTACTGGCATTAGCTTCCAGGTAATCTGCGCTGTCAGTAATAGCACAATCACTAATCCTAACCAGAATACAGCTGTGCTTAATGGCTTTTGGGGGATTCCCGCAGCCTTAGTTATAATTTTATCTAATACATCCATATTCGGCTTTGACCCTCTAGCAGGTCGCTGTTCTAATTCTGTTAATTTAGGAAATACTGCATCATGCTAACCCAGCCAGCTTATTGCAACAAGCCCATAGCATATGGATTGGCGAAATTGCACCGAATATGCTACATTTGCGCGCCTAAAAAGGCTGTGAGAAACGCCACGATATTGGGCTCTCGCCTGCATTTTACACGTTAAAAATGTCAACGGTGTGAACTCGTACCACTTTTGGGGGTGTTAGATGAGCCAAGCTCCATCTAAAACAGTGACTGTTCGACTCGACAAATGGTTATGGGCGGCGCGTTTTTATAAAACACGCTCATTAGCAAAAGAGATGATCAATGGCGGAAAAGTGCACTATAACGGTCAACGCGCTAAATCCAGCAAACAAGCTGAAGTGGGTGCCAAGATACGTTTACGTCAAGGCCATGATGATAGGGAAATAATTATTGCTCAGTTGTCGGAACACCGACAAGGGGCTGCTGTAGCGCAAACGCTATACGAAGAAACAGCTGAGAGCATTAGCAAAAGAGCGTTTAATGCCGAAGCCAGACGTTTGAATATATTGAACAATCCCGCTCCAGAAAATAAGCCGGATAAAAAACAACGTCGCCAACTTATTCGCTTTAAAGATCTATAACGATAGTTAAAGTACAACAAACGAGATAAAACATGAGCAAAGATATATTACATCGCTACTTATTTGATAATGCCGATGTTCGTGGTGAAATGGTTCAACTTGAAAAAAGTTATCAAGAAATCCTATCAGCACATGAATACCCAAAGGCACTCCAACTGATAATGGGACAGCTTATGGCTGCAACATCATTATTGACTGCCACCATCAAGTTCACTGGCGACATCAGTGTGCAATTGCAAGGTGATGGGCCTGTTTCTGTTGCTGTGATTAATGGCACTAACTTGCAAGCTCTTCGTGGTGTTGCTCGCTGGAATGGTGAGTTTTCTGATGAAGCCTCTTTAAGTGATTTGTTCGGTAAAGGTGTGATGGTGATTACCCTGACGCCTGATGAAGGCGAGCGTTACCAAGGTATTGTGTCATTAGATCACGATAATCTTGCCGCTTGTTTAGAAGAGTACTTTAACCAATCAGAGCAATTGCCAACACGCATTTCATTATTCGCTGATGGTAAGCAAGCTGCGGGTATGTTGCTACAAGTGTTACCCACTCAAACTGAAGAAAACGAAGACTTCAACCACTTATTGGCGCTCACTGAGACCATTAAGCAAGAAGAGCTATTTACGTTAGAGGCTGAAGACATTTTACATCGTCTTTATCATCAAGAAGATGTGCGTCTGTTTGATCCTGTAGACGTTAGCTTTAAATGTACTTGCTCAAGAGAGCGAAGCGCTAAAGCACTCGCTACGATTGAGCAAACTGAAGTGGAAGAAATTCTAGCTGAAGAAGGTAAAATCGAAATGGGCTGTGAATATTGCCCGCAAATGTATACCTTCGACAGCATCGATATTGCTGCAATTTATGCGGGTAACTTAGATGCTGGAAACAGTAGCAACTGATCAAACCTACATAACAACTTTCAAAAAAAAGCGCCTTAGGCGCTTTTTTTATGTAAAAAATCTATCTTAAAACTAAAAAACCAGCTCAAATTACAAAAAAGTTACCAAACTGTTGGTTACCTGTTTTGTTTATTACGTTACAATGGCTTTGCTAAATTAGTTTTAGCATAAGCAAGCGAGAACGTAAGTCATCCCAACTATAAATCGGCAATATAGACCGATAAACGACCTATTTACAACGGAGAAGCACCCGATGACAGATGGAACAAATAGCGTACACTTCAACCTTACTAGCGCTGAGTTAATTGAACTTGCTTTACAACGTAATGAAGGGCAGTTAACCGCCAATGGCGCATTAGTAGCAAAAACAGGCGAACGTACTGGTCGTTCCCCTAATGATCGTTTTATTGTTCAAGAAGCCAATACTCAAGATGATATTGATTGGGGCTCAGTCAACAAAGGTATTGCTGCAGATACTTTTGATGCACTTTGGGGCCGCGTTGAAGCTTATCTATCTGAGAAAGACATATTCGTATCTGAGCTAGAAGTAGGTGCTGACGATGCGCACTACCTTCCCGTTCGAGTCACCACAGAATATGCATGGCATCAAGTTTTTGCGCGTAACTTATTTATCACTCCAGAGCAGTTTAACCGAGGCGATAAAGACGTTTGGCAAATAATGAATGCGCCTGAATTTGTTTGTGACCCTGCCCGCGATGGCACTCATTCTGATGCGGTTGTGATGATCAATTTTGCCGACAAAAAAGTCCTTCTAGCTGGACTTAAGTATGCCGGCGAAATGAAAAAGTCGATGTTCTCGGTACAAAACTTCTTATTGCCAGCTAAGGGCGTGCTTCCTATGCATTGCTCTGCCAATGTCGGTCATGATGGTGATACCACATTATTCTTTGGTTTATCAGGTACAGGTAAAACTACCTTATCTGCTGATCCAAAACGTTTTCTTATTGGCGATGATGAGCATGGTTGGGCTCCCGGCGGTGTATTCAATATCGAAGGCGGCTGTTATGCAAAATGTATCGACTTAAGCCAGAAGAACGAACCGGTGATTTGGGATGCGATTCGCTTTGGTACGGTACTTGAAAATGTCATGTTAGATGAACAACGAGTGCCTGATTATACGAATACAACATTAACAGAGAATAGCCGCGCAGCTTACCCGTTAGAGCATATTGCTCAGCGTAAAGAAGAAAACCGTGGTGCTGAACCCAACTCAGTGGTGTTTTTAACTTGTGATGTCTCTGGTGTATTACCACCAGTGTCAGTGTTAACTAAAGAGCAAGCGGCTTATCACTTCTTGTCGGGTTACACTGCAAAAGTGGGCTCTACTGAAATGGGCTCAACTTCAGCAATTCAATCAACGTTCTCAACCTGCTTTGGTGCGCCTTTCTTCCCGCGCCCTGCTGGTGTGTACGCAGAACTATTAATGAAGCGTATTGAGTCATTTGGTAGTCGTGTTTACCTAGTAAATACTGGTTGGACTGGCGGCCCTCACGGCGTTGGTAAACGTTTTGATATTCCAACCACTCGTGCAATTGTTGATGCGATTGTCAGTGGCGAGCTAAAAGATGTTGAAACTCAGTATATTGATAAACTGAACCTCGCTGTACCTGTAGCGGTTTCAGGCGTTGATACTCAATTGCTCAACCCAGTAAATACTTGGGCTGACAAAAATGAGTACGCAAAATACGCCCAGCAATTAGCCGAAGAGTTCACAGCGAACTTTGCTAAATATCAGGTATCGGATGCAATCAAAGCCGCTGGGCCTAATAGCTAGCACACTGATGCTGTAATACGCGTCAATATATGATTGCGCCAACACAAAGCCTCAAGTGACATTGAGGCTTTTTTATTTTATCCCTTTGTTCAAAATTGTTACATTTTAAACAGTAATATTATCAATTACCTCTCGCTAAGCCCTTGTCTCACTTCCTATTTGATTTAATATAAAACGACATTCTATTTGCTCACACATAGGGATATCTATGCGCCGCGCCATACTTGCCAGTTTAATGATCAATTCGCTATTTTCTTTTTCTAGTATGGCCGAAACCTCAGAGCAAGCCTTAACAGAATCACCCAGTTTAGCTTCCCACCCATTTATCAATGATGAGATTTTACCGCCTATTCAACCGTGGCAAGGGCGAAGTGAAGCGATCATTTTAGATGCCTCATCACCTTGGTCAACGCCATTTGAGCAAAATGGTTTAGCACATAGTCCTGATTACGAAGCCACCCATCAATGGCTAAATAAACTTGTTGATAGTAGTGATTTGTTATCACAAGTCTCGATTGGTAAAAGCCCTCAAGGTCGTGATATTTGGATGGTCGTGGCATCAGAATCAGGAGCGGCAACACCCGAGGTTCTCTCAGAAAGCAATAAGCCCACCATTTTAGTTCAAGCTGGTATTCACTCTGGTGAAATTGACGGAAAAGATGCGGGGATGATGCTGTTACGGGATATGACTCAAGGCGATAAGCAAGCTTTGCTTGATAGAGTGAACCTGTTATTTGTTCCAATTTTAAGCGTCGACGCCCATGAGCGAAGTGATGAGTACAACCGTGTAAACCAGCGTGGCCCTGTCGATATGGGTTGGCGCACCAATGCTAGAAACCTAAATTTAAACCGTGATTACGCCAAACTAGATACGCTAGAATTACAGCATATGATCCGTGCCATCAATGTGTGGCAACCTGACTTATATATTGATGTTCATGTCACTGACGGTATTGATTATCAGTACGATGTCACCTTTGGCTATAACGTAAAACAAGGCTACAGCCCTGCAAGCTTTGAATGGTTAGAAAAATATTACCGCCCAGAAGTTGAATCTGCACTGACAGATAATGGCCATGTCCCTGGGCCTTTAGTGTTCGCGTTAGACAATACTGACTTGTCAAAAGGCTTATCTTATTGGAATCCAAGTCCTCGATTTTCAAATGGTTATGGCGATGCACGCCACTTACCCACCATTTTAATTGAAAACCACAGCTTAAAACCTTTTAAACAAAGAGTACTAGGCACATACGTCATGTTAGAGCAAACCCTTAAAACGGTGGCAAAGCATGGCACAAAATTAAAAGCGGCGATTTATGAAGATAAGTACCAACGCCGACAACAGATCCCATTAACCTGGAATACAGTTGAGCAGCCCGGTTGGGATTTCAAAGGCATTGGTTATTCGCTTGAAACCAGTGAAATTAGTGGCACAGAGGTCGTGCGCTGGAATGGGCAACCTAAGCTTTACCCTAACTTACCAGTCATGGGTAATACCGAAGCGAATGTTATGACTCAACGCCCTAAATACTATTATGTACCTGCCCAGTGGCACCAAGTGATTGAGCGCCTATCGATTCATGGCGTCAGAATGACGCCACTGACTGAAGCTAAAACGCTCAAACTAAGCCAGTATCAATTTGCAGAGCCGACATTTAATCAAAAAGATTATGAAGGCAGACAACGCGTCAAAGCCACCAGCAACAAAGTGAATATTGAAACAACATTACCTATTGGCACGATTCAAATTGCAACCAATCAACCATTAGGTGATTTAGCAATTTTATTACTTGAACCACAATCTGCCGATTCGTTTTTCCAATGGGGCTTTTTCAATAGCATCTTCACTCGGACTGAGTACATCGAAGATTATGCTGTAGAGCCACTCGCAGCAAAAATGTTAGCAGAAGATGAAGCCTTAGCGGCAGAGTTTAAAACAGCATTAGAAGATGAAAGCTTTGCTAATGATTCAAAAGCAAGACTGCGCTGGTTTTATGAAAGAAGCCCTTATTACGATAATCAATATATGAAATACCCTGTGCTACGTTCACGATAATTAACTAAACAAGACCAAATGACTAAAAAGCCACCTGAAGATAATCTTTAAGGTGGCTTTTTATTGGCTTTAGCTTCACAGGTTAATTAATCCGTTTGATAATCTGCGATCAAGGCGAGTTTTTTAGCCCGAGTGAGCTTTTTAACCGCTAACTCACGTTTTGTCGCTAAGCTTCTGTCTGCGACACTTTCTTGATAGACCAGAGTTAATGGCCCTTTGCCTTTAAGGTATTTGGCTCCTTTTGTGCCACCAGCCTGATGCTCAGCAAAACGTCTTTTAACATCTGTGGTAATGCCTGTATATAAATGGCCGTTATGGCATTTCACCATATAAAGAAACCAGTCGTTCTTTTTCGATACAGGCTTGATGACAGGAACCTCTGCGGAAACCTTTTCGGAAACCTTTTCGGAAATAATGGCATTATTAATTATTGCGCCACTTTTACTGGTCATAGATATAAAAACCTTCGGTCTGATCATAGTTATCTGCCGCTATCATGGCATAATGCGGTATCAAAAATGAATCTTATTATCTAAGCCAGCCTTAGATAAACCACAACATGGCAAATGTCATGCGAGGAGCTACGATGTCAACAAAATCTGATGCCTGTGCACAGCCTGGTTTAATGCACCCAACTGACGCCATTAATGCTTTACTTGATCAAGTAAGTGTTATTGAACAAAGCGAAATGGTTAGCTTAAATGAGGCTGTTGGCCGTATTTTATCTGAAGACTTGGCATCTTGTATCGACCTCCCTCCTTTCGATAACTCATCAATGGACGGTTATGCCTTTAAGTTCGATGAACTGACAGGTGAAACAGCAACCACGTTAACCTTGGTCGGAACCTCATTTGCAGGACACCCTTACAAAGGCAAGATCCCAGCCAACAGCTGCATTCGGATTATGACTGGTGCGCCAGTTCCTGCAGGTTATGACACGGTACAGATGCAGGAGAAAACCTCTGCTGACGGTGACAAGATCACCATTGAACACCCAAATGCCAAAGGCAATAGCATTCGCTACTGTGGTGAAGAACTTACCGCTGGCACCAATGTACTCAAAAGTGGCACTCAAATTCGCGCGGCAGAAATGGGCGTATTAGCTACAATCGGCATCAGCCAAATAAGAGTAAAAGCCCGTCTTAAAGTCGCTTTCTTTTCAACAGGAGATGAACTGCGACCAGTAGGAAGCGAGCTTGCTCCTGGGCAGATTTACGATTCTAATCGCTACTCGATTAAAGGCCTACTCACCCAAGCGAATGTTGAATGGATTGATTTAGGCGTTATCGAAGATGACAAAGAAGCGATTCGCGGTGCGTTTAGAGAGGCAGCGAAAAAAGCGGATATGGTGCTGACCTCTGGCGGCGTTTCTGTTGGTGATGCTGATTACACTAAGCAAATTCTCTCTGAGGAAGGTGAAATTACCTTCTGGCGCTTAGCGATTAAACCCGGTAAGCCATTTGCGTTCGGTAAATTAGGCAAGGCCGTTTTTTGCGGCTTACCAGGTAACCCTGTTTCATCAATGGTGACCTTCTACAAACTTGTTTGGCCAATCGTCAATAAGATGCAAGGCTTAGCGGTGAAAGAGCCATTAATCGTTAAAGCGACCCTAACGAGTGCCATTCGCAAACAACCAGGCCGAGCAGAATATCAACGCGGTATTTTGAGCCGTGATGACAACGGTGAACTCGTCGTATCAACCACTGGCGGTCAAGGCTCAGGCATGCTTACCTCGATGAGTTTAGCTAACTGCTTTATTAACTTAGAGCAAGAACAAGGCGATATTGCCTCTGGCGCTCAAGTTAATGTTGAACCATTCAACAGCGTATTGTGTTAATTGCTAAGGAAGTTTAATGAGTGATTTATCCCTAAACGCAGCTGATGATTTGGACATTTTGTCAGACAATGAAATGCTGCGTTATAGCCGCCAAATATCCATTAAAGCTATGGATATTGAAGGCCAAGAAAAACTCAAGCAAGCAAAAGTATTAGTGATTGGCGCAGGTGGCCTAGGTTGTACTGTAACCCAATATTTAGCTGTGGCCGGTGTGGGTGAAATGACCCTTGTTGATTTTGATACGGTTGAATTATCTAATTTACAGCGCCAAGTATTGCACTACGATGAAAATATTGGTCAAGCCAAAGTGGACTCTGCCAAGCAGACATTGGCGCAATTAAACCCATTAATTACCATCAATACTATCAACGAATTTCTTGATGAAGCGCGTATTGAACACTTGGTATCTGAGCATATGTTAGTACTAGACTGCACTGATAATGTTCAAGTCAGAGAACAACTTAATCAAAGCTGTTTTAAGCATAAAACCAGCTTTATCTCAGCTGCTGCAATACGTATGGAAGGCACGGTAACGGTATTTGATTATCAGTCATCTTCGCCTTGCTACCATTGTTACAGCAGCTTGTTTGGCGAACAACAATTAACCTGTGTCGAGTCCGGTATCTTAGCGCCAGTTGTTGGTTTAGTAGGTTGTATTCAGGCGACTGAAGCCATTAAGGCCATCAGCCAAATGGGCCAAGGCTTAAATGGTCGTATTTTAATGATAGATGCGATGACGATGGAGTTTCGTGAAATGAAACTACCGAAGCAAGCTAACTGCTCTGTGTGCTCGGCACCTGTATAAGGTTCTTAATCAGCAAGCATTAACAATCAAAGTTTTACTAAAAGTCACAATCTTGGCTATAGTTGATAAAAGAAAACGGCTTAATTATCAGCTCTTTTATAACGCTCATTCATAGAAATCTGTCATAGGGATCTACTATGTTCGAACAATTAACTATAGCCAATATTGCATACTGCACTAACAAGTTAGCCCGCATTTATCTGTGGTACCCGTTTACTGCGCTATTTGCTCGAACACCCACTCGTAAGCTCAGTAATTGTAAGCTGTTATCATGCGTCGTAATACTCAGTGGTTTAAGCGCCTGTTCAGGCGATGAAATCAAGCCGCTACACATGAGTAACCCTGCAGCTGATTATTGCATAGATAAAGATGGCACCTTAGAAACCATTAAGCACATTAATGGCGATGTGTCGCTTTGCACTCTGCCTGATGGTGAAGTGATTGAGCAGTGGGAGTTATTTAGGCGTGATCATCAACAAAGCTAATAGCTTGATACCACCTTGGCGATGTTAAGTGATATCAATTAACCGACTTGCTCTGCTGTAACTTCTTGATTGTCGTCGCTCAATACAGCCAATTGACTCGCCTCTTGTTGCTCAGTCTGTTGTACTAATTCTCGCTCAGCTTTAGAAACATACTTAGGTTTATTACTACCTGCTTTTTTCGCATTGGCTTTTTTCGCTTTCCCTTTGAGCGTTTGGTTAATCTTTTTACGTCTATTCATACTAATTTCACCTTAAACTCTCTGAAACAACAGCTTTGCTATAAAGCACATATTCGATACAAGCGATATAAATCGGAGTGCGATTCTACAACCCTAAATACAAAAATACCAATTCCAAATATTATCAGAATTGGTATTCTCATCGTTCAATAAACCCAGCAGGTTAATCTTGTATCACCACCCAAATGGCATGGATCAAGCCAGGAACAAAGAACAATAAACAGAGAATAATATTAATCAGTAAATCTTTTCCCATGCCTTTTTTCAAAAACACAGCCACCGGCGGTAGTAAGATTGCAATGACAATTAGCAGCAGTTTATTTGTATCCATAATTATTTCTTTCCCTTTAAAATTGTAAAAATTAATCAACCAAAATGTTCATAATTGCAACAATTTGTGAAACAGATCAAATATTATTATGATATTCAACACAATCAACTTATCCTCAATTTTTAATCATTTAGTGCAGGTTCAATGATAGAAACTAGTAGCAGCCTCATTCTAATTCAAGTGATTTGTATCTTATGTTTCGCAGGAACAATCGCATGGACTGTCATGGTTATTCCTATGCGAGTCGCACCCAGTGCTAGCTGGCGTTTTGCGTTAGCCAACTTCTGCGTGTTACTAGGCATGTTGCTTTATACTCAACGTACCCATGAACCAAGTTACCTGCATTGGCTAGTAGCTGACAATATTATATTAGTAGGTTTTTGCTTTTTACGCTGGGGCGCGCAGCGACTTTATCATTTAAAATCTAGCCACCAATTTGATATTACATTAGTTCTTGTTTCCATCGGCAGCATGTTACTCGCCAAACCACAAAACAGTAGCTCGGCATATTTAATGATTATTTTATCTTTAGCTGCCGCTGTTTGTTTCTTTATGCTAGCAAAAGATCATTATGTCGCCTTTAAGAAGAATTTTACTGCTTTCGCCACTTACTGGTTAGTTATTCCGATTTTAATCATTGGCATTATGTTCTTAGCCAGGGCATGTATTTTGATACTTTATCCCGAAAAGGTCGCTACCTACGCGGCGTTTAACACTGAGGAATCAGTGCCTATTTTATGGGTCTATATCGTATTAATTTTATTAGTTAATATCCTCATCATAGGAAACACCATTAATCGTCTTGTGGTGAAAATAATGACCCTAGCGAATAAAGATACATTAACTGGGCTTTGGAATCGAAATGCACTACAAAGCAAGTTAACCCTAGAACATGCTCGATGGCTACGCGACAAGGTCAGCTACAGTGTGATTTTGATTGATTTAGACCATTTTAAACAAATCAACGATGTCCATGGCCACACTGCAGGCGATGAGGTGCTTAAAGTTGCTGCTAAGCAACTGAATAGTATCACCCGAGAAATAGACTATTTATGCCGTTATGGTGGTGAAGAGTTTGTTCTCATCTTACCGCTGACGTCGGAGCAACAAGCTCTTTGTGTGGCGAAAAAACTACAACAGGCCTTAGCGAAAGTGAACTTTGAGTGGCAAGGAACACCCATTGCCATTGAAGCCAGTATTGGTTTTTCGACGATTAATGAGAGCTTACCTGCTGAAGCGTTACTTCAATTAGCAGATAAAGCCATGTATGAAGCTAAAGCCAGTGGCCGTAACTGCATTAAAAGTGCTAATCCAACCCTAAACGATAAGTTCTAAATAAAATAGAATGACCTACGCTTAAGTATGCTTAGGCCAAGCAAGCATTTCTGGCGCTTGCCAGTCTTGTTGTAAAATGTCGGTGACTGATGGTGCTTGAAACACATCCCCTATCTCAGGAAGTTGTATAAACTGATATCGTTTATCTTGATACTCAAAGTCCAATGCCATGGCATGCAAGTAACAACGGTCTGCCACTTCGCCTCCATATAGTTCATCCCCCAAGATCGGCACACCGATACTGCTTAACGCGACACGTAATTGGTGAGTTTTCCCACTTAATGGTTTGAGCAAATATAATCTTAAGCCATCACCAATAGATTGAGAGAAAAACTGGGTTATTGCAGGATTGGTCCTAGTGCGCAGCAGTTTATACATGCTGCGTCGAGATTTGGCCATGTCGCCTATAATCCCACCTTGCTTCTTTTTAGGCTTTCCTTTGGCAATAGCCAGATAAAACTTTTGAATTTTATGCTCACTGAACAATTCAGTAAACTCTGCCGCTGCCTGTGGGGTTTTAGCTAATATAAGTAACCCAGAAGTCGGAGTATCTAAACGGTGTACCGCAAACAGCTTAATACCTAAATCTGCTTCAACTTGCGCAACAACACCTGCAGTGCCATCTTGGCTATGAAAATGAACCTTAGGAGACTTATTGATAACAATAAAGTCTGGGTGTTGTTCTAAAATTTGATACATAGTCTCGATTCTAATGAGAGTACTGAAATACAAGCTCTGAACTAAATTCCTGAACTAA
Source organism: Shewanella sp. 10N.286.52.E4 (assembly GCF_041468785.1). Taxonomy (NCBI): domain Bacteria; kingdom Pseudomonadati; phylum Pseudomonadota; class Gammaproteobacteria; order Alteromonadales; family Shewanellaceae; genus Shewanella; species Shewanella sp. 10N.286.52.E4. Next base: position 34,930 of record NZ_JBFRJJ010000015.1, read on the forward strand.
GAGTTCTGAAATAAGCGTTTTGGAATAAGAGCTCTGAAATAAGCGTGCTAAAAATCACTGGTACAAGCCTGATATATCGGCTTTTACCAATGATTAACATGAGCTAGGAATATACCTAAACAGGACTAGAATCGAATGTCGACAATCAGCCCTGGATGATTATCCTTAAGCTCAATTTTAGCATGATGACGGGATAAAATCGCTTTCACCATTGATAAGCCCAACCCCGTGCCTTTGTGATGTCGGCTAGGGTCTAATCGGACTAAACGATCAAATACCCTTTCTTTATCTTCATCACTAATACCTGGGCCATTATCAATAATTTGGATCTTTCTGCCTTTTTGCACTATCTCAATAGTGGCATCTTCAGGGGCATATTTAATCGCATTATCAACTAAGTTAAACAAGGCTTGGAACAATAGGTATTTATCGCCAGAGATTGTCACATCTTTGTCTGCTGACAAGGTCAAAGTTTGTTGTTTCGACTCAGCAACCACTTCAGCCATTTCAAATAAGTCTTCACATAAAAGTTGTAGACTCACAGGCTGCATATCTAAGGTTTGCTGACCTTCTTCTATTCGAGTGAGAGATAACATGGCATCAAAAGTCGCTAAACAATGGTCCAGTTCTTCTAGCAACATGGCGGTCAATTCTGGCACATGCTCTGTCGGTTTACTGGGTAATTGCTCAATACCAATGCGTAAGTGAGACAAAGGCGTTCTTAAGTCATGGGCAATATTATCTGTCACCCCACGAACAGACATTAAGTTATGTTCTAAGGTATCAAGTACCCGATTAAACTGACCAGCAAGCATATCAAATTCGTCTTGATTATGACTCACAGGCAAACGGGTGTTGTACTCACCTTGCTCAATCTTTTTACACAATAAATTGTATTGCACCAAGCGTCTTAAAATCGCTTTAGAGAACACAAAACCAACCGCTAAGGTAATCCCTAACGTGAATGCCACCGCCCAAAATGCAGCATTGATAAATTTATCAATTAATGCGGCTAAATTATCAGTACGAGTCGCTATAAGCACCGGCCCATAATGGGTCATCACAATGCCACCGGTGAGAATATGAAGCTTATCTGGGCCACCGGTTAAAATAGGAAATTCGCGGGTTTTTGGCAATAAAGGCATGTTGTCAGGCACAAAACTCAGTGCCCCAACCATATCAACGCTGTTTCGCCAAGCAATCAAGGCTGTTTTAGGATCTGCTGCGCGAATTTGCGCAGCAAAACTGCGGCGATCAACCGTTAATGCCAATTGCTGATAACGCTGCATTTCAGTGGCAAGATGTTGCTCAACCTGATTTTCTTGCTCAATAACGAGTTGACGGTATAAACCAAATACCAACATCACAATCAACAAGGTAACCAAGGTCGAGAAAATTAGCGTTATCCGCCAAGCACTGCTTTGGTAGGGTTTAATTCCCTTTGCAAAGGCGATATCCAGCCCCTCGAACAGTTTCAATGATCTCTGGGTGGCCTAGCTCTTCAAATTTACGACGCAGTTTTGCAATATGCACATCAATCACATTGGTGCGCGGGTCGAAGTGATAATCCCACACTGCTTCAAACAATAATGTACGGCTAATGACTTGATTTGGATGCTCCATTAGATATTTCAGCAATTGAAACTCTTTAGGCTGTAGCATTAATTCATGCTCATCTAATGTGACTTTGCGGGTCAGCAATTCCATTTTTAAGTTGCCGACTTCAAGATCGGTATTTGCCGCAGCTGGCGCATTACGTTGAATCAGCTTTTCTGCGCGCACTTGCAACTCAGCAAAAGCAAACGGCTTGGTCATGTAATCATCGCCACCAGCACGTAATCCTTTCACTCGCTCGTCGACATGACTGAGCGCAGAAAGGATTAACACAGGTGTTTGGTTACCATTATTGCGCAGTGCAGTCAGCAAGGTTAGGCCGTCTAACTGAGGTAACATACGATCTAAAATGATAATGTCATATTGATTATGCTTTGCTTGGTGTAAGCCATCATGGCCATTGGTCGCAGTATCAACTTGATATTGCTGTGCGGTAAAACCTTCAGCAACGTATTGTAGTGTGGTTGCATCGTCTTCAACGATTAATACTCGCATAGTGCTATTCCTTAGTTCTACAGCGTTTGACTGTAAAGGTGCTAATTGCCAAGTCATATTAGTCCCACTGCAGTAATGGCAGCGGACGTAATTCTTCAATATCAAAAGCAATCGTATGCTTGCTTGAAACATTGAGTAATTTTAATTCTAGATAGCTGATGGCTAAGTCATGGTCTAACTCAGCTTCGATTAAATATCCCGTTTGACCTTTTTGCGCCATTGTGACGAGCTCAGTAAAAGTCATTTTTTGCTTGATGAGTACTCGTGCGGCTTTAACTTGGTCTAAATCATCGGCTTCAAAAGCGGATAATTTTTTGGTGATTAAGCTGCCGTCACTTGCATCAAATGAGAATTCGGTAATTTCACTGTCATCTAGATTGAGTAAGTCTATTTCATAAATGAGTTGACCATTTTCAACATCCATATCGAACGATGAAACGACACCGCTATATTCAGTTTCAATTTGTTCAACCACGACAAGTGGTTGGACGTATTCACCCTCTGAGAGCAAGGTATGCATAGTCGGGGTAGCCATTACCATTGATGGAAATACGACTAACAACGACAGAACGATACGGAACATGAAAGCCTCATAATGAGAATTGGAGTAGTGTTACTTTACCTAAGCCCAGCAAAAGACCCAAGCATTGTAAGATTAATAATTGATCATGATTCTAGAATATGGACTTGCTCAGATTTCAGTGCAATCGTTGTTGCCAATCCGGTTTTTAATGAGAGTTTTTCAGCCAAATGCGAAGGAATATCCATATTGAACACCTCGTCCACATCCGCCATTCGCGCTTTCACACGCACAGACTCACCCATGACTAGCATTGACTCGATAACAATATCGAGTTTATTGATACTACGACACAAACGGCCACTGGAAATCGCATTAAATCGAATGCCTTGGTTTGGGATCACCCAACGCACTTGCTGACCAATTGCCAATTCAGGTGCACTGTCACTGGCAATGATTTGCTCGCCCATTTTAAGCCATGTGATGTTTGCCTCTGCATCTCGGCCACTGACCTCGGCATTGAAAATGTTTCTAAGTCCCATCTGCCTAGCCACGGTTTCATTACGAGGATGAGACAATACCTCAAAAGGTTCGCCCTGCTGCAGCATGTTACCTTGGCTGATTAGGATCATTTTATCGGCCAATAACAAAGCTTCGTTCATATCATGGGTCACCATGACCACAGGAATTGATAACTGTGATTTTAATCTGGCTAACTCAATGTATAAACGTTCACGGGTTTCTCTATCCACCGCAGAAAACGGTTCATCGAGCAATAATACCGAAGGCTCTCGTGCTAATGCCCTTGCTAAAGCCACACGTTGACGCTGACCGCCAGATAACTGTGCAGGCAACCTAGCAGGTAGCCCATGTAAGTTAACTCGCTCAAGCCAGTCTAGAGCCCTTGCTTTGCGTTCACTTTTAGGAATGTGGTCCAAGCCAGATATCACATTTTCTAGCGCGGTAAGATGCGGAAATAAACCAAAGTGTTGTGGGACATAACCAATGTGACGTTGTTGAGGGGATAACTTAATCCGCAGCTCGTCATCAAACCATTGCTGCTCGCCACACTGAATCCGGCCTTTCTCAGGTACACTTAAGCCTGCAATCATGCGTAACAAAGTGGTTTTACCGCCACCAGAAGGTCCAACAACCGCCAGAACTTCGCCCGCTTTACAGCTAAAGTTAGCAATTAATGGGATGGGTGATACTTGCTCAATTTGGCAGTATAAATGAGTCTCTAAATCAACGTTGCGGGTTGGCATGCTGCCCCCCTAAACGTCTTGATAAACTTGTCGTTATTGCCAATACACTCACAGCAAATACCAAGAGTACTAACGACATCGTACCCGCCGCTTCAAAGTCAAACGCTTGCACACTGTCATAAATAGCAATCGAGATGGTTTTAGTTTCGCCAGCAATATTGCCACCAAGCATTAACACCACGCCAAACTCACCTAAAACATGTGAAAAACACAACACCACAGCGGTCAATATTCCAGGCCATATCATAGGTAGTTCAATTTTAATGAAAATACGCCACCAGCTCATGCCACAACATGCTGCTGCATCAGGAATATCATGGGGTATGGTTTCAAAGGCGCGCTGAATCGGCTGCACAGCAAAAGGGATATTAACCAGAATAGAGGCAATCACTAAGCCTGAAAAATTAAACACTAACTGGGCGCCAGTAAACTGCTCGACCCATTGTCCAATAAGACTTTGACTACCTAAACCGACAAGCAAGTAATAACCAATCACCGTCGGTGGCAACACTAATGGCACCATAATCAGTGCTTCTACCCACGATTTACCACGAAATTGTTTGTACGCCAGAAAGCGACCGACAAAAATGGCCATTGGGATCAGAATTAGTACGGTTACAGAACTTAATTTTGCAGATAACCACAACGACTGCCAATCCATAAATTACTGCTCCGCCACTTGCTGTCTTGGTCTTGGTGCACGAAGTTTAGGCTGGTGTAAATGATGTTTATCGCTGACGTTGGCTGGAAAGCCAAAACCATAATTCTCTAGAACTTGCTGAGCAGCTGTTGACTGCATGTACTGATAAAAATGTTGAGTGGTATCCCCCGCTCGCGGAGTCAGCACCATACGTTGATTAATGGGTTGATATAATGACTGGGGGATCTCTATGTAGCGGCCCATTTTGGTAAACTGCGGTGCTGATGCTAGCGACAATGCCACGATGCCACCTTGTGCTGAACCACTTAAAGCAAACTGAGCGGCTTGGGAAACATTCTCGCCCATAATGATCTTAGGTTGCAGCGCAGACCATAAATCTTTGCTCTCAAGTAACGCTTGAGCGCGCTCACCATATGGAGCATGAGCGGGATTAGCAATAACAAAACGCTTTATCTCGCCTTGGGAGACTGCCTGACTCAGACCTGTTAATTGGGGATCTAATGCTAATTTGGAATTATTTGGCGCCACTAGAGCCAACTTACCAATGGCGTAGATATCACCATCTGAATCGGTTTTACCTGCCTTATGAAGCTGTTGTACATAAAACTCATCGGCGCTTAATAGCATTTCAAACGGTGCACCATGCTGGATCTGAGCGACAAAATTGCCAGAAGACCCATATGAAACGCGTAACGCTAAGCCCGTTTCCGCAGTAAAGTTTGCCACAATTTCATCTAAGGCAAACTTAACATTAGCCGCAGCTGCAATGGCTGGCGGTTTAGCCGCCAATGCAGAAAGCGAAAACAAAGAAGAAAGTCCTAGCAAACTCGCAAGTAAAAGACTTTGAACCTTTAATGCAACTCGACGGCTAAATGTCATTGGTAAGCATCCTTTGCTATTTGGTTTCGTTCCACATTGACGCAGCCTGTTCATCTGAATCACGCGCTTCGACCCAGTTATTGCCTTCTTCGCCAGCTTCAAGTTTCCAAAAAGGTGCTTTGGTTTTTAAGAAATCGATAAGGAATTCACACGCTGCAAATGCCGCTTTGCGATGCATGCTAGTAACGCCGATAAATACGATTTGTTCGCCCAGTTCCATGCGTCCAACACGATGAATAATCGTGACATAATTTAATGGCCAGCGTTCATAAGCTTGTTCAGCTAATTGCACTAATACAGCTTCTGTCATTCCTGGGTAATGTTCTAAAGTAAGATCAGTAACAGCGCTGCCATCATTGAAATCACGTACTTTCCCTGCAAATGTTACTACTGCGCCATCACTGTTATCATTTGCAATCGCATTGTATTCATCAGCAACATTGAAGTCAGCGGTTTGCACGCTCACAACTTGCCTAGGATTTTTTTCAGAACTAACGGTCATATTAACCACCTGTTACTGGTGGGAAAAAGGCAACTTCATCACCATCAACAACAGCCGCATCCCATGCACTCATCGTTTGATTAACCGCTACCAGTAATTTGTCTGATGACAATACTTTTGCCCACTTATCATCTTTAGCGGCTAATGCTTCACGTAGCTGCTCAGTATTAGTAATACCTTCAGCGGCAACTTCAACTTTAGCGGTACCGAGTAACTCTCTAACTTGTGCAAAAAATAGAACTTGGATCATGTCGATGTCTCGTATTGATTGGGTCTAACAAATAACGTTTTACTGATTGTCAGCGATTCTTGCTACCAACAATCGCACCAAACTGATTAATCTTCAGCTTGAAAATGACCTGACTTGCCGCCACGTTTTTCGAGTAAACGTACTTGGGAGATAATCATGTCTTTTTGAACCGCTTTACACATGTCATAAATGGTAAGTGCTGCTGTTGAAGCGGCAGTTAATGCTTCCATTTCCACGCCAGTTTTGCCAGAAAGTTTACACAAGCTGGTAATTCGAACACGGTTAAACTCAGGCTGAGCTTCTAGATCCACTTCAACTTTAGTCAACATTAATGGGTGACATAAAGGAATTAAATCAGAGGTTTTTTTCGCAGCTTGAATGCCTGCAATACGCGCTGTAGCGAACACATCACCTTTGTGATGACTGCCGCTCATGATCATCTCAAGCGTACTTGGCGCCATTTCGATGAATGCTTCAGCGCGTGCTTCACGCTCGGTGATATTTTTTTCAGTCACATCGACCATGTGAGCGTTGCCATCGGCATTAATATGGGTAAAACAATTGCTCATGCTAACTTGCCTTATTAGATCTTAATTTCAGTATGGAAAAGGAATACTGTTTAACAGCGACGCTGCAACACCTTAGCCACCTAACATCGCTCTATATTAACCACCAATAGAGGCTAAATGTTTGGTCACACCTGTGATCCCTTGATGTAAGTAATGAGTTTCTTCTTTCTGTGCTAATTGACTGTGCAGACGTTCAATTAATTCCGCTCGCTGAGATTCATGTTGTAATAAGTCACGTAAATCGAGACCGTTTTCAGTAAACAGACATAAATGCAGTTTGCCTTTAGCTGATACACGCAAACGGTTACAGCTGGCACAAAAGTTTTTAGCGTAAGGCATAATCAAGCCAATACGGCCTTGGTAATCTGGGTGACTAAAGTTTTGCGCAGGGCCATCATCAACACTCGGCAGATCATATAACCAACCTTCTGATTCAAGCTTTAGCTTGATATCAAGACCCGCTAAATGATGGGCGTTAAAGTAATCATGGCCTAAACCCGTTTCCATCAACTCGATAAAGCGCAAATCTATCGGCGTGCTTTTAATCCAGTGTAAGAAACGTGGCAAATCTTTGTCATTTAAGCCTTTAAGCAGTACCGCGTTTATTTTAATCCGCTCAAAGCCCGCCTCAAGTGCTGCATCAATACCACGCATCACTTGATCAAACTTATTTTCGCCTGTGATTTGGTAGAACATTTTCGGATCTAAGCTATCAACCGAAACATTTATTCGGCGCAAACCCGCGTCGTACCATTCTTTAGCGTGCTTTTCGAGGCGATAACCATTGGTTGTTGTGGCAACGGTATTAATGTTGTCATTATCAGCAACAACGCGAATGATATCGGTGAAATCTTTTCTAAGGGTCGGCTCACCACCGGTAATGCGGATTTTTTGAGTACCTACCTCACCAAAAGCTGCCACTAAATTTTCAATTTCATTTAGCGCGAGGAACTTTGGCTTGCCATCAGGTCTGTAACCGTCAGGTAGGCAATAGGTACATTTGAAATTACAAACGTCAGTGACTGACATCCGCAGATAGTGAAATCTTCGACCAAAACTGTCTTGTAGTTGGGACATGTTAACCTTTCCAAGTGTGGGAGGTAAGCGCATTTCTTTACTCACCCCGGTGGCATTATTACCACGGCTAAATACCCGTATCTGTGGACGTAGGATATAAAGCTCGGAGAACCGTCAACTTTGATTATAGGCCTAAATTCGCTCTAATCAGTACCTTTTTATGACATTTTGTCCCGGTTTGTACAAAATCTGTAAAGAATTGCGAGCTAGCTCACGAGCTCAAAATCGCACTTGCTACTGTGACCTAGCTCATTTTTGAGGTAAGGTGAGTAAAACAAAAAAATAACAACAAACCCGCCATAAACCGGGGAATGAAGATCAAAGGTGAGATGATGGAACGCGAATCTATGGAATTCGATGTAGTAATTGTCGGTGCAGGACCTGCCGGACTCGCTACTGCATGTCGATTAATGCAAATATCACAAGACGCAGACAAAGAAATGACTGTCTGTGTTGTTGAAAAAGGCTCTGAGGTTGGAGCGCACATATTATCTGGTGCGGTTTTTGAGCCTAAAGTATTGGATGAATTGTTCTCCGATTGGCGTGATTCCGATATCCCACTGAATACTAAAGTGACTCACGATGAGATTTACCTGCTAAGTTCAGACTCCAAATCTCAATTAATGTCGAACAGTTTAGTGCCTAAAACCATGCATAATGATGGTAACTACATTATTAGTGTCGGTAACCTAACACGCTGGTTAGCAGAAAAAGCTGAAGGTTTAGGTGTTGAAATCTTCCCAGGTTTTGCTGCAAGTGAAGTGCTGTTTAATCAAGATAACAGTGTGAAAGGCATATTAATTGGTGACATGGGTGTTGGCGCTAATGGCGAAGAAAAAGACAGCTATATGCCAGGTATGGAGTTACATGCCAAATACACTGTATTTTCTGAGGGTTGTCGCGGCCATTTAGGTAAAGAACTTATCGCGAAATATCATCTCGATAATGGTAAAACACCACAGCATTACGGCCTTGGCTTTAAAGAAATTTGGAAAATTCCAGCAGAACAACATCAAGAAGGTAAAGTGGTTCACACCGGTGGCTGGCCGCTAAATCAAGGGACTTCTGGTGGTGGCTTCCTTTATCACATGGAAGATAACCAAGTCGCTGTCGGCTTGATTATTGATTTGAATTATAAAAACCCACATGTCAGCCCGTTCGATGAATTTCAGCGTTATAAGCAACATCCGGTTATTGCGCAAACATTAACTGGTGGTGAGCGCTTAACCTACGGCGCTCGCGCTATCGCTAAAGGTGGATTGAATTCATTACCTAAAATGAGCTTCCCTGGTGGATTGCTTATTGGTTGTGATGCCGGGACATTGAACTTCGCCAAAATCAAAGGCACACATACAGCTATGAAGAGCGGTATTGTCGCCGCTCAAACCTTAGGCGAAGCACTCATAGCAGGTGTTGAAGCTGGTAAAGATTTAGACTGTTTCCAAACTCGTATTGAGCAAAGCTGGTTACATGAAGAGCTATTTCAATCGCGCAACTTTGGCCCTGCATTACATAAGTTCGGTACCTACTTAGGCGGCGCTTTTAACTTTATTGACCAAAATTGGTTTGGCGGGAAGTTCCCGATAACGCTTCGCGATGAAACCCCAGATCATGCTGATATGGGACTGGCTAAAGACTTCACCCCGATTGAGTACCCTAAGCCTGATGGTAAGCTGAGTTTTGATAAATTATCATCGGTTTATCTATCGAATACCTTCCATGAAGAAGATCAGAAGTGTCACCTGCAACTCAAGGACGCGTCTATCCCCATTGCTGTTAACTTAATTAAATACAATGAACCCGCGCAGCGTTATTGCCCTGCGGGAGTTTATGAAGTGGTCGCTGAAGGCGCTGAGAATAAGTTTGTGATTAATGCGCAAAACTGTATTCACTGCAAAACTTGTGACATTAAAGACCCAAGCCAAAATATCACTTGGGTAACACCTGAAGGTGGTGGCGGACCTAACTACCCGAATATGTAGTTAACCAATTAACTCATCATAAAACGCACTGACTAAAGTGCGTTTTTTATTGCCTTAATACATCACACAGACAAATCAGCTTCAAAATCCCATATAAACTATTCATTTATTCTAGCCGATGCCGATATTAGACATATTGAACTATACAGGTTGTCCCGAATGAATCAGTTAAAACACCTCTCCATTAAACAAAAAATCTTATTTTCGATGATATTTGGTGTCGTCTTTTCAACCATGCTTGTCGGAGTATTCAGTCAACGTAGTGCTAAAAATGTAATTGAACAGCGAATGCTAGACTCCGAGCTACCTAGCTTATTAATGCAAATTCGCCATAAATTAGAACTTGATATCAACAACTTACTAAATGCTGCTGAGCAACTTGCAAACAGTCGCATGTTACTCGAATGGGTTGAACAGGGACGCCCAAGCGATACTGAAGCCAATGTTGTTGCACAATTAGGCGATTTACAAGATCAGTATCAACTTGCACAAGCATCCTTTGCTGACAAAGAAACAGCAGCCTATTACACACAAGATGGCTTTTTACGCGTTTTAAACCCACAGCAAGATAGTTGGTTTTTTGATTATGTTAATAGCGGGCAAGAGCGAATGCTCAATGTATTTACTGAAACGAATGGTGAAGTAAAACTCTTTATTAATTATCAACAACCAAATGGCCGAGGCTTGGTTGGGTTAGCAAAGTCACTGGATGATATGGTACGACAGCTCGGTTCCTTCAAAATCGAAGACAGTGGTTTCGTTTACTTGGTTGATGCTAATGGCAGTGTAAAACTCCATCCTGATCCTAACCAGATAGGTAAAGCGAGTTTGAGTGGCTTCTATTCAGGAAATAATACTCAATCTTTACTGGCGCAGAATGACTTTAACCTTATGCGCATTGACGTAAATGGCCAGAGCACTATTATTGCCAGTAGCTATATTCCGGCCATGAACTGGTATTTGATTGCCGAAGTACCAGAGTCAGAAATTTTTGCCCTGTTAGATAAAGCGGTATATCAAATAATACTGGGGACGATCATTGTCGCAGTATTTTTTATTGTGGTTGCCAGCGCTGTCGCATCCTCGGTAAGTCGTCCCATTGCGAAAGTAGCTGAACTATTCAAAGATATTGGCGAGGGGGAAGGCGATTTACGCCAACGCCTTCCTGTTGAGGGAAATGATGAATTAGCTCAGCTTGCCAAAGGCTTTAATAGTTTTATTGCCAAAATACAAGAATCGGTCATAGAGGTAGCAAGAACCAGTGAACAATTAAGCTTGTCAGCAAAAGATGTCTCAGCTCAAGCGAACCAAACTCTTGATGATAGCCAACAGCAAAAAGACAGAACCATTATGGTTGTGACCGCCATTAATGAAATGGGCGCAACGGTAAATGAAATCGCCAGTAATGCTGCACAAGCCGCAGTGACAGCAAAAGAAGCTGATACTGAATCTTCTGATGGCCAGCAGGTCGTTATGAGTGCAAGAACAACCATTAATCAATTATCAAATGATGTAGAGCAAGTCGGTGAAGTGATTGAGTCTCTTGCAACCCACACTAAATCCATTGGTGGTATTTTAGATGTGATCCGTGCAATCTCAGAACAAACTAACTTACTGGCATTGAATGCTGCGATTGAAGCGGCAAGAGCGGGTGAAGCAGGCAGAGGGTTTGCGGTTGTAGCTGATGAGGTAAGAAACCTTGCTTCTCGTACTGCTGATTCCACCAACGAAGTACAAACCATGATTGATAAACTGCAATCTGAAGCAAGTCGCGCCGTTGTTGCCATGGAAACGTCACGTAACCGCTCCCAAGAAGGGGTGAATGCAGTAGATGAAGCAAGCCAATCACTCAGCGGCATTAGCCAGCAAATTGCTTCAATCAGTGATATGAACATTCAAGTTGCTGCGGCGACAGAAGAGCAATCAACGGTCGTAGAAGATATTAACCGTAATGTCACAGAAATTAATGATATTACTCAACGTACAGCTGATACGGCTCAAGCGGCGGCACAAGCAAGTGAGTCTCTCAACGCCCTAGCGGGTCGACTGGATGTGTTAGTAGCTCGATTTAAAATTGAATAAATATAGGAAATTTTCCAATAAAAAACGCACAATTTATTGTGCGTTTTTTTAATTATATCATTTTTGACAAAGACGATTTAATAATAACTGATTGAAATGAAATAATTAATCGCCATAAGTTAACGATAAGCAAACCCCTCGCCACTTGTTAGCTTGATTATATTATGTAGCTTATTAAACCTTTAAGCCGGTTCACCAGCAGGGCCATATAATCGATATTGCCAGTTTTCGATTTGTTGAGTATCAATACGTCTTTGCATACTCGCCACCCAGTTTTGTGCCAAACCTTCACATTGCATCAATTGCTGATATTGTTCAGGGTCGACTTCAGGTAAGAAGTAAATCTTCATCGCCTGGGCAATACTGATGTCGGTTTTTCGTTCAATCAACACTATGCTGTCATTTGCGTTAATTTCTCCCGCTTGCAGCACTTTATAAAACCAACCACACATGCGACTTTCTTGCATTGCTAATGCAAATTTAGGATGGCCAAATTGCAGATTAAGCTTGAAACACGGTGAGCGTGGTTGAGTCACTTGCAATAAGACTTCACCTATTTGAATAATGTCACCAATATTCACTTGTGACTCATCTAAACCTACAGTACTGATGTTTTCCCCCATGGCTGGGACATCTTTAAAGTTAGTGATTAAATCCCAACGACGATACTGACCATAATGCTCACGCGGAAAATGGTGTAATACACGTTCTTCACCGCCATGATGAATCGGATCGGCTTGCTTATCACCTTCCACACCATGTTGCGTCACACTAAGACTTTGCACCGGGAGTTTATTATTCATACCACTATCAATACTTTCTAAGGTATCAATTTTATCTCCACGGAATAATCCTGAGATCTTTTTTGCTAACACATAGCCTGCCATTAATACGCTCTCGTCATGATATGAACAAATATAGAATTTATTAACTGTGAATTAATAAGACAACACCACCTGATTTCGACCTTGCTCCTTTGCTTGATACAAGGCGATATCTGCGCGGTTAATGAGTTCTTCAGGTGTCTCAGTTTTACGATACTCAGCAACGCCGCTGCTAATGGTGATATTAATATCATTGCCATTCACTTTGATACTTCTAGCAGCGACAGTTTCACGCATGCGATCAGCTAATTCATGCGCCTGACTGATATTCATATTAGGTAATAATACCAAAAACTCCTCCCCACCCCAGCGACAAAGTAAATCCGCTTCTTTAAGGTTTGACTTGAGTACATTGGCTGCAGACTGAATCACCAGATCTCCGATATTATGCCCATATTTATCATTCACTTGTTTGAAATGATCGATATCGATAATGAGCACAGCCATCGGTGTTGACTCGACCAAAGATCGAGATAAAGCTGGGGTAAAGTATTCTTCAAACGCTTGCCTGTTGGCTGCACCGGTTAATTTATCTGTCGACGCCATCATTTCCAATTTTCTTTGGTATTTACCCAAAGTCATATTGGCAATCAATAAAATCCCAAAGGTCACCACTAAACTCAAACCAATGTTGAGCCAAAATGTTGTGAGCAATTTCTTTTCTGCCAACACTTCATCTTGCTCAACCATCAAATACCATTGAAACTCTTCAACCAAACGGCTATTCAAATAAATCGTTCTGTTATCTCTCCTATAGGAAAAAGATGCACTTGGGCTGGTTAAAATACGGGTTGCTAACTTCTCTAACCCTGCTGTCGATTGTAAAGTAGTCGCACCATCAAACCCTTTGCTGCGCAAAGTAATATTGCCTTGTCTATCAGAGAAATAAACTTTGCGGTTATAACGTGTCTGGTATAGCTCAATCATCTTTTTCACGCTTTCAACGGCCAAACCTACACCGGTGACACCAATGAAATTACCTTCAAAGTCATACACCTTATAATTAACATAAATGACCGTACGATTTTTATCGGCGGTATCGGTATCAATGTTAATTTCATAGTCTTCTGACTTAGGTAATGAACGTACTCGAAAATACCAAGCATCTTCACTTGAAACATCTTCAATTTTTTTTAGCACACCACTGGAATGATAGTAATTCCGACTCGATTCAGAGATGAAAAAACTGGTTACCGTATTATATTTTTGCTGGATTTCGTTAAGGTATCGGATCAGTTTTTCAGGGTCTTGCTCATCATTAATGGTCCAGTCCCGAACAAAGGTATCTTGCGCCATTAACGAGGATATAAAGATAGGTCGTAGAAGGTCTTGTTGAATTTCAGAATAGATATTGTCACTGGTCAGCGGCAATGTATTATCTTCTATTTGCTCGCTTAATGATTCATGTGCAACTTGGTAGCTAATTCCACTTGTGACAATAAATGCAGCTAAAAGCAGTATGGATAACATCCAAATAAAACGCTTTTTATCGTTCCAAACTTTATTTCCCATAACGCCCCTACTAAAACTGAGCTCTTCAAAGTAGTAATGGATGCAAGTGGTTACTGATGTATGTGACTACATAGGCAAGTGGCAATCTATTATTAGCTTGATAAGAACTGGTATATGCGAACATGTTAAACCAATGTAAATACTAACTGAAAAGCAATGAAGGCGCATCGGATTTTTGAGCCAAAAACTCTGTATTTATCAGGTATTGCAAATCCTTTATTTTTACCGAGACAAAAAAAGCCCCTGTAAATGGGGGGATACAGGGTCGTAAATTCAAACCAAAAATTAAATAGGGTTGTAATTAACTCCCAGGAAGTGGAAGGGCTATATCAAACTAAATCTTTAGCGGAAAAGAATTGGCTTTCAACAAATTACGGCGAAATTATAGATTTACTACATGACATAATCGCGACAGTTATGTGACAGAAAAATGAAGCTATCCACCAAAAGACAACTTCACTTACTTAACTATTTATTTTCCTATTCAGTTAGCTAAATAGTGTTTTAAGTCGTCACCAGGAACAGAGCTAGGCGTCGCAACAGCAAAAGCCGCCCATCTCGCCCCTTCTTCCATCGCTTCAGTAATGCTTTTTTGCTTACACAGGAAGTGAATTAAACCTGCTGCGTATGCATCGCCTGCGCCTGTGGTATCCACCACCTCAGATAGAACAGCAGGTACATGTACTTGATCATCCTCACTATAAGCGATGGCTCCATTTTCACCATCGGTTACCACAAAGTAACGTAATGACTCACCGGCTATTTGAGTCGCAAAACGCCATTTTTCTTCATTGCAGCGCCCCTCCATATCGGTAATAGAGGCAATGAGAATATGACATGGGCGCACTCGTTCATCTTTGGCTAGTTGCGACACGACAAGGCAGGAGTCTAAAGCTGACTCGGTCCAACCACTGATACCTTTTGCAGAAGAATTAGTATATAGAGCATCGAATTGCAGCCAATTAGGTGGAGAAGATAATGCAAATATTGGACGTTCTGGGCGAATAATGGTTCGCTCACCGTCTGGCGTCATCACCAATAGCATTTCACAGGTATTACCCTGAAAGCGTTCTACTAAGCGACAATCTAAACCTTGGGTACTGGCTTGAGCTAAAATCCAGTTACCAATTTTATCATTGCCTACTTGGCTAACTAGCGAAACTGAATGACCTGCCCAAACAAGACCGATCCCTGTATTGGCGCCACCACCACCCAGCCGTAAACCACCATCTTGATAATGAAAACGTCCACCGGTTTGTAATGGTTTGTCTAACTGAAGTAGTCGGTCACAGTTAATATTGGCAAGCAGTAAAATATTGGCCATAGCAATCTCTTTTAACTATTCAATGTTCAATGCACCAACATCATTATGATAGAAATGACAAAATGGTGAGAATAGAGATGATGCATTCAAATTCAGTATACTGCAAATAACAAAAAAGGCAGTGACTATGGTCACTGCCTTTCATTAACTTATTTCTTAAACGTTAGATACTTACATATCAGCGGCTTGTAATGGTTTACGTAATTGCGCACGAACATTATCCATTCCTGAATAAAATTCTTTCATCATTAACAAGCCCATCATTTTGCCGTTATCAGTCCAAATCAAGTTGTCTGGGTCATTCGGGTCATTTTTAATCGCACCAATGGCTCTCATTGAAGCCATTTCTTTAAATAATGCGGTATCTAAGTTAACACCAAATGTGTCGCGGAAGTATTTACGTGACAAACGACCTGAGAACATACCTAGCAAGAAGCGGTATTGCATCACTTCTTTCTTGCCGTATTGCTTTTGTTGCTCAACACCCATCTTGCCACTGGCAATACGTTCTTGGTATTTCTTCAACGAGAAAGTGTTCACGTATAAGGTGTCATCTAAGAAACTAAATGAACCAGAACCGACTCCTAAGTATTCATCAAAATCGATAACGTATTCATCAAAGCCTTCATTATTGGCTTTACCAAAAGCCCAACCAGAAAGTTGAGTGTACTGGCCATTTAAGCTATTTAGAATTTGACGGTATTGACGCGCCATGTCGCCATGAGGTGCGGCTAGCTTGCCTTTCACACTCTTACGGGTTTGATGGGTAATCATCAATGGATAAGTGGTGATTTGGCGAGGGTCTAATTTTGAAGCCATATCCAAATCATGTTGGATAACTTCATCGGTTTGACCACGGAAACCGAAAATCAAATCAACATTAATAATTGGGAATAATTCTTTAGCCGCCATAATGCGGTCAAAAGTCTGCTGACCAGTGCCGAACTTTTCAATACGGTCAGTCATGGTCAAAATGTCATCGTTAAAGCTCTGTACACCAATAGACATACGATCGACTAAGCCTTCTAATTGCTTAAAGCCTTCACTGTCTAAATGTTGAGGATCTGATTCACATGACACTTCTTTAATACTTGGGAACAGCTTTTTAGCATGTTCAATAGTGCGAGCAAGTTCATCTTCAAGCACTGTTGTGGTGCCACCACCGATGTACATAGATTCGAAATCGTAACCGAGGTTTTTAACCATATCCATTTCTTTACGTAAAGAAACGAAATAGCGACGAGCCTTGTCTTCATTAAATAAGAAGCGATGAAAAGTACAGTAAGAACACAAGGTATGACAAAAAGGCACGTGCGCATAGAGCATGTACTTTTTGCCTTCCACTGGATTCGGCATCATTTCTGCAGATACAGTATCTAAGCGCAAATTACGGTCAACGTAAAATTGCATCACTTTTTCCATCGCACTGATCATCCAATCTGGCGTAGTAATATTGGCCTGGTAAGGTGATTGGATAATTTTATCTGATGGCTTAATTATTGATGACATAGCACTTCCTATCTTAAAATATGTACATACTCGCAATGCTAAACGATTGCTGATTGAGCAGAGTACTCTCAATCGAGTAACCATTATGTGAACTATCTATAACTTAGGAGGTAATCACAACTGATTCAATTGATTTTTACCATAGAGATCACAGATTAGCACTCATTAAATAACCAACACCTAATGTACACTATCCGTATGTTAAATATAACAAAGCTTTATGTTGTAATTTTGAACGTTAAAATTCAGATACAAAAACACCCTCAAAGCAAAGCTATTGAGGGTGTTTACGATTCAATATAGAGACTAATTAGTCTTTATATTTAAGCTCGCCTTTTTCTTTGATTTCATCATACCAAAGGTTGTGATGCTGTTTAGCCCACTGCTCATCACAGTAGCCAGACACCATACAATCCATACCACCTTCAGACATAGCGGTTGCCATGAAGATATGCACGATAGAGAAAGCACAGATTACGATAGCGCTCACTGAGTGAGTAACTAGTGCAATCAAACTTAAGGTACGGCTTGGTTCAAATAAGTTCGGGAACAGTAATAACATTCCTGATACTGAGATGATTAGACCGAATAGAGCAAATGCCCAGAACCATAGTTTTTCACCTGCGTTAGCAAAACCAGCGTCAGGGTGCTTGCCTTTAAATGGACCGAAGTTAATGTAACCACCAACCACCATCATCCATTTAATGTCATACATTTTTGGCATTTGGTTTTTAGCCCAAAGTACTACCATTAACGCCCAACCCAACATGAATGGGATAGCCATGTAATCATGGATAACTTTAGAAGCATTTACCAATCCAGCCCACATACCTTCACCAATGTATGGCTGAAGGAAGTAACGGCCAGCAAGTAGTACTAAACCTGTCAAAATCAATAACATGCAAGGAATCGCACCTAGCCAGTGAATTGATACGTCAAATTTAGACCAGCGATATACCATCTTACCAGTGAAACCACCGTGTAATTTCGAAATACCGTTAATTTTCATAAACAGTACGAAAATGATGATCATGCCAAATAGCGATAAAGCTAAAGCAGGAGCAAGCCAGTCACTACGCAAATCAAATACACGTAAATCATAGGTATTGATTGGTTGTTTATGGAACTCACTTGTTGAAGTCGTACGTCCTTCAGCACCGTCTTTAAGCTGTGCCCATAATTGTGCATTGCCATCTTGAACGGTTAGAGACTCTTCAACATTTCCACTTGCGTGGGCGAAGGTCATGACACTGAACATCAGTGCGATAACAACGCCAATTTGTTTGAACCACTTGTTCATATTACATCCTCTATGCTATTCGATGCCTAGGTTGCCCTAGGCATCATAGCTAAGCTGACTAACACGCTTGGAGATTAACCCCAAACACCTTTGTTAGCTCCGCGGTATGCAACACGCTCGCGGAAGATAGCAGAAACGATTTCTGCATCACCTGCAAGCAGTGCTTTGGTTGAACAAAGCTCAGCACACATTGGAAGTTTACCTTCAGCGACACGGTTAGCACCGTACTTCTCACGCTCAGCGTGTGAATGATCTTCTTCAGGGCCACCAGCACAGAAAGTACACTTGTCCATCTTGCCACGGCTGCCGAAAGCGCCTGACTGAGGGAACTGTGGAGCACCGAACGGACATGCATATAAACAGTAACCACAACCGATACAAGTATCTTTGTCGTGAAGTACGATGCCGTCTTCTGTTTTGTAGAAACAATCTGCAGGACATACTGCCATACAAGGTGCATCACTACAGTGCATACATGCAACTGAGATTGACGCTTCACCGCGCACACCATCATTGATAGTGACAACACGACGACGTTGGATACCCCACTCTAAAGCAGAGTCGTTTTCGTTTTTACAAGCTGTGACACAACCATTACATTCAATGCAGCGCTTGGTATCACATAAAAATTTCATTGTAGCCATTTGGCAATTCTCCTAGCTATAGCTGCAGTTACGCTTTTTCAATTTGACAAAGCGATGCTTTGGTTTCCTGCATTTGCGTCACAGGGTCATAACCGTAGGTCAATGCAGTGTTACATGATTCACCTAGTACGTAAGGTACTGTGCCTTCTGGGTAATTAGCCTCAAGACTCTCACCATGCATCTCACCAGCGAAGTGGTAAGGCATCCAAGTAACACCAGGCTTAACGCGTGGAGTAACCATTGCCTTAATCTTAATACGTCCGCCTTCAGCACCTTCTAACCACACTGTGTCGCCGTCACGAAGACCACGGTCAGCAGCATCAGCAGGGTTAATTTCAACAAACATTTCTTGTTGAAGCTCTGCAAGCCAAGGGTTAGAACGAGATTCTTCACCACCACCTTCATACTCAACCAGACGACCAGAAGTCAGTGCTAATGGGTACTTAGCGCTGTTGTCATTGTCTTGAATTGACTTGTAAAGTGTTGGTAGACGATGTACTTGCATATCTGCGTACGTTGGATACTTAGATACTAAGTCACGACGAGGCGTGTATAACGGCTCACGGTGAACAGGTACTTGGTCAGGGAATGTCCAAACAATACAACGAGCTTTAGCGTTACCGTAAGGGATACAGCCGTGCTTCATTGCAACGCGTTGGATACCACCTGAGATATCAGTTTTCCAGTTTTTGCCTTCTGCATGAACTTTTTCTTCAGCAGTTAGCTCGTCAAACCAGCCAAGCTGTTTAAGCATGTCTGCAGTGAACTCTGGGTAACCGTCAGTGATTTCAGCACCTTTAGAGAAGCTGCCTTCAGCTAACAAGTTCTTACCTTGGTATTCGGTACCGTAACGTGCACGGAAATTACCACCACCATCAAGAACATGCTTGCTTGTGTTATAAAGAATTTGAGTACCTGGATGCTTCTGCTCAGGAGTTCCCCAACAAGGCCAAGGTAAACCGTAAGTTTCGCCTTTAGCAGGTCCGCCAGCAGCTTCAAGTGTCTTGTTGCTGAACGTGCCCCAGTTTTGGGTGTGCTCTTTGATACGCTCAGGGCTTTGACCTGACATACCAATGGTCCACATACCGCGGTTAATTTCGCGAGTAATGTCTTCGATAACAAGCACGTCATTGGCATCTTTAGCGATACGCTTAGTGTACTCGTCTGCAAAACCAAGCTTTTGAGATAAACGGTACATAATCTCAAGGTCAGTTTTTGATTCAAATAATGGCTCAACAACTTTTTCACGCCACTGCTGACTACGACCAGAGTTAGATACTGAACCTTCAGTTTCGAACTGAGTACAAGCTGGTAGCAAGTAAACGCCGTTTTGACGACGATGCATTACACCAGCCATTGTTGGGAATGGATCCACAACAACTACAGTGTCCATCTTGTCTAGTGCGTCACGAACATCATCTTGACGCGTTTCAGTGTTAACTGATTGACCCCAGAAGAAGCCCATGCGTACACGGTCTTTTTGTGCTAATTTTTCAGGTGTTTCTAAAACACCGTCATGCCAGCGTGAACAAGGAATACCAGGAGTATTCATTGGTACGCGACCAAGGTATTCATTTTGGTCGAAACGGTTTTTCACCCAGTCTAGCTCGATGTCCCACACGTTTGTCCAGTGATCCCATGCGCCAGAAGTTAAGCCGTAGTAACCAGGTAAGTTATCGAATAACAAACCTAAATCAGTCGCGCCTTGAACGTTATCGTGACCACGGAAAATGTTAGTACCGCCACCAGAAACACCCATATTACCCAGTGCTAATTGAAGGATACAGTAAGCACGTGTATTCGCGTTACCTACGTGATGCTGAGTACCACCCATACACCAAACAACAGTACCTGGACGGTTATCTGCCATCATTTTCGCAGCTTGGTAAACTTCTTCTTCGCTACAACCAGTGATGTCTGCAACTTCTTTCGGTGGGAACTTCTTCACTTCTTCGAGAATTGATTCCATTTCGAAAACACGTTCTTTGATGAACGTTTTGTCTTCCCAACCGTTTTCAAAGATGTGCCAAAGCATACCGTAGATGAAAGGGATATCCGTACCTGGACGTAGTGCACAATGAAGATCAGAGTGTGCAGCAGTACGTGAGAAACGTGGGTCAACAACAATAATTTTTGCGTTGTTTTTCTCTTTAGCAATAAGGATATGCTGCATTGCAACTGGATGCGCTTCAGCCGGGTTTGCACCGATGAAGAAGATTGCATTTGCATTCTGGATATCATTGAAAGAGTTAGTTTGCGCACCGTAGCCCCAAGTGTTAGCAACACCGGCTACCGTGGTAGAGTGACAAATACGAGCAGAGTGATCGACGTTGTTCGTGCCCCACATTGCCGCAAATTTACGGTACATGTAGCAGCCTTCGTTCGAGAACTTAGCACTACCCATAAAGTAAACTGAATCAGGACCTGATTCTTCACGGATATCCATCATCTTGTCGCCGACTTCGTTGTAAGCCTGCTCCCAAGATAGTTTCTTCCACTTGCCGTCAACCAATTTCATTGGGTATTTAAGACGCTTTTCGCCATGACCATGTTCACGGATAGCAGCACCTTTTGCACAGTGACCACCAGCGTTAAATGGATGATCGAATGCAGGTTCTTGACCTGTCCACACACCATTTTGTACTTCAGCGTATAAACCACAACCAACAGCACATGCAGAACATACAGTACGTTTGATTTCAGTTGGTGCATCATGCGGTACATCATGCGCTTCAGCTCTACGCATCATACCAGTGCCCATTAATGAAGCAGCGGCGATACCACCTGTTGCAATACCTGCATTCTTCATAAATTGACGACGGTTAATACCGAGCGACTTTGATGCAGCTTTAGGTGCTGCGGTAGACTTGCGAGTTAACTTCATCGCTTATTTCTCCTGAATTAGCCGCGTAAGCTATCGTAGTAGCTACGAATATGCGCAGTTTCTTTGTAACCTTTAGCATTTTTGCTGCTAACGTTACTCTCGGTTGCTTGGGCCACACTCACACCTGAAACAGCAATTGCTGCAGTAGCAGCGCTACCTACGGTGATGGCTTTCAGCAAAGATCTGCGGTTCAGATCAGGCTGTTGCTTCTTCATCTTTACTCCCGGTTAAATCACACCAACTCATCGGTTGATGCCCTAATAGGCCTTCTCGATTCCTCAAAACCTGTTGTTAACAACAAGTTAATGAAAGTGAATCCAAAAGGTAAAAACACTTCTAAATGAATAATGTTAAAAATTTTACGCCGCTAATATATAGGGAGAGTGGTCGAAAAAAATTGATCTAGCACCAGTTCACATTCCAAAAAAAGCGATGGAATCAACAAAGCGTTAACTGGGTCATATTTTAGAAAGGTTTGCTTTTGAAATGAACAAATCTGCATCTTAATCCGCAAAGCTACATTTGTTAAAAACCTTAACATCTCATGCAGTTAGATAGTTGATAAGCTATCCTTGTTATTGAGAATCCTTATTATTCACTTATAGCATTTATGACTTAAAACTAACGGAGATAGTACTCTTAGCTATTAACGATGCCCAAGTAACGGCCTAAATAAATACTTATCGACTCATTAACAATCAAGTGACTTCTTACGCAAAATGATTCTACGAACAATGCTTAAATTGAGTGACAGTTAAAGGGGCAATTAAAGGGATAATGACAGAACCAAAAGACACACCAAAAGACAAACAATCAGCCCCAAAATCGAGGCACTTTGAATGACCTTCAAACTCGGGTTAGCTTGAAGTAATTTTTAAATGTAAGCTGGGAAATTAGACTGGTAGTTAGATAATACATAAACAACATTTTTCCATAGCGTCTTTACAAAAATAAAACCTCTACCAATAAAAACACCCCAACGAGATTAGCTCGGTTGAGGTGTTTTTCACTGCTTTAGCCTTATTGGCTTAGTTCAATTACTCTTGGTATTTCAAGGTACCGTTAGCTTTGATTTCATCGTACCAAAGATTGTGATGCTGGATTGCCCAGTTCTCATCACAATAACCTGAAACCATCGATTCCATACCACCTTCACTTAATGCTGTTGCCATCCAAATGTGTACTATCGTGAATGCAATTAAAATTGCAGCACTAACACCATGAACAAGTAACGCAAGCATTGAAGCTTCTCGCGGTAAATCTAAGCCAGGAAGCACTAACATCATGCCTGATACGCTGATAAATAGACCAAAGAATACTAAGGTCCAAAACCACATCTTTTCACCAGCATTGGCAAAGCCACTGTCTGGATGCTTTCCTTTGAATGGACCAAAGTTGATGTAACCACCGACCACAAGGAACCATTTTAAATCGTACATTTTAATGGTTTGTAGTGGCATCCATTTAACAATACATACCAACCAAGATACGATGAAAACAGGACCTGTCCAATCATGCACAAACTTACTGAAAGCAATGACCCCGGCCCAAATGCTGGCACTCACATAAGGTTGAATAGCAAATTTACCTAATATGATCATCAAACCCGTCAGCATTAAGATTAAACAAGCAATTGCCATAATCCAATGCAGTAAAATATCTGCTTTAGACCATCGTTCAACCATCTTGCCTGAAAAACCTTTGGTTAATTTTGCTGGGCCATTGACAAAATAGAACACTAAAAATGCACCAAATACACCTACAAGCGCTAACGCTACTGCAGGGGTAATATAGTCATCCCTAATAATTCTACCTTCATTGCCACCAACATTGATTAATACTCCAGGTTCAATGCCTTGTGCTGTAGTGCGACCAGTTTCACCGCCTTTTACAGCCCGCCATAATTCAGCTGGGTTATCTTTCGCTGCCTGCTGCTTACTTGATTGTTCATCTGCTGCTAAGGTTGTGGTTGAAAAACCCAACCCCATCACCAGAACCAACAGAGCAAACAAGCTACGCAGTGATTTGTTTAACTGTTTGTTTAACATTGTCACTCCTTGCTTGGTTACGGACAAAAGCCCGTAACCTTTTGCTCTGCCTAAACCATATCACCCGTTTTAGGGTCGTAACCCCAAATTGCATCCGGGTTACCACGTTTCGCCATACGTTCGCGGTAAATAGTCGATACGATATCTGCATCACCAGCTAACAATGCTTTGGTTGAACAAAGCTCTGCACACATAGGTAATTTACCTTCAGCAATACGGTTTGCACCATACTTCTGACGCTCGGCTTCTGAATGGTTCTCTTCTGGGCCACCGGCACAGAAAGTACACTTATCCATTTTGCCGCGACTGCCAAATGCTGTCTTTTTCGGGAACTGAGGTGCACCGAAAGGACAAGCATAGAAACAGTAACCACAACCGATACAAGTATCTTTATCATGCAGTACAATGCCGTCGTCGGTTTGATAAAAACAATCCGCCGGACAAACGGCCATACAAGGTGCATCTGTACAGTGCATACATGCAACTGAAATTGATGCTTCGCCTGGTTCACCATCATTGATAGTAACCACGCGACGACGTTGAATACCCCACTCTAGAGCGGAATCGTTTTCGTTCTTACAAGCTGTGACGCAACCGTTACACTCGATGCAGCGTTTTGTGTCACACAAAAATTTCATGACTGCCATAGTGGCTTATCTCCTCATCAAGTTAATTAGGCTTTGCTGATCTGACACAAGCTAGACTTCGTCTCTTGCATCTGAGTCACAACGTCATAACCATAGGTCATTACTGTATTGGCAGCTTCACCAATAACATAAGGAACCGTGCCTTCTGGGTAGTTTTTCTCTAGGCTCTTGCCTTCGAAAACACCTGCGAAGTGGTATGGCATGAAACATTCACCAGCAATGACTCGTGGAGTCACCATTGCTTTAACTGTGATTTTAGCGCCTTCTGGACTGTGAACGAATACGTCATCACCATCACGTAAGCCGCGATCTGCTGCATCAGCAGGGTTAATCTCAATAAACATTTCTTGCTGTAATTCTGCAAGCCATGGATTTGAGCGCGTTTCTTCACCACCACCTTCATACTCAACTAAACGACCCGTCGTTACTGCTAATGGGAAGTCTTTTGCAAAGTCTTTATCTTGAATAGACTTATACAGAGTAGGAAGACGTGCAACCATACGATCTTCGTAGGTTGGGTACTTAGACACTAAGTCACGACGAGGGGTATATAATGGCTCGCGATGGATTGGGATATCATCTGGGAAGTTCCAAACAATAACACGCGCTTTCGCGTTACCGTAAGGGATACAACCGTGATTAATCGCAACACGTTGGATACCACCAGAAATATCTGTTTTCCAGTTTTTCCCTTCAGCATGAACTTTTTCTTCAGCGGTTAAATCATCCCACCAGCCAAGCTGTTTAAGCATGTCTGCTGTAAATTCAGGATAACCGTCTTGAATTTCACTGCCTTTAGAGTAAGAACCTTCAGCAAGAATGTTGTTACCTTCATGCTCTACACCGTAACGTGCACGGAAGTTACCACCACCATACTTAACTTCACGTCCAGTACGGTACAGAATTTGTGTACCTGGATGTTTGTTTTCTGGTGTGCCCCAACAAGGCCAAGGTAAACCATAAGTCTCACCTTTAGCTGGACCACCTGGTGCTTCTAAGCTTTCAATATCGAAAGTGCCCCAGTTTTCTTGGTGCATTTTCAAACGCTCAGGGCTTTGGCCTGTGTAACCAATAGTCCACATACCTTTGTTGAACTCGCGCGTCATATCTTCGATTAATGGCTCATCGCCATTCACTTTAATATGCTTACAGAATTCAGCTTCGATGCCCCATTTTTTCGCCAGCTTGTACATAATAATGTGGTCAGCTTTTGACTCAAATAAAGGATCGATAACCTGTGTACGCCACTGTAGTGAACGGTTTGAAGCCGATACAGAACCGTAAGTTTCAAACTGTGTCGCTGCTGGCAGTAAATACACACCATCAGTACGTTCGTGCATGACACCTGCCATTGTTGGGAAAGGATCCACAACAACTACTGTGTCCATTTTGTTCAATGCTTCACGCACTTCACGGCCACGAGTTTCAGTGTTAACTGATTGACCCCAGAAGAATGACATACGGATGTTGTCGTTCTGAGCAATCTTAGATTTGTCTTCAAGCACACCATCATGCCAACGTGAACATGGGATACCCGTTGAAGTCATTGGGTCTTGGCCTAAATGTTGAGCTTGGTCGAAACGGCTTTTAACCCAATCGAAATCAAGATCCCATACATTACACCAATGCTTCCAAGAACCCGTTTTCAGACCGTAGTAACCAGGTAATGTATCGAACAATAAGCCAAAGTCAGTTGCACCTTGAACGTTATCATGACCACGGAAAATGTTAGTACCACCACCTTCAACACCCATGTTACCAAGGGCTAATTGGAGGATACAGTATGCACGAGTGTTCGCATTACCGACGTGATGCTGAGTACCACCCATACACCAAACCACAGTACCAGGCTTAGTCTCTGCGAGTAATTTAGCCACGCGATGCATTTGCTTTTCTGGTACACCAGCAACATTTTCAACTTCCGCAGGGTTCCACTTCTTCACTTCCTCACGGATACGTTCCATACCGTATACACGTTGGTCGATGAAAGTTTGGTCTTCCCAGCCGTTTTCAAAAATGTGCCACAACAAACCATAAATGTAAGGAATATCCGTACCAGGACGAATATGCACGAACTCGTCAGACTTAGCTGCAGTTCGGGTGAAACGAGGGTCGACTACGATAATTTTCGCGCCGCGCTCTTTACCTTCAAGGATGTGTTGCATTGAAACTGGGTGAGCTTCACAAGGGTTCGAACCGATAAACATCATCGCTTTCGATTTACGAATGTCATTAAATGAGTTCGTTTGCGCACCGTAACCCCAAGTGTTTGCAACACCGGCTACAGTGGTAGAGTGACAAATACGTGCAGAGTGGTCGACGTTGTTCGTGCCCCACATTGCCGCTAATTTGCGGTACATATAAGCTTGTTCGTTTGAGAATTTAGCACTACCCATGAAGAACACTGAATCAGGGCCTGACTCTTGACGAATGTCGAGGGCTTTTTGACCTACTTCTTCAATCGCTTGTTCCCAAGAAAGTTTCTTCCACTTTCCGCCTTCCAGCTTCATTGGGTACTTAAGACGTTTCTCACCATGGCCGTGCTCACGTAGTGCAGCACCTTTAGCACAGTGACCACCAGCGTTAAATGGGTGATCGAATGCTGGTTCTTGACCAGTCCACACACCATTTTGTACTTCAGCATAAATACCACAGCCCACTGAACAGTGAGAACAAATAGTACGTTTTACTTCAGTTGGTGCATCATGTGGTACGTCTTTAGCTTCTGCTTTACGCATCATTCCAGCACCAAGCATTGATGCAGCGGCGATACCACCTGTTGCGAATGTTGCTGACTTTAAAAATTGGCGACGATTCAGTCCAAGTGCAGGCTTATCTGCCACTTCAACTGTCTCTGTTTTGCGGGTTAATCGCATCACATATTCTCCTTAAATTACTTACTACGTAACGTGTCGTAGTAACTACGTACATGGCTTGTTTCTCTATAACCATCACTTTTACCCACAACTGGTGTGGCTTCTGGTGAGGCAGCTAGAGCTTGTCCGCTAACAGTAGCAACTGCGCCAGCGGCACTGCCGACAGCCAATGCTTTTAGCATTTGACGACGACCCATGTCGGAAGCTTGCTTCTTCATAGTCTCTCCTTAATAAACGCTTAAAATAAAAGGGTAAATACACCCTAGATTGAGTGGGAGTAACCTCCCGTTTCGGTCTATGCCACTGAATTTACATTCAGTGGCATAAATCTTTGTACCAACAACAATGTAGGCTAATTAAGATGCCAATTCATTGGTTGAAGGTTCAATTTTTTCTGCAGATTCTGATGCAGAAGCTTCTGCTTCACTGCCTGGGCAGTTCACAGGGATATCTAAGCTTAATTGCTCAAATTCATTTGCTTCTACTTCAAAAAATGCTTTAGCTAGTAATGCAACTGGAGCGTAAAATGCAGCACTAGGTGTTTTTTCTAATGTGTCACAAAAACGAGCTATCCAGCTGCCAATATGGCGTTGGTAAAACGCTAACTGACGGTAACCGGGTGCTTCTAAAATCAGAGTCCCCATCACTTCACATAATGCAGCAACATGATCTTCAGGCTCTTTCACTTCATCTTCGCGAGCAAAACCCAGTTGCAGTAGGTCTTGACGCAATAAAGCCAAAGGCTTATCCATCAATGAACCTGTCATAAACCAACTTGCATAAGGCAATACTTCGCCACGACCAACACCGTAAAAAATGTTGAAGTATTCTTCTTCGAGTTCTTTTTCGGTGTACTGAGTTGCAGCAACTTTCAATGCAGCCCAAGCCGCTGTCATGTCATTTTCTTCTTCAGCATCGATTTCAAGCTCAGCTAAAAAAGCTAGCAGTTCAGCACTTGGCTCACGGCGTAATAAGGCTGCTAATATTTGGTAAATATCTGCCCGTAGCTGATCGTTTTCTGAAATTTCTCTAACTAATTCGGTCATATCGGGTCTCTTATCGAAGTTGCTTCTCAGGGTCTTCAAGAATGTCTTCAAACATATCTTTTACGCGGCAATCACCACACATTTTTAAACGCTCAATGTTGGCGTTAAATGCTGAGTGACCTCCAATCATATCAATCATGCGATGAACCATTGATTGAGTTGCAAACGCTGTACCACAGCGAATACATTCAAATGGAGGTTCTTCTTTTAAGGTTTGGCGCTGTTGACGTGACGCTTGGTCTAAGTTGACTTGCGAAGTAATCGTAATCACATTCTCAGGACAAGAGCTTTCACATAAACCACACTGAACACAGTCTTGTTCAACAAAGTGTAGTGCAGGTTTATCACCGCCATCAGTCAATGCTTGAGTAGGGCAAGTCGCCACACAAGACATACATAAAGTACATTTGTCTTGATTAACTTCGACTTTACCGTAAGGCACATTGTGAATAGCAATACAGGTGTCACTTGCTGCAGCTTGTTGATTAAGATGATCAATAGCTGCATATAATGTTTCACGCTTGGTTGTTTGCGTGAAAGCTGCTGGCACAGTTAATGGCCAATCTAAACTTATAGCCAATTTGTCATTAAGTGACGCTAAGGTCTCTGTATCAATTAAACTAATACGTTGCGGCTGACCCATTTCATCTAAAATAGTATTCGCCAGCGACAATTCACCGTTCAACATTTGCGTCAATGTCGGTGCAGTTGCATCTGTATTTAAAATTAATACCTGACGTGCGCCCCAAGCTAACGCTGACATCCAATGATCAATACTGGCAACGGTAATTTCTTCCAACTCAACCGGAATAATGCCACCGACCAAATCTGCAGTAATTAATTCAGCACCAACGGCACTGTCATGGAATAAAATGACAGGTGCAGCTTGAGCTTGCTCAAGGTAGCGGCTAATTAACTTTTGAATGTAACTATGAAGTGCTTGTGGCGTTGGTAAATCAAATGCGATTGCACCAGTTGGGCAAGCATTGGTACAACTGCCAGCACCATGACAAAGGTATGGATCGATTTCAATTT
Organism: Shewanella sp. 10N.286.52.E4; assembly: GCF_041468785.1. NCBI lineage: Bacteria > Pseudomonadati > Pseudomonadota > Gammaproteobacteria > Alteromonadales > Shewanellaceae > Shewanella > Shewanella sp. 10N.286.52.E4. The sequence continues at coordinate 64,535 of NZ_JBFRJJ010000015.1, forward strand.
TCTGCTCGATACTGCTAATCGCATCTGCTGGACAGAAATTCAAACAACGGTTACAGCCATTAACGCCATTACGGTTATGTGCACAGATATCACTGTTCACTTTCACATAGCGTGGCTTATCAAACTCACCAACAAGGTCTGGAATTTGCTCTAATGCATCAGCGAGTTTTTCAGCATCTTGGCCGACGTAAAAGTAACCCGGTGGCAGCATTTCAAGGTTTAAACATGGCTCCATGCTCAAATCTAAAACGATATCAAAATGCGGCTTACGGATGGCGACTAAGCTTAATTCAGCTGCTTTACTGTCTTGTCCGTCACTTTCTACTGTTACTTGGAATTGGCCTAAAAAGCCTTTAACAGAGATAAGTTTGTTGTAATAGCTTTCACTATTCACAGCAGCATTCATTACCGCTTCAAGATGCGCTTCATCTTGGCTAGTAATGGCTTCGTTAGCCAAAATTACGGTATTGGCCATAGTAGACAGTTTGTCTGCAGCTAATCGAGCCAAATCTTCTGGGCCGATGACTAACACATTGCCTTCAGTCGTATAACTGACTGTTGGTGGGATCAAGTTTTGGATCACTTGAGTCTGTGCTAATACCTGCTGGCGAACTTGTTGTAGTTCAAGCGGGGTTTGACTATTGCTCACATTGCGTTCCTGAACAGTTTTCAGCTGCTGGGAATACTTATTACGCTGTTCAATCCATTCATAATCAATGCGTCATCTACTCGCGTTAATTACATCAGCTAAAACAATAAGTAAAACACCTAACACGCCAAAATAGTGGACATAAAATTATTGCGTCGAACTAGACTTTTACTTGGCTTTGAAGCGGTTGTTCCACTTCCTGCGCCAGAATCAGATCATCATTCTGATTAATTAAGTCAGTCTCTGCGACTAATTCACTCTTCTCATTTATACCTTGTGGGGCATCAGCTGCATCACCAACTGTGTCATCTCCCTCACTGGCTAATAACTCTTCATCTTCAGCTGTTTCTTTCTCGTCTTTCATGACGTTTCGGAAAACTTTTTTGGCCAACTCAGCAGAGACTTCTGGGCTCAGTTTGGGTTGGTTGCTGTAATCTAAGGCATACTCAAGTAAGCCATCAATTTCGTTATACTGTGGTTGTTTCCATAACGCTTTTAACGCTGCCGATTTTGCCTCAGGAGAGACATTCGCTCCCATAAACGAAGCAAAACTACCGCCAACTTCGATTTTTTCTGGGTCAGGTAAATCTTCAGCTTCAAGTATCTTCTCAGGTTGGTCTGCTTCTGCCGACTCAGCTTGAGCATCATTACTTGGGATTTCTTCGTTATCAGCTTGCGCCTGTAAAGCTTGTGCTTGTTGCTCTTGTTGAGCTAACTCAGCAGTTTCTGCTTCAACTTGTTCGCGACGCTCTGTCCAGCGAGAGAAAAATCCTCTAGGTTTATCGCTCATTAATGACTCCGAAGGTGATCTGTACTTGGGCCTTGATCCTTGCGGCGATTAACGTGTTTACGTCGTTTAGCTGAAATTTCAACTTCTCCATGACGCGTGATAAATGCTTCAACCCAACATGCTAATGCTTCTGGCATCGGCATATTTAACACCGGAGTTTCTGACTCTAAGCAACCTGCAGCGACATTTTGGTCACATGAAATAACGGCAGGAACATAGGTTCCATCCGCTAGCTCATCACACACGATATAAAGCATGGTGTTGTCCATATCTAAATTGATACGGTAACTTCCGCGCTCATCTTTATGTAATTCAAATAACACTAACTTCGCGCCCTCGGGAGCTTCGTGAGTCGCAGGAAGCATTTGATCGACTTCCCACGTCACCGATGGCCACCGACCTATCATTTTCTCAACTTTCTTGAGTGATACGTACATAGGCCAAACATTTTCAGTGTGTTGCATAAAAGCTGTGCCCTTAAAAACATGAATCAACGAGGAATAAACAAAAGAATAATAAATACATAAACTTAATTAACAATTGCGTGACCTTTTCAAATACGAAATATGGCCTTATTCCTCTATATAGTCATTAATCTGCAATAATAGTGCCAAATAAAATCAAACCAAAAATTTGACCTAGATCTCTTAATCAACATTAAGAGTAGGACAATTTGTCCATATTGCTAATTTTACTAGGACATAAGGCTACGTTAATTAGCTGTTCCTGATTAACTTTTGTGTTAGATCACGCATTTACAATCTACTTGCTGTTACGGGAACAAAAGTTGCTATGCTGATACGCAGTTACTTTAATCACGATACTCATCTTAAAGCCGATGACGGCAATGGATGACACAGTCAGAGGCCTCAATATCAATGACGCAATCCAATACACGTGCTAAAGCCCCACTGAAACTCGTCAAAACTCAAGCAGAAGTGCCTTTAACCTTGCCAGTTAAAGCCATAAATGAATTAGGCGAGAGCATTGATAAATTTGTCGCCTGCGAGCGACCACTGACGGTTTACTTGAATTGGCAACCCATTGTGACCTTAATGACTTTGGGCGCTAAGCCTGAGTCTCTTGCCCTTGGCTATTTGAAAAACCAGGGGTTTGTGAATGATGCGAATTTACTCGAATCAATTATTGTCGATTGGGATGTCAATTCGGCAGCTATTCTGACGCAAGAACAAACCGCCGATTTAGATGCAAAGCTCTCTGAAAAAACAGTGACCTCAGGTTGTGGACAAGGCACGGTGTATGGCGGTTTCATGCAAGGGTTAGATGATATCAACTTACCGACACCAGAACTCAAGCAATCTACCTTGTATAGCTTGCTAAAAAATATCAACGCTTATAACGAGACCTATAAGAATGCTGGCGCGGTACATGGTTGCGGTATTTGTAAAGACGATACCATTCAGGCCTTTATTGAAGATGTCGGGCGTCATAATGCTGTTGATACTCTAGCGGGTGATATGTGGCTTGAAGGTGAGAACGGCAATGATAAGATCTTTTATACCACCGGTCGTTTAACCAGTGAGATGGTGATTAAGGTTGCCAAGATGGGGATTCCAGTATTGCTTTCTCGTAGTGGTGTAACCCAAATGGGACTTGAATTAGCACAAAAGATGGGCATTACCATTATTGCGCGAGCTAAAGGGCGCCACTTCTTGGTTTACCATGGCGCTGAAAACATTGAATTTGATGCTAATAAAGAGAAATAACATCATTTATTCACGCTGAGTCAAAAGTGTGTTTTAGCAAAAAAGTCTACTAAAAAATGGCTCCAAACAAGGAGCCATTTTTATTGCATATTTCTAAATTTTGCCCATTGAAACCGCTGCGCTTTGGTTAAAAAGCTCCATGCCAATACTCGAGTAATCTTATTTCCCTGTTGCATTTCAATGGTTTTGACACTATCTGCTGATAGTTTCTCTAACAAGGCATAACACGGCTTAAGGTTTTCTGATTTAGACACTAACGAACTAAACCACAAGCACTGTGAAGCAAACTGCTGACTTTCAGTAATCATATTGGCTAAAAACTGCTGCTCACCACCTTCACACCATAACTCGGCTTTTTGGCCACCGAAGTTCAAACCACTTGCTGCATTATCTGGTTTTTTAGTGGTTAAAGTTCCAGATGCAGCACTTTTAGCTGTCCCCTTCTTTGCTCTGTTAGCAGCTAAATTGGCGTTTTTCTTTGCACTACCTTGGCTTGCCTCTTCGAGAGAGCGATGAAAAGGCGGATTACACAATGTGATATCAAAGCGTTCATTCTCAGCAATGATACCGCTAAAAATGTGATTGGGGTTATGTTGCTGACGTAAAGAAAGCTTTCTTTTAATCGCTTGATTTTTATCAGCAATACTAGCAACATTGGCAATCGATATAGGATCAATATCACTGGCAACAAATTGCCAACCGTATGACTGAATCCCAAGTAATGGGTAAATACCGTTCGCGCCAGTACCAATATCTAACGCAATGACTTTCTGACCTTTCGGCACTTTGCCTTTGTCACTTAATAAGTCCGCAATGTAGTGTAAGTAATCAACTCTACCTGGAACAGGTGGGCATAAAAAGCCTTGGGGAATATCCCAATGCTCAATCTGATAATCAGTTTTTAGGATTGCCGCATTTAATGTTTTAACTGCTTGAGGATCAGAAAAATCGATTGATAAGTTGCCATAAGGATTAGGCTTAACAAAGTGGGACAATTTGGGACACCCTGAAATAAGCTCTTCAAAATCATAACCTTGTTTATGCTTATTACGAGGGTGTAAGGTCTTTGATATCGGTTTAGCGACTTTAACCTTCGACGATTGAGAAGATTTATTCACCTTTTGAGTTTGCTTGGCACTTTTCGTATTGAGATTAGATTTACGTGCAGTGCCTTTGCTTGATGCTTTGTCTGCTGATGTCGATTGATTTTTATGTTTCATTAATCGTATAAGTACTTAGTAAACAATAAATTAACGACTATTTGTTGCCCAGTTTCTTCTTCTAGAAGCCTATTAACGGTTTCGTAGCACTCACGTCGAATATCTTCACGGCCCGTTAATGATTTCACTTTGTCTTCCGCTTGGTTACCTAATACCTCAACAATTGCTGAGCGTAACAATGGATCATGATGCTCAATAAGCAAAAGGTGATCAGGATCTTTTACCATCAATTCTACACTGATTTTAACGAAGCCTAACTTCTTACGATTTGAAATGTAATTCGTCACTATGTCAGGTTCAAACCCATAATAAGCAAAGTTTTCTACCGTTTTTTCATCGGCACTATATACATTCATCGATAACATCATTGAAAGTAAAATTGCGTATACATACTTTGCCATAGTTAAACAAACTCCATTATTTATATAAGCTCTGTCGTGATAAACTGCACTCGTTGTGTACATTGTAACGAGTAATGAATGAAAGTGACCAGCCTTAGCTTCCCTTATGGTGAATCAATCCAATGGTTTTCACCTGAGAATTTCAATTCTATGCCAAAAACAGCGCTAAAAGAATGGTTACTTGCCACAGGCAGTTTAACTCAAAAATTAAGAAGCTGTTGCCAACATTTTGAAGTCAAAGTACTTGGGGAGCATCTAACGACCCCGTTAGCTGGCGAATGTCCTCATCAACACCGCGTTTGGGTTCGAGAAGTTTTATTATGCCTCGATGGCGAACCTTGGGTTTTTGCACGGACATTAATCCCCGAAGTATTAACCACTTTTCACCAACATAACTTCAAAGCACTCGGCACTAGACCCTTAGGTGAATTGCTATTTTCAAGTAATGATATTGTCCCAGGAAAAATTGAAGTTGCTGAGTTTGAAAGTTGCAGTAAGCTAGCCCAACTGGCCACCAGCTTATCTCAAGAGGTGAACGCGCCTTTATGGGGGCGTCGCCGTTATTTCAATTTAGCTAACCAAGACATTATCGTCAGCGAAATATTCTTACCAGCTGCTGTCGCTAAGATTAATCAATCTATTTAATTCTAGAACAACGCCTAACAATAAAAAGGCAGGGATTTCGCCCTGCCTTTTAACATGTCTTGTGTCTTCGCTAAAACAGCGTTAACAGCGCTTTTGTCTTCCAGAGGCAAACAGACCCAATAAAACAATCGATAACCAACCAAGGCTACCGCCACTGCTGCTTGATGGCTCCACTTTTTCTTCTGCTATCTCAGCTGGCAAAGTTAAACTCCATGCATGCCGCTTTTCAGTGCCCTTTTCATCAGTGACGCTCAGCACGATAGTATAAGACCCAGCTAAGGCATAGGTATAATTCTCAGGGCTCATACCCACTATCGTATTGCCATCACCCATATCCCATGAATAATTCAACTCACCAAAGCCACCCGTCGTGGTATTAGTTAACTTAACCGTCATACTGTCATCGCCAACAACTGCAATCTCAAAATTGGCGTTCAACTCAATGATCACTTCAACAATCTGATTGTGAGTCACAGTTGCCCCTTCTGAGTCAGTCACCGTCAGTGAGACCACAAAGGCATCTGATGAACTATAGGTGTGCGTTGGGCTAGCCAAAGTACTGGTTGCATTAGACTCACCAAAGTTCCATAAGTATGTGTAATCAGCACTACCACCTTGGATTACAGCACTAAAGTCAGCGGTATAATCAGTAACGACAACCTCAAAACTGGCTTCAAGAGTCGACTCGTCCGGATTTGTAACCACCGCATTTCGCTTAAACTCTACTGTCGCGGTGTCACTATTTGATGACTGAGCTATCACACTCATGGTTAAACCTAGCTCTTGCAATACCAAGCCTGATTGAGGTTTTAATGGCGCACTATAATCTCGACTGTCATCAAACAAACTGCTGTTACTCAAATGAGTATCCGATGCATAAGCTGATTGTGGATATAAACTGAAACTCGCGTCACGGATCTGTACATCCGTGCTGTTATTGCCAATAAGGTTTTGATCCGCATCAACAACACCAATTAAGCCGTAACCTGCATGCTCACCAACGTTATTATCTTCATAATTACTGTTTTCAAGCCAAAGCAGCACACCGGCCTCGTAACCGATATTTTCAAGACCTTGGTCAATGCCTTGATAGTTACGCAGCTGGACAATATAACGCTGAGGCAAACCGGGTAAGGTATCTTCAATTCGGTCAAAACCATTGAGAGTGACAGCCCCAGCAACTTCAGCACCATCTTGAAGTATCACACTTCCTTGATGATTTATTTCAATATCATCAATAGCAATACCATAACCACCTACAGCCTCGTCGGTAATATAATTGATTTGAATTTGTACATTCTGCCCTGCAAAACTGGTTAAATCATAGGTGAGTTCAACCCAGGAATCAGAACCAATAGCACTGCTATTATCACTCGATAAGCCGGAAATATAGTGATTAACACCACCATAAAGTGGATTATTAGCCACGGTATGATTACCTTCAATGGCAACCCCATCAACCAATACTTGTGTGTAATCGTAGTCTACCTCGATATCCCAATGCGCTTGAAAAGACAGAGATAACGGCGTGCCAGCAGGTAAATCAGCATCAAAGCTCATGCTATTAGACATTAAATGACCTTTGCCTGAGTGATACTGATACTCACCTGTCAATGGCTGTTTAAAGTCGACTCCTGAGGATGGAATAGCAATGGAGAGTTGGTTAATATCATCAGCGTTCACTGCTGACACTAAATCAGCGCTAAGTCCTGACTGGTCAATATCGTCCCAACTAATTGATTGTTCGTTAACCCACTTGCCTTTATAACGCTCTTGTAAATATGAACGGGCATACGGACTAAAACCTGAAGGCCTGGTCCCTGCAATATAAGTTCCACCAGTCGATTGCCCGACCCAAGAACCACCAGACATTAATGACCAACTCCCGACAGGCGAACCATCACCACTATAAGCAGTGTCATACTCATCTGGTAAACCTAAGTCATGACCAAATTCATGGGTGATAACTCCCGTTGCCGAATCAATAGGCTGCACTGTGTAACCATAAACCTTCATTGATGTGCCAGGAATGGTGCTCCCAAAAGAGCTGGCACCGACAAAGAATCGATGCGACCAAATAGCATCAGTACCTAAGGCGCCGCCTCCCGCCTCTTCACCGACACTAGAGTGAAAAATAACAATATGATCAATAATGCCATCAGCTTCATCCAAATTACCGTTGTTGTTCACATCATAAGGATCTTCAATATCAAACTGGGCTAGCTCAGCACTCGTCATGCCAGCAACAGCTTTGGTCACCGCTTCCATGACTAAATCCGGAGCCGCCATATCATTGTCATCATTATCTGTGTCATTGCCACCATAATGCGCGGCATTATTATCTGCAGTAACCCAGCCTTTAACTTCACCGTTAAAGGTAAAAGTATCACCGGATGCTTGTTCAAAATACTGATATGCAGTTTCTAGGTTTTCACCATTAGGACCAGTAAAGCCAGTGGTAGAAAACAAAATGTCTTCATAATGTGCCACTGAATAATCATTGTAATACATACCTGTATCGGCCGCTGTCAGCCGATTGTCGTTGTATGGCAAATCAGGAAAATCGACTAGAACAGCAAGCACATTTACGCTTTTCTTTATGTCACTATCAGCAAAGGCAACAACAGAGGCCGCATTTTGCAGCTTAGTTCGTGCGATTTGATTCACACGTTTAGTTTGCGCTAATGGTACCGCATGATTGTTTGCGCGAGTTTTACGCGTAAAATTAGCAACTGCAATTTGCTTTTCAGCATCAGAAGCATCAACACTCAGCTCACCCCGTTTCGTTAACCAATAAACAATTTGTTGCGGGTTTATCACCCCTGCATCGGCAGGTGATGTGTGCTTTACTGGAGCCGCCAAGGAAGGAGCACTCAAAATTGCCGCCAAGGTTAATGCTAAAGGAGTGATAAAAGATGACTTGCGGTGCTTTAATATATTAACCATAACTACTTCCCTTGATTACATTTCTTGTAAGCATTATTGCGCTTAGCGATATATTCATTAACAACAGCTTGCTGCTCAGCAGCAGTCATCTCAGAAGTAATATCTCCTCGCTTTAGTAAATTGTTTCTAATTCCTTGAGTGTCCAGCGGAGGCGGCGTCGCACCGCATTGAACTTTAGGAGGCTTAATTTCTGCATGGGTATTTTGAACTGCAGTTTGGTGGCTGCATGCCAGTAAAGAACCGCTTAAAAGTACTGCTAAAATCCGTTTCATAAGTCAACTTACAACATTGTAGATTAACCAAACATTAACAGTTGTTACCGCGTGATCACAAATTAAATCCACAGAATTTTAACCCCATTTACATAGCCAGTGTTTACATAAATAGACAGTGGTTAAGCAAGATAAATAAACTGAATTTTTCAGCTTGTTAGCCTTGAACAATGACAACAAAAAAGGCCGCAATTGCGGCCTAGGTATACATACTTTATTTAAAAGGTTGAGCGCTTATGCAGTGCTTTTCAAATAACTCGAAACACCATCTAAGAACATTTGTACTGAAATCATCACCAATACCATTCCCATCAGTCGCTCAACCGCAGTGAGTCCTTTTTCGCCCAGTAGTCGGGTGAATACTTTATAAAATAGTAAAATCACCGCACTCACGCCCCAAGCTGCAAGCAACGCAATAGTCCAATCAGTCATTCGGGAGCTATCACTATGGGCAAGTAGAATTAATGCCGCCAATACAGAAGGGCCAGCCATTAGTGGGATTGCCATTGGTACAATAAAAGGCTCTTCGCCTGCAGCAAGCCCGACGACTCCGCCCGGCTGCGGAAATATCATTTTAATCGCAATTAAAAATAAAATAATACCGCCAGCAATACTCACCGACTCTTGGCGTAAGTTGAGGAAATTAAGTATCGCTTCGCCAGCAAATAAAAACAGCAGCATGATGGCTAACGCAATCAACAACTCACGAATAAGCACACGACGACGTTTTTTAGGTTCGATATGTCGCAAAATTGAGGCGAAAATCGGCAAATTCCCTAAAGGATCCATGATCAAAAATAGCATCACAGCAGCTGAAAATATGTCCATTACAAATATTCTATTATTAATTAACAAAGAAGCGCCATTGTATACTTAATGAGGCTGTTTTGGAGGTATGAACAGTAAGATTTGTTTATATTTGTCGGTTTTCGTGGATGTTTACCGTGTAAATTCTAAAGATGATGAATAATCAAGCTAAGCAAGTATTAAGTTAAATGAAATACTAGGATATACTTGATTGTTTTTTTCGTCTCTTTGATTCTTTTGGATTCCATGCTCTATCTTGTCGCTAGTTGTATTGCACTTTTATTCGGACCACTTTTTTATCGCTACTTCTCATCGGGAAGTGGGCTACAAAAAGGCTTGGACGGATTTATCTTCGTCTCTTTAGGCGGGCTAGTGCTTATTCATATTTTGCCTGAACTGCTCGAACACGGCGGGATCCTCACATTATTATTTGTCGTGCTTGGCCTTTGGGGGCCTACAGCAAGCGAACGACTATTTCATCGATATTCTGAAATCACTCATAACGTCACCTTAACCCTAGGGATTGGTGGTTTATTGTTGCACACCATTACTGATGGCGGTGCAATGGTATTGGCTCAGCAAGAAGGTAATTCAACTTTACTTGCTCTTGGAGTCATCATGCATCGACTGCCTGTTGGTGTGGCTATTTGGTGGTTGTTAAAGCCGCAAGTAGGCACAAAGTGGGCTAGTGCAGTGCTTGTGGCAATGATGGCATTAACCTCTGTGGGTTATTTTGCCGGTGAGCAACTACTACAGCATTTAAGCATCGACAATACTGTTTACCTCCAAGCATTTGTTACTGGTTCTATTTTGCATGTGGTGCTACATCAACCCCATGGCAATCAAAATGATGATGTCCAGGGTCGTTACCAATATCAAGCGGGTATTGGCAGCTTACTGGGTGTTGGGTTACTAGCATTATTATTACTTGTTGATACAGGTGGTCATAATCACCATAGCCACGGCTCAGATCAATTTATAACTTGGTTACTCACCATCTCACCGATTCTGATTCTAAGCTATTTGATCGCAACGGCACGATTTAAAGCGGGTTTATCGCCTTTAAACGAAGGGTTAGCTAGTCGCTGGCTACAACGTTTAGCGGGCCCTGAAGCATTGATAATTACCCTATTATTACTCGGTCCCTGGTTTGCAATATATCAAGCCATTGGCTTATTGGTTATTGGTACATTTTTGAGTTTAGGTAACGTTGAGCTTACTGATCCCCATGAAAACCTACCGCAATCAGCATGGCGTTTTGGTTTTGCACACTTGGTAGATAGAAGCGCCCCTTGGATTGCTTTAAGCCTTATTTTGGCGAACTTAATTGGTCACCCTTCGATACACCTTGAGCACCCCGCGCTGCAAGTATTGATTCTGCTGGCGGTATTTTTACCAATGCGTTTCTGTAATCTAGGTGCTGCGGTATTAGCCCTTTCACTAGCCTATAGCGGCTGGAGTAATGTGGCTGTTGCGTTTGCCTTAATCGCTGCGCCCGTACTCAGTATTAGTCAGCTTAAACTGATGAGTTGGGGAATGCGCGCCGCTTTATCGACAGTGTTAGTTGTAGCTTTGTTATTTGCACATCACTATCTTGTCGATTGGCACCAATTATTAACCTTGCCAGATAGCATCAACATTACTGCTGCTGTGGTAGTAGGGTTAATCTTTAGCGCCAGCTTATTGCGTTTAGGCCCAAGAAAATTCCTCAGTCGTTTGCTGATTAAGTTTAACAGCCACAGTCATGATCACAGTCATAAAGACGGCCATGAGCACAATCACGGTCATCATCACTAAACTTATGCCAGCTTATTCTAGCCAAGCATTGTCGTAGCGCTTGCTGCGACAATCGCGCAGCAGGATATAACGGTAACGTCTTAATTTAATCCGTTTATTTCACCCATACTGCTTTACTAATGCTTCACCTGTAAATTTTAGGTTATGATGTTTTATCATCTTCTTTAGGTAGAGCTTATGTGCATTTTATTTATCGCTGTCGACATGCATCCCAAATGGCCTTTGATTGTTTGTGCTAATCGCGATGAGTTTCATCACCGCCCTACTGAACCTGCGCACTTTTGGCCAATCGCAGCCAGTTCAACTAACCAAGCCACATCCTCAGCAGCTCAAATCCTAGCAGGCAAAGACTTACAAGCAGGTGGCACTTGGTTGGGCGTCAATAAACTCGGGCAATTTTCAGCCTTAACCAATATACGCCTCCAATCTGAACATGAAGGCATGCGTAGTCGTGGCGAGTTAGTGCTTAAAGCCCTATCGGGTGACGGCTTATTGAATCAACAATGGTTACAGCAGCATAGTGACAACTACAGCCCATTTAATTTGGTTTATCAGCAAGATAACCAGCTATGGTGTTTTAATAGCGCTACAGCGGAAAATTTACCATTAAGCAAAGGATTTCATGCGGTCAGTAATGGCGCGTTAGACGATGTCTGGCCGAAAATGGCTAAAGGGCAACAGGCGTTAGAGCAACATGTATTGAGCCATGACGAGCCAGATATAGTACAAATGCTATCATTCATGCGCGATGAATCTGAGGCGGATGACACCGGTTTGCCAAACACTGGTATTGATCTTGAGTGGGAAAGATTACTTTCAGCGATATTTATTAAGCACCCAGAATATGGCACTCGTTCCACCAGCGTGGTGATGCAGGACAGTATAGGTAATATTGAATTTACCGAAGTACGTTACGACGGTAAATCAAGAAATCTAGGGCAACAACGATTCAGTATAAGCACTGAATAGCTTGCCCATTTTATAAAATAAACCGCTAGTCTGATGAATGATCATGAGTAATAACCCACTTATCATCAATACGTTCAATCAATAAGGTAAACACACCACTTGGTTTGTCCTTAGCGCGTTCTAATGTCCAGCGCCCAACGACGAGTGCCGCATAGTTACTGAGCATTTTAATTTCTCGCACTTTAAAGTTGAGCTTGCCCATTCTGGCAGAGGTTGGATAGCTACGCTTGTAACTGGCTAATATTGAATCCCAGCCATAGTTATACTTACCATTAGACACAAAACGCAGCTTGTCGCTTTTCCAGTAACCTTGCATGTAAGCGTCAATATCACCGCTATTCCAGGCTTTTTCTTGGTTAGAAATAACAGAGCGAATGCGATCCGTTGGAATTGCACTGTCTGAATTCACTTCATCTAAAGAAATAGGTGCTGCATCTTCTGGGTTTATATCAACAGCAGCAACGGGGGTTACTGGTGTAAAAGCTTCAGGCTGCTTTGGCTTGTCATCATTATCAGCCACATTAGCCGGTTCATCAGGTATCACTTCACTGATGTCTGTAACAACGTCTTCTACAGCAGTTTTTGTTTCAGCAATATCTACAGCTTTAATTGAGCCCACTTGCACTTTTTCAGTGGTTGTTGGCTTTAATGGTACTGATTTGAGAGCTTGCTCAGTCGATGTTTCAGTAACCGTGTCAGCTTCTGCTACTGTTTGAACTGCCGTGTTATTTTCTGCAGCCGGTAAGGTGTCCATCGAGACTTTTTCAGTCGCGATACTCACCATTGAAAACAGCACACAAAAAACGCTGCTACTGATTATTGTAAGGTGCTTCACACACTCTCCTCGCTGATTGGATATGCTTGATTTCTCCAGAAGAAAAAAAGAATTAGTCCTTTTGTATTACGACAATGAATACGATAGGTTAGTTAACTATCACAGCATTGACGCTTAAAATGGGTTTGTAATCTGGCATTTTACCGACTCAATCGACACTGTAATCAGGCCGGTATTGTTTGGTAAACAAATCATAACCCAAATAATATTCGTAAAATATTTCATTATCTTATCGTTAGATTCTAGCGTATCAGATACAAATAAACTGGAAAATAGTCCATGTTTCGCAAAATTAGTTTATCGCTACTCACAATATGTGGTTGGCAGTTTGAGGGGAGCGCGCCTCATGATGGCCAGTTCATTATGGTCGTTGGCCCGCATACCAGTAATTGGGATTTTATTATCGGAATCATTGCGCGATCTGCGCTGGGGATAAACATCCACTTCTTAGGTAAACACCAATTGTTTATTCCACCTTGGGGCTGGTTCTTCAAATGGCTCGGTGGCAGCCCTGTTGATCGCCGTAAGAATAACAACATGGTCGATGCTGCAGTGCAGCATTTTGAAGCCGATAATCAATACAAACTAGCATTAGCCCCTGAAGGAACACGCAGTGCGGTTACCCGTTGGAAAACAGGATTTTACCATATTGCGGTAAAAGCGAAGGTGCCAATTATTACTGTGGGACTGGACTTTTCACGTAAATCGATAGTGCTCAATAAGCCGATGGATACCAGTGATGATATATCAGCGGACATGAATCAGATACTGGATTTTTTTCGCGGTATAACGGGACATCACCCTAAGGTGATCCCTGATTATCAGCCTTCAAAAACACAAAAGCCGAACTAGACAAGGTTAGTTCGGCTTTTGTTTCTGTCACTTTAACCACAAAGCTAATAACTAAAGTGCTAATGCACTTTAGTGTCAGGTTTAATACTGCGAATATCGTTACCCGTTGGGTTTTGGAATGCTTTTAAACCAAACTCAGGCAGGATGGCAAAGATATGGTCAAAGATATCAGCTTGGATCCCTTCATAAAATGCCCAACGCGTATCGTTAGTGAAGACATACAATTCAATAGGTAAACCTTCAGTGGTTGGTGCAAGTTGGCGCACCATTAAGGTCATGTCTTTATGAAGCTTATTATTATGGCGAAGATACGCATCTAAGTAAGCTCTAAAGGTGCCTACATTCGTTAAGCGACGACCATTTACTGGCATATCAAAATCATTAACCTGCTCATTTGAGTGATTGATTTCTGATACGACTTTAGGAAAGTAATCTTTGAGGTAATTCACTTTTGATAATCGTTCTATTTCTTGTTCAGATAAAAAATGAATACTATTCACATCAAGATTAATTGCGCGCTTGATACGACGACCACCTTTTTCAGACATGCCACGCCAGTTTTTAAATGCATCTGATACCAACGCATAGGCTGGGATCATCGTAATAGTATTATCCCAATTACGTACTTTTACTGTATTCAGCGACACCTCATCTACTGCGCCATCTGCGCCGTATTTATCCATTTGGATCCAATCGCCTTTACTCACCATGCGGTTGGCCGCAAGCTGAATACCCGCAACAAAGCCTAGAATCGTATCTCTAAACACCAACATGACTAAACCCGTCGCCACACCTAAACCACTTAAGAAATAGACGGGTGACTGATCAGCAAGCACTGAAACCGAAATAATGACGCCAATGAAAAATAAGAACAATTTAAACAGCTGCACAAAACTTTTTACAGGCAAGCGACGGCTAATAAGCTTTACATCGGCAATTTCATTTAAGGCATCAAGACCTGCATAAATCGCACGAATAATAAAAATCACCACCAGAACGCTTAAACCGCGATCAAGTATGACACCTAATAAATCCTGATGGGTCAACACGATAGGTACGAATAGGTCGAGGATAAATGCAGGTACTAACAAGGCTAACTTTTCAAGCACGCCATAGCGCATGAAGATGTCATCCCAGGTCACTGCAGATTTGCGAATAACAACATTAACCGCCTTAACAAAGACTTTTTTAGTAATGTAGTAAGCAATCGTTGCGACTAAAAAGCTGACAAACAATAGAATTGATGTCGCCACGCTATCGGAAGGCTGACTATTCACCCCTGCTTCCAGTAACCACTGGGCAATATCTGCGCGTAACTCGTTATCCACTACTTTCATTCCTTAATGACCGAAAAATCATTGGCTAACATACCATATTTCTGCTTTGAAACGATGGCAATCAAATATATGACAAAACATCAGTAAGCTTTCCACTGACATAAAACAAATTGTTAACACTAATGGCCTATTCAACGATAACGGCCGCAAAAATACGCGCAAATATTGACCTCAGATTGGCAAACCCTAACAATAGCGCCATCCAATCAGGTAGAGGTATTCATGAAAAAAATCTGGCTTGCCATTACATTCTCTATTAGCTTAGTTGCTTTTAGCCAACAAGCTCAAGCAAACACGACTGAAGAAGGTCAACAATACACGCCGTCAGTAGCCTTGCTGGTAGATTATGTTGATAGCCGTGGTGATATGTTTGGTGTCACGATTGCTGCAAAACATTTCGACCCTGATTATGCCGACTGGGGCTATTACATTGGTTATGCTTGGGGCGATAAATACGATCTTGATGTGCCTGAGCCTGGCGAAGGTTATGCTAAAGAATACATGTGGCGCTTTGGTCTAAGTTACAGCCTAACCCAAGACTTAAGTGTCTATGGTGGCGCAACAGCCTACATTTATGAAGAAAACACCACTGATAATATTGTGCCTTTCATTGTCGGCGGTGAGCCTGTGTGGGAACGCAGCCGCAACAAAGAATGGGGCGCTGAGTTTGGCGTGAGATATAACGTCACCAAAGGCTTTGTTATTGGTGCTGGTTACGATACGAGTGCTGATGCTGCCATTTTCTCTATTGGTGTAACCATGTAAGCAGATTGAGACTTGATGATCTGCAAGCAATGTTAAACATAAAAAAGGACCCTAAGGTCCTTTTTTAATGCTTGATTCTTCACTTTAAACAATAAGCGAAAAATTAAAAGCTCGCTAACATTCCAGCAGGTAAATAGCGATTAAAGCTCGCGGTATAAAGCAAGTCTGTCGCGTTCTCAATGTCAGGTGCAAAGAAGCGATCTTTATCATAATAAGCCACCACTTCACGTAACTCAGCTTTAGCACTAGCAACCGCATCACTTGGCGCTAATGGCTTACGGAAATCCAGCCCCTGTGCAGCAGCAAGTAGCTCAACCGCTAACACACCTCGGGTATTTTCCGACATATCGCGTAAACGGCGCGCTGCAAACGTGGCCATCGAAACATGGTCTTCTTGGTTTGCTGAAGTCGGTAAGCTGTCTACTGAAGCTGGGTGAGCATAAGTTTTGTTTTCAGATGCCAATGCAGCCGCTGTCACTTGCGCAATCATAAACCCTGAGTTAACCCCGCCATTTTCCACTAAAAAGGGTGGCAGTTTAGATAAACTAGAATCGATTAATAGCGCAATGCGGCGCTCAGCAATTGAGCCTAACTCAGCAATCGCAATCGCTAAATTATCCGCCGCCATGGCCACTGGCTCAGCATGGAAATTACCACCTGAAATAATATCACCAGTGTCTTGGAAAACTAATGGGTTATCCGTCACACCATTTGATTCAACACCTAATACCTCAGCAGCATGGCGAATTTGAGTTAAACACGCACCTAATACCTGTGGCTGACAACGCAATGAATAAGGATCTTGTACCTTTTCACAATCCACGTGACTGGCACTGATTTCAGATTCATCACCCAATAAGTTACGGAAAATCGCGGCAGAATCAATCTGACCTTTTTGGCCGCGTGCCGCATGAATACGTGCATCAAACGGACTACGACTGCCCATTGCCGCTTCAACACTCATTGCACCGATGACCGAACTCGCCGCAAATAAGTCTTCAGCATGGAATAAACCTTCAAGGGCTAAAGCTGTTGACGCTTGCGTGCCATTCAATAATGCTAAGCCTTCTTTGGCCGCTAATTCAATCGGCTCAAGACCTGCAATTTCCAGTCCTTCTGCTGCAGTGATAATTTGCCCTTGATAGCTCATTTCACCTTCGCCCAATAACGGCAAACACATGTGTGACAGTGGCGCTAAATCACCAGATGCACCCACTGAGCCCTTTTCAGGAATACACGGATAAACTCCTGCATTTACCAATTGAATAAGGAAGTTAATCACCTCTATGCGAATACCTGAAAAACCACGGCTTAACGAGTTAATTTTTAACACCATCATTAAACGTACGGTTGCATCTTGCATGTATTGGCCAATACCTGCAGCATGGGACAATACAATTGAGCGCTGCAGTAATTGTAAATCTTCAGGCGCAATTTTAGTATTCGCCAATAAGCCGAAACCGGTATTAATACCATACACAGTGCGGCCTTCATCAAGTACTTGCTGCACTAAACCTGCACTCGTATTAATATCAGCTTTCGCTTCTTCAGCGAGTGTTACATGGACAGCACTGCGGCTAATTTTACGCAGCTGGGCTAATGATAACGTGCCAGGACTCAGCAATAATCTATGTTGTGTTGCAGTCATTACTTGACTCCTTGCATCGGTAAATCAAGACCTTGCTCTTCAGCGCAGTCAATCGCAATATCGTATCCAGCATCAGCATGGCGCATGACACCAGTGGCAGGATCATTCCATAAAACTCGACCTAAACGCTCAGCTGCATCATCGCTACCATCAGCCACAATCACCACACCAGAATGCTGACTAAAGCCCATACCAACCCCACCGCCATGATGTAACGACACCCATGTCGCGCCACTTGCCGTATTTAATAACGCATTCATTAATGGCCAATCAGACACTGCATCTGAACCATCAAGCATAGATTCAGTTTCACGGTTTGGACTAGCAACAGAGCCAGAATCTAAATGGTCACGACCAATCACGATCGGCGCCGACAGTTCGCCATTCTTGACCATTTCGTTAAACGCTAACGCTAAACGAGCACGGTCTTTCAGTCCGACCCAACAAATACGAGCAGGTAAGCCTTGGAACTCAATACGTTCGCGGGCCATATCAAGCCAATTATGTAAATGCGGGTTATCAGGAATAAGCTCTTTTACCTTGGCATCGGTTTTGTAAATATCTTCTGGATCACCCGATAATGCTACCCAGCGGAAAGGGCCAATTCCTTCACAGAATAACGGACGCACGTAAGCAGGAACAAAGCCAGGGAAATCAAACGCGTTTTCTACGCCTTCTTCAAATGCCATTTGACGGATATTGTTACCATAATCAGTCGTTGCAGCGCCTGCAGCTTGCAGCGCTAACATGGCTTTGACTTGTACCGCCATTGATTGCTTCGCTGCTTTAACCACTGCAGCTTCATCTTTTAGGCGCATTTCAGCAGCTTGGGCTAACGTCCAACCTTGAGGTAAATAGCCGTTTAACGGATCATGTGCCGAAGTTTGATCGGTTACTACATCAGGCGTAACACCACGCTCAACTAACTCAGCAAAAATATCCGCTGCATTACCCAGTAATCCTACAGAGACAGGAGTACCTGATGCATTCGCTTGCTCAATCATGGCTAATGCTTCATCCAGTGAAGTGGCTTTTTTGTCGACATAACGAGTACGTAAGCGAAAATCGATGCGGGTTTCGTCGACTTCACATGCCAGTACTGAGTAACCCGCCATAGTGCCAGCAAGAGGTTGTGCACCACCCATACCACCAAGGCCGCCTGTTAAAATCCACCTACCTGCAGCACTGCCATTAAAATGTTGTTTTGCCATGGCAACGAAAGTTTCGTAAGTCCCCTGAACAATGCCTTGGGTACCAATATAAATCCATGAACCTGCGGTCATTTGGCCATACATGGCCAGGCCTTTTTTATCGAGCTCATTAAAATGTTCCCAGTTAGCCCAATGCGGCACTAGGTTTGAGTTTGCGATAATCACGCGCGGGGCATTACTATGGGTTTTAAACACGCCAACTGGTTTACCTGACTGCACTAATAAGGTTTCATCATCTTCAAGACGTTGAAGCACTTCAATGATCTTGTCATAACACTGCCAATCACGAGCTGCGCGGCCGATACCACCGTATACCACTAAGTCTTCAGGGCGCTCGGCGACATCAGGATGAAGGTTATTCATTAACATGCGCATGGCAGCTTCTGTTAGCCAGCTTTTACATGCGAGCGTAGTGCCATGAGGCGCAATAATATTGCGACTAGGGTCGTGTCTGTTATTCATTGTACTTCCTTCAATTATCTTCAATCGTTTCGCACTGACTGCGCTAACGATTTGGCTTTATTATTGATTTACTGACTAAAAGTTAAATGACCACCTAGGCTAAATTTGCTACCTGGATGGGTTAAACGGGCAAAACTCACCACACCTTTACGAGACCAGGTGCGACGTATAATTTGTAAACAAGGTTCAGCTGCAGTAATGGCAAGCAGCTGCTGGGTTTGCTCATTGGCAATCACGGCTTCAACGGTATGACGAGCCTCAGTTAAAGGCGCAACTCGAGATAAATACTCATGGGGCGTCAGCTGATTAAAATCTTGCTGTAAATAATCAGGGATCATTTGTGGGTTCACATAACGCTCTTCTACCTGCAGGGGTTGCTCTTGTTCGCAATGCACCAACACAGAATAAAACACAGGGCTACCTTCTTCTAAGCCCAGCGAGATCGCCACCGCACCTTCTGCGCGAACTTGCGACAAAGCTAACTGTTTAACGCTATAGCCATGGCCGCGCTCTTTAATTTCATCGGCAATATTACGAATATTCAGCAGCGATGATTGAGACTTCAGCCCAGCGACAAAGGTACCTAGACCCTGGCTTCTTTCTAACACACCAGATGCAACTAACTCAGTTAATGCTCTGCGGGCGGTCATACGACTACAGTCCATTAATTCAGTTAACTGGTTTTCTGATGGCACTCGATCATTTTCTTTCCACTCGCCCGACTCAATACGGGCTAAAATGTGCTGCTTGATTTGCTCAAATTTTGCTAATGCCATCGTGTTATCCAATCTGGTTATCAGGTCAATCGTGGTTATTAGGTCTATTGCCATCAGGGCTTTATTGCTGCAAACAACACCGATATCATGGAATAATGGGTGATGAAAGCCACTTAATGGCTAAAAACTCAGCACCAACCTTACCTTGTATATACAAGTAAAAACAAGTATTGTTTTGCTATTATTCTTTCAATTTATTGCTAATGCTGGAGTTGCCATGTCGTGGGATCATGTTTGGATAGACGTTAATTTAGCTACAATGGATCCAAACAATTCAGCCGCTTACGGTGCCATTACCGATGCCGCTATTGCAGTTAAAGATGGCAAAATTGCATGGCTTGGGCCTCGAAAAGAATTGCCTGATTTCGATGTGTTTTCGATGCCGGTATACCGCGGCAGAGGTGGATGGATAACCCCTGGTCTTATTGATGCTCACACCCACTTAGTGTTTGCTGGTAGTCGCGCCAATGAATTTGAAATGCGCCTTGAAGGGGCAAGTTATGAAGATATCGCCCGCGCTGGCGGCGGCATTATATCAACGGTTAACGCTTGTCGAAAAGCTGAAGAATCAGAGTTATTCGAGCTTGGCCGTCAGCGCTTAAATGCCCTAGCCAAAGAAGGTGTTACGACCGTTGAAATCAAATCAGGTTATGGCCTAGATACTGAAACCGAGGTCAAACTACTAAAAGTGGCTCGCGAGCTTGGTCGTAATCACCATGTAGATGTCAAAACTACTTTCCTTGGCGCTCATGCAATTCCACCAGAGTACAAAGACGATGTTGAGGGCTATGTGGATTTGGTCGTCAATGACATGCTGCCAACGGTTATTGAGCAAGGTCTTGCTGATGCTGCAGACGTATTTTGTGAGAATATTGCCTTTAATTTAGTCCAAACAGAAAAAGTACTTACCGCAGCTCAACAAGCTGGACTGGATATCAAACTCCATGCTGAGCAGTTATCCAATATGGGCGGCTCTGCGTTAGCCGCTAAGCTTGGCGCTAAATCTGTCGATCACATCGAATACCTTGATGAAGACGGAGTTAAAGCACTCGCAGCTAGTGGCACTTGTGCCACATTACTGCCTGGTGCCTATTACTTCTTACGTGAAACTCAGATGCCACCGATAGAGTTGCTGCGCAAACATCAAGTGCCTATTGTGGTTGCCAGTGACTTTAACCCAGGTTCATCACCAATTTGCTCAACCTTATTAATGCTTAATATGGCCTGTACACTGTTTAGGTTAACCCCTGAAGAAGCCCTCAAAGGTATTACCGCCAACGCAGCAAAAGCGTTGGGAATAGAAGAAAAGGTCGGTGTTTTAGCTCAAGGCATGCAGGCTGACTTTTGCTTGTGGGATATCACTACCCCTGCGCAACTTGCCTACTCATACGGCGTTAACCCATGCAAAGATGTGGTTAAAAATGGCGTGTTAGTTCATCAATAATGCGGACCGAGCCTAATTTCAACACAAAAAAGCCGATAAACTTTTTTACTTAGTTATGTCGGCATAATTTGCGATTCTAATGACTAAAGCTCTCGATTGAAAAAACAGCCTATTTATTCAAGTTCACTCACTGGCAGCCAGTTCACCTTCACACCCGCTTGCAAAAACATATCTTGGCTGACTTTAATTTTGTCACCCCAACGAGAAAGAAAATCTTCACTTTGCTCAGGGCAATAAACACCAGTGATCCCAGTTTGAATAATTTTTGCAGCGCAATTAGGACAAGGAAAATGCGTCACCCAGATATCACAGTCACCTAAATCACGCTTGGCGAACAAAATGGCATTTTCTTCTGCGTGCAATGTTTTCAGTAATTTCATTTCACGGTCATCGGTTTCAGCACTATCCGAAATCCCGTGGGGATAACCGTTAAAACCGACAGAAACAATACGGTTATGCTTAGTGATCACCGCGCCAACTTGCGTTGATGGATCTTTACTCCATGATCCAACTAGCTCAGCCATCTGAAAAAATCGTTTTGCCCATTTTGAAATCATAGTGACAGCCTCAAAAGTTGAAATAAAACACCTGTTATGTGTCTATTCATAATACCTAAACTTCACCGTATTGGCAGCTAAATACATGGAATATCATTGATTTGAAGATAACTGCTATTCTAGACACCAATTTGACTAGCCATCAGACCCAATAAAGCTTAGGATCTTGAACAAGCAAATTTAAGGATTGGAGTACGTAGACACTATGGGTATTAGAGCGATTATCGTAGATACAGCTGGCACCACGACTGATCTAGATTTTATTCACGATGTACTATTTCCTTATTCAAAAAAAGCCATGGGCGACTTTCTGAATAAGAATCAGCACAACCCATTGGTTGAATACTGTATTAGTGACGTACGCGACCTTGCACTAGAACAAGACGCCTCTGTTGAACGCGTAACTGAAATCCTCGCACAATGGATTGATGAAGACCGCAAAGCAACACCACTTAAAACCCTTCAAGGTCTTATTTGGAAACAAGGTTATGCATCTGGCGAGTTCACCGGTCATATCTACCCAGATTTCATCGACGCTATCCCACGATTTGAAGCCGCTAACATGCGAATCTATAGCTTCTCGTCTGGCTCTGCTGAAGCACAAAAAATGCTTTTCAGCCATAGTGATGCGGGTGATTTAACCCCTAAATTTAGTGGTCATTTCGATACGCGTACGGGTAACAAATTAGATAAGCAAGCTTACTGTAATATCTTAAACACCATCAGCTTAAGCCCTAAACAAGTGCTATTCGTTTCTGATGTTGTTGAAGAATTAAAAGCGGCAGAAGCGGCAGGATTACATACTCGCCAAATGGTACGTTTTGATAATCAAAAAACCGCTAAATTTGCGCAAATCAGTGACTTCTCAGGATTAGATATCGACGCATAAAGATGTCTGTCCTAATATAAAAAAACGGCCTCTGTGGCCGTTTTTTATTGCCTGTTGTAACGTCGGCAGTGACATCTAGAGCTAGAGCTAAATCTAGAACTAAATCTAGAACTAGAGTGACGCTTTAACACAGCTAAATATCCTCATTAAACAGTAGCACCACACTGCCACCACTTAGGGCACTATCAATATTGACCGTGACGCCAATCCCTACATTGGTCAGCCAAGATGACAATGAAGGGGTTTCAACTATCCAGCCTAGACCGGTTTCGTAATAGTGATTTGTGTTCATTGTTGCCACTGCATCACCCGTTAAATCTATGCGTTTGAATAGGAAGCGCATTTCATTGCGCAGGTTCATCATTGGCGGAAGTGCGTAATGAAAAATAAAAGCATTACTGAAACGACCGACATTAGGCGAGCCATCTTGCTGGGGAGAATCGGTGTCAAACAGTTGCCCAAAAGCATAGTTATAACGGCTGATGAATTGCCACTTATTACCCCACAGCGTATCTTGATAATGCAACTCAATGGTAGGGTCGAGCATCCAAGCTGCATATGAGGTATTAAACAAGCTGCCATCTAGCTCATCTTGAAAATCACCAAAATCGCTGCGATAGTCAAAGTCATTTTCATAGCGAATCAAATGCGCACCCACGGCTAATTGTAACCACCACTTGTCTGATAGCAGATACTTCCAGCGCTGCTCAGCAAACAGTAAATAACTTTTCTCATTTAGTTTATCAACCAGTGTTATATCGTCTGATAGCTGTAATGATTGCTTAGAATTGATATAAGAAAATTTTGCAAATGTCGCTCGCTGCCATTCATCTTCTTTACCCTGCCAGTCACTTTCCCAGGGGATCGAATAGACGCTAAGCTCTTTTCTACGCTGTATTGAAGTCTCCGATCCTGCATCGAATCGGTCAAGACTGACAATATTGTTAGGGTCAAAATTGACTACGCCCAGTGAGATTAAACTTGCATCAGATAACACGATAGCTGAAGCGATATTACCTTTAGCAATATCGCTGATACTTTGTTCAATTACAGGTGCCGACATTGAAGCCTTTGCCAGCAACATAGATAAGCCGATAAAGATGCTATTACGGATCATGACTCCTCTTTAGCAGGAAAAGCCGGTGACACGCATGCTTTCACATCAAATGAATACCCATATCGGCTTTCATCTTTTGCCGTGGGCAATACTTGTAAGATCTCATAGTCATTGAGTTCAACCACTTTACTATTGGGTTCAGATTCACAACGAGAATACTGGTTACCCTCAAAATAATAGATAAAATTGGCAATCGTCATTCTTACCATCAAGCGATAACTCTCTCGAATAATATCGTAACGTCGCTCAGCCGCTTCATCCGCCCCCACATCCAAACGTGTAACCTCGTTTTGTTGTACTTGTTTAATAGATTGTTGAACGGCATCCTCAATCACCTTTTGAGTACTCGCGGCGATATCTGGAGGAGTCACTTCGCTAACACTCGAAGTCACAGGTTCAGGCGCTGGCATTGACTCAGTAGAGCTAAGGTTTTCTAAGTTCTCAGCAGCTACAACTGTCTTAGTCTTAGTCTTAGTCTTAGTCTTAGTCTTAGTCTCTACATTAGCTTCGGCAATTTTCGCACCGACGGCTGAGAGCTTTTGTAAACCAGCTTCAATATCTTCAGTTTTTTCACCCGTTTCCTCTTCTAACAATTTGATCATTTTGGCTCTGGGATCACTGGTTTCAAAGGTGTTCTCAATATCACTTAATAAATACAGGTTAGCTAACACCACGTAAGCCAATATCATTCGCAGCAATATAGTGCGTTTTCGGTAATGCTCACTATTAGTAAAACGTATTGATTTAACGCCAAGCAAGTTAAGTAGTGGCATCAATACAAAGTAAATTGGGATGACGGCTTGCAGCAACATTAAAGCCACTCCGCTAACCAGTACGAACCATACCGGCATATAAAGCAGAATAACGAGATTGTGGGTATAGGTTAAATGATCTGCATCAACACCTGAAACTTCATTAACTACAGAGGCTGCCCACACCAACGAAAAGTTAGCAATAATGGCGTAAAACAACAGCAGAAATGCTTTACCCGCTAAGCTATGCCAAGTTTTAGTAAACAATGGCCAAAATTCAATCATCATTGCAATCATGGCAATGATCCCCACCATCGTCACCCCATCAGTGGTAAACATCAAAAGAAAGGCGATGAAATACAACTTTTGCGCCACGGTCAGCTTACCGATGATGGTCTTAATATAACTGAGTATCACTCGAGGCAAGGCCGATACACTCTCAACGGGGCGATAAAGTAACTGCTGTAATCGTGGGTAGTTAAAAGAGTTCAAACGACGCATTCCATAGCAAATAGTGGTTTAACATTATCAAAACATATTGCCCAATTGATAGCAAAGCATTCCATGCTTGTTGAACTAGGTTTTGCCTGTTAACCTGAATAAAAATCAAACAAGCGTTTAACTTTATTAGGGAGCAAGATTTATATGGACCAGTTTATTCAGCAGCATGCGATTATTACCGAAATTCCAGTGGCATGGGGTGAAATGGACGCACTCAATCACGTAAATAATGTGGTGTATTTTCGCTACTTTGAAACCGCTCGGATCGATTTTTTTAGCCAGATAAACATGATGGCCGATCTTAAAGAAACCGCTGTAGGCCCTGTGTTAAGTGAAACCCACGCGCGCTATAAACGACCAGTGACGTTCCCTGATACATTATTAGTCAGCGTCAATATTAGTGACGTAAAAGAAGACCGCTTTATCATGCATTACCGAATTTTCAGTAAAGCCCAACAAGCTGTGACGACCACAGGCACCGCCAATGTGGTGATGTTTAATTTTAAGACAGGCCAAAAAGCCAAGCTAACACCTGAACTACTCGCAGCGCTGGAACAGCATAAAGTAGCCGAATAGCCACTCAAAAAAAGCCCTGTATTTTGTGTATTCAAAATACAGGGCTTTAAAAAAGATAAGAAACCTACCTCTATAATCTACTCAATCTCACCGGTCAGTGCAGCAAGTTGCGCTTTTACTTCATCAGACATCGGCTGACTTTTTTCAGTTTGATAGTTGTAATGCACCATCGTCGTTTTGGCTTCTGCAGTTTGACGGCCGTTTTGCCAGCAGCTTTGTGCAATCTCAAAACTACTGTTGCCCACACGGCTGATATAGGTTTTAACCGTCACTTCTGCGCCATAAAAGGTTGGTGCATTAAAGACAATATTAAAGCCTGCAATAATCATGTTCCACTTCGACAAATCTTGTCCTGGGTTCACAATATCAAACACTGGATCGCGCGCAGCCTCAAACCACACAGGGATCACCGTATTATTGATATGCCCTAATGCATCGGTTTCACAAAATCGTGGCGTGAGATTTAAACTGAATTGATTATCTGACATGCAAGCCTCTTATTTTTATTATGTGCGTTCAATAATGATAAATAAAACAGCAGGCAGTGTATGACAGCTTTAAAAGTGAGTCACCCTATTCTGATTTTTCAAGCTCAAATGTCATCAAAGAAGTCTTTATTACGGATGTATTTGTGCATGTAATGAAAGGCAAAAGGCGACACTATCCAACTAAAAAAACTTAATAGGAATCGCTTTACCGGCGATATGTTTTCATAAATCCGTTCGTTATGCAGCCACAGCATTTTCCCCACATGAAAGTAAATACCTGGCAGTGGTGGCAAAAAAGTCACCACATCAATATCACAGCAAATACGATAAGTACGTCGATGTAATAAATACGCTTTTTGAAAGCTTTTAAACCCCGGTGACGGCTGGCCAAAAGTCACCACCCGCTTAATTGAGTTTGGGTATAATCGCTCTAATCTATCTGCGGCTAATATTGCCATTGAGCCACCTGATGAGTGACCAGTTAGTGAAATACGCTTACCAGCCAGAATCAACGGGTTGAGGATCATTTGTAACTGAGTGAAAAGACTAATATCAGCCTCATAATGCGGTGCTATCGGGTTAGTACTTTGCTCCAATAAATAGTCATAGCCAGAATGCACATTGTAACGACACCCTTTAAACTGCTTCGCTTTCGGCCAGCACTGACAATTGAGTAGCCATTCGTTCATAGTTTGCGAACCACGAAATACCACCAGCACTTCTTTTTTATTGTCACGCCACATAACTCGGGCACATATATTACCCCAGCGATTGGCAATTTCACGATAATTACCCCTAGAAAACCCGAGCTTTTCTGGCTCAAAGTCAGCACGGTAAGTCACCTTGCACAAAACAGCATAACGTTCGTATTGATAGCGTTTAAGTTTTTTCAAAAGTTACATATTCACAGGAATAAACTAACCAGAGAATAGTCGGCTTTTATGACACTTATGTGATGATCATTTATACAAAAATAATTGAGACAAAAACAACAGACACAAAAAAGGACGCTAATGCGTCCTTTATAATATGCTCAGAAAAAATTACTTAGCGTACATCGCATTAATTTCACGATCATACTTAGAGTAAATCTTCTTACGGCGCAGCTTCATCGTGGGGGTAATTAACCCTGATTCCATTGAAAATGCTTCAGGCAGTAAGGTGAATTTTTTAATTTTTTCAAAGCCTGCTAATTCGTGTTGTAGCTCTTTTAAACGTTGTTCAAAGTGCTCAACAACTTGGCTGTGGCGCAATAATTCCATTGGATTTTCAAACTTAATCTCATGCTCTTTTGCCCAAGATTCTAGTGACTCGAACGCGGGGACAATTAGCGCTGATACATAGTTACGCGCGTCAGCCACAATCGCGACTTGTTCAATGAACGGGCAACAACTGACTTTACCTTCAACACGCTGCGGCGCAATGTATTTACCATTTGATGTTTTCATCAACTCTTTAATGCGATCGGTAATATATAGATTACCTTCGGCATCTAACATGCCTGCATCGCCGGTTTTTAACCAGCCATCTTCGAATGCTTCAGCCGTATCTTCTGGACGATTGTAATAACCACGCATCACCGTTTCGCCGCGAACTAAAATCTCATTATTACTGCCAATTTTCACTTCCATCGCATGTAATGGTTTACCGTTAGAACCCGATACTCGGTTATCTAAGGTATTACAGGTGACTGTTGCACAAGTTTCAGTCATGCCGTAACCACACAAGATTGGTACGCCAATACTATGGAAGAAACCACCAACATTCACGTCTAACGCCGCGCCGCCTACCGGCATAAACTTAAGGCGGCCACCTAATACATTTTGTAATTTGCTGAATACCAGCTTGTTGGCTAATTTCCACTGCAATGATAAACGTGTGCTTGGTCGTTTGCGCCCTTGAGTCACTTCAAATTGACGCGAACCCACACCAATAGCCCAATTAAATAGCTTCTGGCGGATCGCTGGTGCTGTACTGACTTTATCATGCACGGCGCTATACACTTTTTCTAAAAAGCGCGGTACGACACATAAGGTGTGCGGGCGTACTTCTGCAATGGCTTCTTTTACACGGTTAGTGTCACTTAAATAAACATTATGACCACCACGGCATAGAACATAGAAGCTCCAACCGCGTTCAAACACATGGCTTAATGGCAAGAAAGCAAGCGATACATCACCCGCTTTAAAAGCAATTTCATCATCATGCTGCTCTACCATTGACGCAATATTACGATAATCAAGCATGACGCCTTTAGGATCGCCCGTGGTGCCAGATGTGTAGATGAGGGTAAGTAAGTCATCAAGGTTGGTTTGCGATAAACGAGACTCTAGCTCGGTTGCACTTACTGGCGTTGTCTCAGCAATTAAGATGTCATCGAAATGAAAATGTTCATCTGAGGCTAATTTTACTTGGCTATCAAACACCACAATGTGTTCAACAGTAGGACATTGAGCTTGGATCTTACAAGCTGTGGCATATTGGCTTTCGTCACCGGCAAAAATCACTTTAGCGCGAGCATCATTAACGATAAAAACTGCTTGTTCCATTGGGCTAGTTGGATAAACAGGTACCACAACAGTACGTGCTTTTAGCGCACCAATGTCAGCGCAGCTCCACTGTGGGCTATTTTGCGCCACAATTACCACTTTATCTTGAACAGCTAAACCAAAGTCGATTAACAGTTGTGCCACTTTATTAGTAATAGTATCAAACTGACTCCATGAAACTTTGTTCCAAGGAGCTGCCATCTCAAATCCTTCGAGTGCAATGTTATCTTCTAGCGCTTTACTTTGCTCTTGCAGAAGTCTGACTATATGAAATTTTTCGAGAGACATTAATAATTACCTTTTAGCTTACAAGTGTTCCGCTTTTTGGCATTCTACTGTATGCCTCCCATAAAAATAAGAGTTTTTAGTCTAAATTAGCGTCAATTCACAGAATAAGGTCGTTTTTTACAAACCAGCAACACCATTTTTCCATAATTTGTTTCTGCTGATAACGAGTAAAACTCCCATTAACAGGAGTAAACCTAAATCTCCCCAATAATAGCCAACGTTTATAGAACCTTGCTCCCGTAAGCCAACTAATGAAGTTGAAAGCCATATAGCACTACTAAAGACAAGCAGCATAGATAAGCTAACGTGCAAAGTAGATCGACTCATTGCACCGAACGCTAAGGCCAAACCAGATGCCCAAGTCGTCGTTGCGACGATATGTAAGCCCACCATCAGGGTTATCTGTGAGTTAAACAAAGCAGATAACAGGGTTATCAGTGACATAATCATTATCACGATACCCATCAAACGTAATTGCGACTTAAAAAACTGCTCTACCAAGCCAGATTTACCGCTAAAGCTTGGTAGCATATATAGCGTCTCGGCTGCGCGCCAACGCTGAACACGTGTCCAGTGAATTAATGCGCATACCATAATCATTAACTGAGAAAGCACCATTAAAATGGGAAAGTCTGCATCTATGTAAGCTGCAAATAACACCCCAACAGCACTTAATACCAATGAAGCAATCAACACCATGCCGAGCATTGGGCCAATAAAAAAACTGGCAGGATGTAGGTAGCGACTTAGCTTAATAAACCAAGGGTTTTGTCCCACTATTGGGCCAACCATCCACCCCGTTTCTAGGCCATTTAAATATATGGCACGAGCATCTTGATTCCAGCTGAAACGTTTTAGCTTCCGATCAATTAAGAACCCTAATAACACCGGGATCAATACAATATAATCAGCCAGTAATTGCGGAATATAGTTAATTAATTGCGGTGTAATCGGTAAGACTAAAAACACCAGCATGGCATAATTGAATCGCTGCGGTTTAATTAAACACGCATAAATAAACCCAGTACCAATACTGACAAAAAGCATCAATGTCGCGATACTGGTCAATTCACTTAGCTCAATTGCCACGAAACTCAGAAATAAGCTCACCGCCCATATACTGTTAGCTTGTATTAATACCTGCTGTCGATAATGAGGAATAAGCATTGCGCATTCATTGGCCGACAATTTAATCAATTGCCAGGCTACTGCGCAAGACATCGATAAAATAGTCATGCCTAAAGCAAGATTGATGACGTCAATTTTTTCAGGCTTAGTTATTATGGTGAGTATTGTCAGGCCACAACCCAGCAAAGCGACCATCAAAAAGCTCAGACTGCCAAAGTCTCTTAGCCATAGTGAGTAGAACCCTTTAAATGGGTTGCGAAAAGCATTTTTAGTCACTTTAGCGCTAGGTTGTGTTGAGGGCGACGGGCTATTCATCGGTGAAGTTCCATGAATAGTTGTTCAAGATTTAATGAGGTAGTATTGACCACGCCAGCAATGTCGATTTGATCGGCATTATCCACTAACACTTGTTGCTGATTGCGATTTAACACCGTTAACCCCTCGGGTAACTCTTGGTTATCTGCGAGTTGCACTAAAACAACCTCTTCCCGTAAGGCATCAATTTCTTTAAACAAGACTAATTCACCTTGTTTGAGCAGCGCGACATGGCTGGCAACACGTTCAAGATCGGAGGTAATGTGAGATGAGAATAGCACTGCAGAGCCAGACTCAAGCGCTAACTCAAATAAGTCACCCATAAACTGACGACGCACAATAGGGTCTAAACTGGCAACAGGTTCATCAAGGATCAGTAACTGGGGACGATACGCCATCGCCATAATTAGCGCTAAAGATTGACGCTGCCCTACTGATAACTTTTGCACTTGTTGTTTACTATCAAGCCCAAAACGAGCCAACCAATCAGTTTCAAGTGCTTTATCCCATTGCGGGTAAAAACTACTGTGTAATTCAAGTGCACTGGCAATAGTGAAACCTTCATAGCCAAACGGCTGTTGTGGCACATAGCCAATTTTAGCCTTCGCATCGATAGACAGGTCAGTGGCGGTTTCACCTAGAGTAGTAATATTACCTGCATCAATTTCTAAAATGCCTAAGGCTGCACGCATTAAGGTCGATTTACCCGCCCCGTTTTGCCCCAATAAGCCCACAACCATGCCAGCCGATAAGCTAAAGCTCAGTTGGGTTAATACAGCTTGGTCATCAAATCGTTTATCGACTTGTTGAAACTCGAGAATCACTTCAGAGTGTTCCATCAACTTGTTCCTTGTTATCTTGCGCTTACTGCTTGCTGTTATCAGTATTTAAAAAGATTAAATTAAGCTAGGACTACTTATCCCACTGCTGCTCCATCAACGACTTTAGATCATCCAAACAAATGCCTAATTGCTTAGCTTTAGTTATTAAATCATTGGCTTGAGATTCTAATAACTGCAAACTTGTCGTCGTAGGCGCATCTTGCTTATTAGCAACACGAGTAGGTTGCCCACGGCGGCGCTCTAGCCAGCCTTGTTCAACTAATTGTTGAATGGCACGGGATACTGTCATCGGGTTAACCGCTAAATGTTCAGCAAGTTGCCTCACTGATGGCAGTACTTGATCTACCTGCAGTTGGCCGCCCACAATCAATCGCACGATTTGTTCATGCAATTGTCGATAAATAGGTTCAC
Organism: Shewanella sp. 10N.286.52.E4; assembly: GCF_041468785.1. Classification (NCBI taxonomy): domain Bacteria; kingdom Pseudomonadati; phylum Pseudomonadota; class Gammaproteobacteria; order Alteromonadales; family Shewanellaceae; genus Shewanella; species Shewanella sp. 10N.286.52.E4. The sequence continues at coordinate 96,501 of NZ_JBFRJJ010000015.1, forward strand.
CACTACTGGGGTTGACTTTTATTAGTTCTAGCATTAGCCTTTACTTACTGTATTAATACATTGATACACCGATACACTAATGTTAAGTTACCACAATCATCCTGAAATGCAAAAAGGAAAGATGTTATGAACATCGGAAAAGTTATGTTGCAAGGAACGTTTAATAAGGTTCGTAAGCCAAAGCTATTGGCTCGCCAATCAAAATTAATCAGCGCAATTCAAGTTGGTTTGCTCTCTATGCTTAGCTTGTCAGTGACAGCAGAAGAGACCACGTCAAGTCAGGCACCACTATCAGCTTGTTATGTTGATGGCCTATCAGAGCAAGTTCAATGCGGTTCATTAATGGTGGCAGAAAATCCAGCGATACCAGATGGCAAGCAAATCGCGATTCATTACGCAGTATTACCTGCGATTAAACCCAGCTTTAAAAAACAAGCTTTGTTAGCCATTGCAGGTGGTCCAGGTCAGTCAGCCATTGAAAATGCGGCAGGCTTTAATCGCGTGCTGGCGAAAGTGCGCCAAGATAGAGACATTCTATTAATTGACCAACGTGGTACTGGACAATCCAGTATTTTGGCTTGTGATGACGACAATATGTCAGCCTTATCTTTTAATGACGATGACATGGACTATGTTGCAGACACGCAAAAGTGTCTCGATAAGATTGATGCAGATGTGAGCCAGTACGGCAGTTTAACGGCACTTAAAGACTTTGAAGCTGTACGTGAACACTTAAACTACGACAAATTCCATTTATACGGCGTGTCTTATGGCACGCGTATGGCGCAACTTTATATGCGCGAATTTCCACAAGCGCTCGCCACAGTTACCTTAGATGGTGTGGTGCCAATGCAGCAAAGTGTGATTGCAATAGGTAGTGCTATTGATAGAGGCTACGCCTTATTATTTAAAGATTGTCAGAAAAATAGCCAATGTCAGCAGCAGTTTCCTACGCTTGAGCAAGATTTTCAACAGGTAGATAACGCATTAGCTGAAGCGGCTATCGTCACGCAAACCCGCGATCCACAAACCGATGAAATCGCTGATTTTACTTTAACCCGTGGCAAGTTTAACGGCTCAATTCGTATGGCCTTGTATATGCCCAATATTCGCGCCTTAATTCCCCATGCGATTCATCAAGCATCCATCGGTAACTATCAACCCATTTTAGGTATTTATACCCTTACTGCCGACAGCACTGGGATTGCAATGGGAATGCATGCATCTGTGGTGTGTGGAGAAGACATACACCGCCTTACTGATGACATTCGCCAACGAGCCAAAGGCTCATACATGGCAACCACCATGATTGAGGGGTTAGAAGCCACCTGTAGCGTATGGAATATGCCGCAAGTTGATAGCAGTTTTAGTGATGCCATCGAAAGCGATATCCCCACCTTATTGTTATCTGGCGAATTAGATCCTGCCACCCCACCAAGCTGGGGCGAAATGGCCACCGAAAAGCTCAGCAATGCAAAACACTTTATCTCCAAATTCGCCACTCACGGGGTCGCATACCAAAGTTGCGGCAATGAGTTAATGGCAGATTTAGTCACGAGTGGCTCGCTGGACAATATCGATGGCGAATGTTTAGAAAAAGATGTGAGCCGTAGTTTTTACTTAAATGCCAACACCGTTGAAGTTATTCCAACGACAACTGAGGAAGAATAATCATGATTACTGTAACGAATCTATCTAAAAAAATTGGTGACGTGCAAGCACTTGATAACCTCAGCTTCAGCGCACATGACGGTCATATCACGGGTTTACTTGGCCCTAATGGCGCAGGTAAAACCACCTGTCTACGCACTGTATTTGGTTTACTTGCCGCCGATGAAGGTCATGCAGAAATTGACGGCATTGATGTCGCTAAAGAGCCAACTAAAGCCAAAGCACAACTGGGCTTATTCCCAGATCCATTTGGCCTCTATGAGCGTTTATCGCCTAGAGAATACATCAGCTACTTTGCCGAGCTCAGTGGCATGTCAAAAAATGACGCTAAACAAGCAACCCAAGATGTGATTGCTCAGCTCAAACTTGAAGATATTGCCGATAGACGCTGCAAAGGGTTTTCTCAAGGCCAGCGAATGAAAACTGCATTAGCGCAGGCTATTGTGCACAAGCCGACCAATATTATTTTGGATGAACCGACTCGTGGTTTGGATGTGATGAGTACACGCTTACTGCGTGACATTTTGCTCTCGCTCAAGGCCGCTGGACACTGCGTGCTGTTTTCAAGTCATGTTATGCAAGAAGTTGCCGCACTTTGTGACCAAGTGATTGTGATGGCAGACGGTAAAGTCGTTGCCACAGGCAGCCCAGAAGAGCTTTGCCAACAAACAGGCAAGGATTCACTTGAAGATGCATTTATACAATTAATTGGAACTGACGAAGGGATCGCAGCCTAATGAAAACAGTTATTGCAATGGTTCGCAAAGAACTCATCGACGCCATGCGCGACAAACGCTCTGTCATGGCTGGACTTTATTATGCTATCGGCACACCGCTATTAATGTGCGGCATGTTTATGGTGTTAATCGGACAGTTATCAAGCCCAGAAGATTTAAACATTAATATTACTAACAGTGACAATGCGCCTGATTTAGTCCGTTTTCTCAATAATCGCGGCATCAATGCCTCGACAGATGAAGGCGTCAGCGTAAAAGATGTCAAAGACATTGAGCTTATTATTAGTGACGATTACGCCGAGAATATGGCTAAAGCTAAACCTGCTGAAGTAACCTTAATTGCAGATAACTCTAATGAAAAGCTACAAAAATCAATTCGTAGAGTTGAGCTACAGTTGCAAGCTTACAGCAGTGAAATGGGCAGTTTACGCTTAATTGCACGCGGAATTAATCCAGCGGTTGTACAGCCAGTTAAAGTGATTGTAGAAGATCAGGCTACACCTGACTCTAAAGGTGGCTTTATCTTGGGTATCGCGATTTTCACCATGATTTATTCGGTGTTTATCTCTGGCATGAACTTGGCCATTGATACCAGTGCCGGTGAACGCGAGCGTAATTCGCTCGCCTTGCTGCTAAGTCACCCAATCAGCACGCGACAGTTAGTGCTGGGAAAAATCATTGCGGTCACCTGCTTTGCTTTACTGGGCTTGCTGCTGATCTTGCTGGTGTCTAAATTCGCTTATACCTTTGTCCCTTGGCAGGAACTCGGCTTTAGCGTCAACATCTCGCCTGACTTTATGGGACTGATGCTATTTATCGGCATTCCACTCGCCATCATGGCGGCAACGTTACAGCTGTTTGTGTCTTTCATGGCCAAAAGCTTTAAAGAGGCCCAGTCTTATTTAACCATGGTGCTATTTGTCCCATTAGCCTTATCCATGGCTGCCAGCTATAACATTGCACCAGATGTATTGGAGTGGCTGCCTGTATCAGGTCAGCAACAAGCACTAATGGCCTTTATTAAAGGGCGAGAAATCCCAATGCTGCAGTTATTGGTGTCTTCAGGTGCCACATTAGTCTTGTCAGTTGCACTTGCTTTAGGACTAGAGAAACTGCTGAAAAGCGAGAAAGTGGTTTTTGGTTTATAAGCGTCGATAACACAGGTCATTTTGCTGAGCTTTATCAGCAAATGGCCTCTATCGTCATTGTTATTAACCCAAGCTTGGGTTCATCAAATAGAAGGAGTTTAGTATGGAACAAGAATACGCCATTGTGGCCTTAGTTATCATCATTACCCTGGGCACAACTGCCACGGAAATGTTTAAGCATTACGTCAAGATAAAATCGACAAAACATGACAAAGATAATAATGCTGAAATCAGCATGCTTCGCCAGCAAAATAAAGAACTGCAAACGCGGATAGCTACGCTAGAAACCATTGTCACTGAGCCAGGTTATGATTTAAAGCAAACTATCAATGGATTGTAAAACCTTGCCAACACGATTAAAAAAGCCAATAAAACCACCGATTTTATTGGCTTTTTGTTTATCTATATTTTAAATCAGCAGCAAGTATGGGTGTTAAATTTTTGTCGATATGCTCTTGGCGACAAACTAGTTAACTGAATAAATAACTTCCTAAATGAGCTGCTATCTTCATAGCCCACCCGTTCAACAATTTGTTCAATCCCCAGTTCCGTGGTTTCAAGTAATCGCTTGGCCTCATCAACTCGTAAACGTTGCATATAGCTCGCAGGTGTTTCATTAACGGCCTTTTTAAAGCGTCTTATTAACGTGCGTTTACCTACCGCAAATTTATCGGCAATGTCATCCAACAACCAATGTTGATCTAAGTGCACTTGCATCCATTGCTGCACTTTATGAATCAATTCATCTTTATGTTGCTCAGGGTTGATACTCATAGTCATAAAGGGTTGTTGTGAACTCCGATTAGGATCAATCAATAAGATTTTCGACATTTGCTGTGCCATTTGCTCGCCCACTAAAATCGAAATCAAGTGCAAAGCCAAACTTAAACTGGATGTGGTTGCTCCAGCGGTATGTATATGGCCATCTGAAACCACCAATGAATCCATGCATAACTGCACATCTTTAAAGTTACGTTCAAACATTTCACTTAGCCACCACACAGTGGTTGCACGGCGCTGGTTTAATAACCCTGATGCGGCTAACAATAATGTCCCCGAACAATAAGCCGCCACAGGTTTTCCTGTTTCAGAAAACTGTCGTAATGGCGAAAATAATGGCTCGAAATCACTCAAAAAATGCTGAAACTCATCTCGATTAGTCACAAAGGCCGATGCCAATATCACCGCATCAGCTGCGAGAATATCTTCTTCATGCTTAAGGCCCTTAGCGGGTACTTCTATGCCCTGATTCGTCATTACTGGCCCACCATGGGCAGAAATAACATGGCAATGAAACAAGTCCTCAGTGGCATCTGGATTCATTCTGCGCCAGTAACTATTGCAGAAACTAAACACATCTAGAAAACTCATTAAGCCACTGGCGACAACATTACCCGCAGCCATAATGTAGATCGTTTTCATCTATCACGCCTCAAATGTCAATTTTGACCTTATATTTGTCAATAATGACACTTACAACTCATTTGTCTAGTTTTTATACTGGGCTTATTCATCATTGAGGTACTCAGTAAGGAAACGAGCAATGAAAAGTATCAGTTCAAATTGGTTAATCAGCGTAAGCTATTTGTTGGTAAGTTGGGGCTTATTACTTTGGCTAAATTTCAGTACTGAGCCCAGTATATTTGCGCACTTGATAGCAATTCCAAGTTTAGTGCTATTCGCAGGCTATAGCGCTAACTTGATCCTAAGGAAGGGAGTTTAACTCTGCGATACAAAGTACTAGCCACAAAAAAACCAGCCGTAGCTGGTTTTAATATTCGCAGATTTTAACTGCTGTAAGCTTAATTAATCTGAATTCAGATTACTTCGCTTTCGGTCTAAATGGCTTGATGACTGATTCGTCACACTCTAAGAATGGACCGTCCATTAAATCGATGCAGTAAGGGATCGCAGGAAATACTGCATCTAAACATTCACGAATAGACTTAGGCTTGCCAGGTAAGTTAACGATTAATGAGTCACCACGTAAACCAGCTGTTTGACGAGACAGAATAGCCGTTGGTACAAACTTTAATGACTCGGCGCGCATTAACTCGCCAAAGCCTGGCATCATGCGATCACACACCGCTTCAGTCGCTTCTGGAGTCACATCACGCTTAGCTGGCCCAGTGCCGCCAGTTGTCACGATCAAGCTACAGTTTTGCACATCAGCCATATCAATTAACGTAGCTTCAATATCAGCCGTTTCATCAGGAATGACCTTATAAACAGGTTCCCATTCAGATGTTAAATACTCATTTAGCACATCAATAATGGCTTTACCTGAAATATCTTCGTAGATACCTGCACTCGCACGATCGCTTACCGTAACAATGCCGATTTTAGCTTTGGTCATGACAAAATCCTTAAACTTGATCATTTAATGGCTGTAAGTCTACATAACACTATAGACTTTAGATGTGGCTAAAATACCACAATTTTCAAGCAGAGACGGAGAGATTGATCAAGAGTTGCAAAACATGGGTCACTGCAGCTATGCCTTGTTCAAAAATAAGACAACGTAATTCGCTGAGGTTATAAACGACTCGCAAACCAGTATCGCGGTTTCCAATAAACGTTATCCATGCTTGAAATTATGACGCCTTTTTTAGTCGACACGTGCAAAAAGCGATGCCCAGATAAATACACTCCAACATGACGCCCGCTACCTGTGGTTTTGAAAAACACTAAATCTCCGCTTTGTAAATCACTTTTAGCCACGCGCGTTCCCAAACTTGTTTGCCCTTGCACAGTTCTTGGAATACTTGGACCAACAAGATCTTGATAAGCCACATACACTAAACCAGAGCAGTCCAAACCCTTCTTAGTTAATCCACCTAAACGGTATGGCGTCCCCTGCCACTGCTGGTGAAATTGTAATAAACGCGCTTCGTTCCACAATCTTGAATCAACATCACCTAATGATGATGCTGCAGCGGCGTTATCAGGAACTGTAATATGATTGCTGGCACAAGCTGTCAGAAGAACACTCATAATGAGCAGTAAAATTAATCGTGACATAACAATATCCACCCAGTATTTAGCTCAAAACCAGTATTTAGCTCAAAACCAGTATAGATTTGTATAAAAATAACACGACCAATTCCCATGTAGGCTAAACGAATTAAAGCGTGAGTTAAACCGGACAAGGTCTAAACAAACCTACAAATCATTAATAATTAACCACCGATACAAGCTTTGAGCACATTGTTGATTATGACGTTCTGTGTGGGGCTCCTTCAGTATTCTTATATGAACTGAGTAAGCAACCTAATGACATTGAAACGACTAACATGCCTGCTAAATTAACATGTCTCATTATAAAGTCGCCTCTTATACCACCATGATTTCGTCATCTCAGCTTATCCTAATAATGAGTCAGACATCTAGCATGATTGATTACACTACCACTTGCTTAAACAGGTTTTGGACAATGAATAAGCCAATGAAGCAGGCAATGGCTGATAAAATCGGCGTAATCACCCACCCCACCAGTATTTTACCTAGAACAGGCCATTGAATCGGTAACCGCTTTAAGAAGGCAATACCAATAACAGCACCAATGACCGCCTGAGAACTCGACACTGGCACTAGAGGTATTGCAGGTAAACCCATGTTCACAAAAGCATTAGACAGCGACTGAGAAGAGAAGATAAACAACACAATAGAGTGCGCCATTACTACCACCCATGCTGTCACTGGTGTCATCGAGATTAAATTGCCACCCACCGTCATCATCACTTTTTTAGAGTAAGTAAATACCCCGACACTAATGGCAACAGCACCTAAAAAGAACAGCTGCATTGCACCGCTAAACTCAATACCCGCAAATTCAAAGGCATCAATAGGTGCGCTGAGCACAAATACGCCCATCACATTAGCAATGTTATTAGCACCTAAACTATAAGCACCAAATGCACCTGCTAATATCAAACCAATACGTGTCCACTGATCTAATTGAAATAAACCAGGTCGCCACCAATCAATCGCGCGTGTCACAGCTTTATATAAAATAACTGCGGTGATGGCAGCAAGAATTGGACACATCACCCACGTACTTAAGATTTTAGTCAATACTTCAGGGTCAGTTGCCATGCCACTAAAGAGGTTCCAGCCGATAATAGCCCCGACAATCGCTTGACCTGTCGATACGGGTAAACCTGACTTTGTCATCAGATATACAGTTGTCGCAGCCGACAAAGCCACAGTAAATGCGCCGCCAATGGCAGAGACTTTACCTAAGGCACCTAACGTATGCGATGCACCAGCACCACTGATCACTGCGCCCAGAATCACCATCACTGAACAAATCATTGCCGCCGTGGAGAACTTAACCATTTTAGAACCGACAGCAGTGCCGAAAACATTAGCAGCATCATTGGCCCCTAACGACCAACCTAAAAACAAACCACTCGATAAAAATACCCAAATCGCAATATCCATATTATTCCCTCCTACTGAACCCGTTTGAGAGTAAATATGGCAACCCGATCACTGATGTCTTCAGCTAAATTCGCCACTTGATCTATGCGGTCAAAAAAGTATCGCAACTGGACTTTATTAATCAGCGGTAAATCTGTATCGAACAAGATAGTTTTCGCCCGCGTACAGGCTTTATCCGCATCACTTTCAAACATAATCACTTTCTGGTGATATTCCTGTACGCGCTGTAAGTCGGTAAAAAAACTTTTGGCGCACAATATAGTGTGATCTATGGTATTGCCTACCGCATTCAGTAGCACCATGAGGTCAGCCTCAACCGCTTGAGGGATAAGTGGCTTCTCGATTTTTAAATGTAAGCCTATGGTTTCCTGTTTATTGATAATCCGGTCGGTTAAATCAATCAGCGAGGCCACATCACTGCGTAAATCAGGGATCAGGGTTTTACGATATAGCGTCTGTTCAATTTCACGCTTGAGGACATCAGCTTCATGTTCAATAGATTGAAGCTCTGTTAATGCATTTTCAAACTCCTCGCTATTAGCTCCGTGAGCTAAATACATTTGCCACATATAAACAAACTTATGTTGGGCGAGTGTGACTTGATCGAGGAATAAATACACATTGGTTTCGGTAGACTGACTCTGAGAAAGAAGCGTAGTGATCCGAGAAAAGCCAAACATGGCATCTCCTTTGTTAGGGTTAATTAAGGGGGAATTAAGATGAGAAATGACCAAGCACTACATCAGGGAGTGATGGGGACACAGTGCCTGGTCATTGGATGAACTCAGTGGAACTTACTTAGTAAATCCTTTACTCATTTTAAAGGTAGAACTGGTTTTCGAGCCGCTATGACCATGTTCATATCCAACAGCTTCAACTTGTTGATATAAATGTTGGTACATCTCCTCTAAGCGCGCTTTATCTTTCACATGGCCCTTAAATGAAAACTCATTAAAGCTGATACGTGGCTTGCGGTAATATGGCGTCCAGACTTGAAAATCGACTTCAACGTCATCAAACCGTTTGTCTTTTACCGTGCCTTCCCAACCATGAGTTCGCATAACCATGGTTTGGATTAAGTCGGCTTTATTTGCTTCATAAATATCACCAACAATCTCCCACATAGCGGTATTGCGTTTTAAGATGGCAAATACCGCTTCCATATCGACATTTTTCACATCAATGTCAGCAGGTGAATAAGGAATATCATAGCTCACACTGTAAGCCGCTTTACCTTCGGTATAGTCAATCTCTGCTTTACGGTAATTCGATACATCACCAAAGCTTTGTGGATCTGCAGCGCGTAACTTGACTGTGATTTTACTCTTACGTGGTTTACTTAAATCTTCACGTACTCGAATATTGATCGATTTAGCTTTAAAAGCGCGGTTAGGCGTATCAATATAAGTCACCAACTTTACTTTTAAGCGTTCTTCTAAATCAATGAAGTTAAAAGCTTGTTTAAAATCATCAGTTTGTTTCGAAGCCGCATAAGGCAGTGTTTTAGCCGTGCCAGTATTCACATGATACTCAAGTGAAGTGAATGCATCAGGCGATAACGCATAGGCACTCGAACTTAAACATACATTCACTAGGCCGATTAAAAATAGATTATTTCTCATCAGAATTATCCTTCAGTTAAAATGCAAACTGCAATCTTGCTTGGAAGATATTGCCATCTTGGTCGTACATTTCTACGCCATTAATATCTGTGTATGGTTTTTGGTAATCAGCTTGAGTATGCACATAGTTAAACTGCGCTTTGAGGTTGTTTTCTAAGTACCAATTCACACCAAGGATATAATCGGTTTTTTCACCGCCAGTGATACCAGCATCTGTATCATCAAAGTTTGCCACATCAACACGAGCTGCTAATTCCCATGCACCATAGCCACCAGCAGAAATTGCATTGGCAGGTTTAATCGATTTAAATTTCCCTTTCTTACCACTGTAATTCCATTGTTCACCCGTTAAGGTATAAACCGCTTGTAAGTAGTAAGCATCAACTGTCACAGATTCATCATCAATCTGATCAGCCATTGAAGTGACATATTCACCTTGAATTAATAAGTTTCTGTGCTGATAAGCCACCTCTAAACCATAGCTTTGTACTGATTCGGCATCAAATTTACCAGTATCAATGGTGCGGCTGACAGGCTTGCTGCTAGGACGAGCACGGTAGCGCGTTTCTACTGCTTCACTGTTATTGTTGGTGTACATACCACTGACACCAAGATGTAGTAAATGGTCACTGTTATTAATCGGCGCCATGGTAAAACGGCCGTTATAGACATCTTGCTTAAAGTTTAAGTCGTCGTCATTAATATTGGCAGTAGTACCGTAACCCAACACCAAGTTGTAATCATTACCTTTATAAAGCCACTGCACGCCGACATTACGATCAGGTGCAAATGTATCTGTACTTGCACGTTCTAAGAAAGCTAAATGAGCCGAACTGTTCGTGGCTTCAAGACCAAAACCATATTTCTGGAAACCCATGGTCAACTCTGAATTTTCCCAGCCGCGATAAGTCACGTTCGCATCTTTCACTTCAACTTCAGACTCGCCATCAAAATCAAACTCTAACGAGTATTTCCATACATTTGAAAAGTAGCCTTCGACCCCAAATCGAACACGACGAAAATCGACCGTATTGGCTCCACCTTCAAACTCACGCTTACTCCCAGTGTAAAAATCATCGTAGTTAACATAGTCCAATTGAATTCGACCAGAAAACTCCATGGTAGATTTACCATCTTGAGAAATGAACTCTGGTGACGGGCTGCTGCTAGAGAATTTTAATCTATCTTTTTTGTTAGCAGCATCTTGGGCTTCAATCAGCTCCATTTCTAACGCATCTAAGCGTTCTTCTAACTCTGTAACGCGATCGGTATCAGCCGCCATAGTGGCACCTGAAAAACAAAATAATGATATTGCTACTGCTTTAGCAACTCCTGAAACTGACAACACATTTTCTTTGCTCATCTTCATCTTCCTTAGATTATTTTTATTACTTAATTTGGAACAAAAATGTTTCTATCTCGTTAGCCATAGAGTAGAACTACGGCTGTAAAAAAAACATGATCAATATCAACTAATTACAACTTAATCTTACAATCTTGCGCAAAAAGTGATCTAAGACGAAATGTAAAATAATCCAATTGCAGATTTTTTTAAGTCAGCCGAAAGCGACTTATGAAAATCATATTCTCATAAGCCACTCTTTTTGCATGCTGTTGATTTAAATGCTTATTTATATATTAATTATTGAAAGTTTTTGTCAATTAAAAACCAATACTAAACTCAACAAGTGCTTATTCGACTTGCTCTAATCTATGAATACCTTTGCGACTTGTGGTTAATTTATATCGATAATAACTACAACCACTGTCAGTTTTAGTGACTAAAACAATGTTGATAGGATAGACACTATGCACATTGTGGAGCTTAATATTACTCTCCGTTTCCTCCCAATGTGATCGCACCATTCTTGGCAGTAACCGTAAACGCTTACTTAAATTAACTGTAAGTTTATCTTTAAACTTAAATTGGGAATTTGGTTGTGAATGGGTATGCGATGTATAACTTCGCTTATAGACGAGCGCTTCTTTAAAGCTATGGCTTTCAGCCCGATAAAAGCGTTTACGTAATGCATTTACTTTTTCAGGTAGCTCAGCAGGTTTTTGTCGGTATACCGCCTCTTTAGCGTCATACACTAATTGGCTGGAACCGTGTTGATAGAATCGATAATGATGCTGTGAATACTTAGAGAAATATTTCTCCATTAAGTAATTACGCCCCAACTCTTTAATCCGGTCTTTGAAGATATACGACAACACCAGAGAGAAAAAAAATGGTGTAGAAAAATTGCCAAAAGCTTTTTGAGTCGCAAAAGCGATACCTGTAGCAAATGCCATTGCTAATGCGGCTGCAAAACCAAAGATCAATTGTTCAGCCACTTCACCATCTTTAAGTTTCTTACGAGTTAATTGGTGTGGACGATGGATCACCCGTTTAGCGATGTGTAATCGATTAAGTAATTTCTCTCTTCCAGCTTCTGAGGTAGGAGATAACTTAATCTTCAGTATATCGGCATCTACGCAAAGCCGTTGTATTTGAACAGTCAGCCAAAGCTTATCTTCTTTACTGGCCTGGTGTTTAGCCTGTAACAGAGATTGATGATAGTGATACATTAATAAATGTAGTGCCAACTTAAATAGCTGACCTTGGGTGAGTAATTGTTCGTTATCGTGGATCCGTGAAAATTGCTCTATTTGATCACCGATATAGGCCAACTGCGCTAAGCTAACATTCTCTTGTAAATCAACAATACCACTGACAAATTCAGACAACGCTAGTACATAACGACTCTGATTAGCTTGGGCGGAAGCATAAGCAGTTTGCTTAATAATGAGTAAATCACGGTCAATGGTGTGACAACTAATGGGCTCGACTTTGACCAATTGTTGTTGTTGCAACAAATTGTGATAAAAGCTGCTTTTATTCATGACGTCGCTATTGTCAGCTAGTTTGGCAGGAAAGAAAAAATAGGCCTGCAATTGTACTCGACTTAATTCAGGCGGAATATCCACCTGAATTGTTAAGTGGTACTGATCAGCTATCGATAGCGACAACATGGTTTCAGCCTACCATTGCGTAAATGGTTGCTTCATTAGCATAGAGTTGTAATAACGTGCATCACCCGTCACTTCTTCTGCTAACCAGCTTGGCTTATTGACCGTTTGTGCTTCGTCAGTTAATTCGACTTCAGCAACGGTCAGTCCTTGGTTACTGCCGTAGAACTCGTCGACTTCAAAGATGTGTCCTTGATGATCAACGAGGTATCGGGTTTTATCGATAACACCTGGTTCGCAGATTTTCAGTAGTTCTTGCGCCTCTTCAACAGAGATCTCTTTTTCCCATTCATAACGCGACGCACCTGACTCATTACCAATACCTTTAATCGTTAAAAACCCTTTGTCACCTTTTACACGCACTCGCACTGTGCGCTCAGGCACGCTACTTAAGTAACCTTGGATAATACGAACCGACTTACCCGCTTGTGCTTTAAATTCTTCACTTGATACTAAATACTTGCGTTCAATTTCTTGTGCCATGATAGCTATGCCCTATTTATAAAAAAGTATGATGATGTAATGCTCATGCAAGCTTAATTAGCTAGTGGTAGGTTCTTCATACCGATAACGCGCTTAATCGCTTGAAGGTAATTAATGTTTTCAACACCCGCTAAGCGTAAGTCTTTAACTGTGGTGTGAATGTCATCTAATTCTGTTGATTCACTGTTTACGCTGACAAGTCTTGCGCCATTGACTAACACATTTGCCACTTCACAGATGGTGTTATTGACCATATAACCAAAACGTTCTTTATGAATTTTAACGGCTTGTAAATCAGGATGGGCGTCGATGATAGCGATAAATTCTTCGAAGCTATAGCTGTCTTTAGCTAATGCAGGTTGCTCCACCATGAACGCAGGGAAGATTTCTTGTTCTAACTGAACTTTACTGATCGGAAATTCCGCTTTTAATTTTGGATCCCACTGCTCTAAACCATCTACGGTTTGTACGTAACTTTTAACGTCCATTTTGCCATCGCGAATTTTAGTGTTATTCAAATCATTAGTGCGAGACATAATATAAATTTCGTCACTTTCACGACGCCATACCTTTTCAGGAACCGGAACAGATAGGCGCGCCATACGCTCTGCGGCTTCAGTAAAGTCTTGCCCAAAAGTACGGAACTCAAAGCGTGGTTTAGAAATTTCACCAATTGTTAATTCAGACATACTGTTTCCTTTAAATTTATTTCGTTTGTTATTAAGTACCCATTTACAGTACTCCTGTGTTGAGTAAAAAAAACAGATCTAGATCATGTTTTATTAATTTTAGTCTCAACCTAATCTTACATAATAAAAATAAAAGCAATTGCAGCATAAACAAAAAACCTTTAAAAACAACTAAATATCATAAGCAAAAAACCACACCGATAGTTAGTTAAAATATTAATTAAAAACTATTAAGATAATTTATTGATCTTGATCCATTTTTATTACGGCTTTAACGGTTATGGTTATTGCAAATGGAATATAGCTTAAGGTCACAACAAGATGAGCAAAGAGATAACGGATAAGATTGATCCACTTGATATGAACCAATACAAAATGGAACGGCTACCTGTCAGATCAAAAACTAACTTCGAGTTATGGTTAGCTAAAAGTGGTATATGGATAGCGTTGGCGGCATTTATCTTTTTACTGACGGGCAACCCAGCCTCTTTTTTGACAGATTTTGACTCATCAATGTTAAGCAAGTCAGCTGCAGAACATTTTCACAATGTCGGCCTGACAGAATTTAGCTGGCATGGGCAGGCGATGTTAGCCATTTTCTGCACTGCGGTTATTTTATGGATTACTGAACCAATCCCCAATTATCTCACCTCATTAATGGTCATTATTGCCTTAGTTCTGACCGGTGTACTGCCTGAACGCCAAGCCTACGCCCAGCTTGGGCATCCAATTATGTGGTTAAACATTCTATCTTTCATCCTAGCTTCCATGTTGGTGTCTTCGGGTGCTGCAAAACGCTTTGCCTTATGGTTTATCTGCCGTTTTGGTACCAGTGCGACACCGATTTTTTACAGTTTTATGGTGATTAACTTAGCCTTGTCTGCCTTTATTTCTGCGACCACAGCAAAGGCTGCGATTTTGATGCCTATTTTTATGGTGATTGCTGCGGTCTATGGCGCAAGAGGCGGAGAAAATAAAAACAACTTCGGCCGAAATTTAGTCCTGCAAAACCTATTACAGATTAACTTATGTGCTGGTGCGTTTGTCACAGGCTCAGGGGCTAACCTATTAGCTGCAAGTCTGATAGCAGGTGCTATTGGCGGCAGTTTCTTCTTTGCCGACTGGATGATAGTCGCCATGCCAATTGTCATCTGCATGATTGTGATTGGCTGGTTACTGGCAACGAAGGTCTTTTTCCCACTGTCACCTGAAGAGCGCCTGCCACAAATCGAAGGAGGGATGGAACGCTTACAACAAGAATTAGATAAAATGGGTAAAGTCTCGTTCCGTGAGATTAAATCTATCGTGATTTTTGTGACTATTTTAGTTTTTTGGGCCACCGACAAATACCACGGCGTCAGTGCAACTGCGATTGCATTCATTGGGGCGATTGTCGCATTAAGCCCGCGTATTGGGGTTGTGAACTGGAACCAAGTCGATGTGCCTTGGCATTTATTACTGTTCTCTGCAGGTGCATACACTCTAGGTGCAGGCTTTAAGCAAACTGACTTACCTAACCTTGCGGTTAACTTTAGCCTTGAATACTTTGGCTTAGATGAATCAACACCATTTAGTGTGTTCTATATTATGCTGACAGGCGCGATGCTATTAAGCTCACTGGTATTCCAATCTAAAACCATGCGCACTATGCTGTTTGTGCCCATTGCCATTGGTATTGCTCAACGTTTTGATTTTCCAATTATGAGCTTAGCTCTACCTGTGGCGCTGTTAATCGAGCACGTTTATGTGCTGCCATTTAACAGTAAGCCTGCTTTGCTGCTTTACTCAACCGATCAATACAGCTTAAGTGACAGCTTTAAGTTTGGTTTTACCATGTTGATGATTGGTTGGGCTACCAGTATTTTAATGGGTGAAACTTGGTTTAAGTGGTTAGGATATGCCCCTAACGGTGTTTTTTGGTAAGATGGGTTTTGTGGTAATAACTTAACGATAATAAGCAGATATGAATTCAAATAAAAATGAAATTCGCAGTAAACTCGCTCTGCTTCAGTTAGCAACTGAACTGGGTAGCATCAGTAAAGCCTGCGACATTATGGGTTATAGCCGTGACAGCTATTACCGCTTTAAAAAGCAATATGAAGAAGCAGGTGAACGCGGGCTTAAAAACCTTTCACGCAAGAAACCTGCGCTTAAAAACCGTGTATCACAAGAAGTTGAAGACCAAGTCATCGAAATCGCACTCGATTACCCTAATTATGGTCAAGCGAAAGCTGCGGAACTTCTGACTGCCCGTGGTTGTACTATTTCCGCCAGCGGTGTGCGTACCATTTGGGTGAGGCACAATCTTGAAACCAAGAAAAACCGCCTAGTGGCGCTTAATAGCCGTTTACGTCAGCAAAACCAGCTTAGCTTTAAAAGCCAGCATGATATGGAGCAGCTTTATAAACTCGAGCAAAATGAATCAGCGTTAGATTGTAAATACCCAGGTGATGTTTGTGTGCAAGATACCTTTAGTATTGGCAATGTTGATCCTATGGGTCAGCTCTATCAGCACACTTTCATTGATGCTTATAGTCAGTATGCCATTGCGATTATCAGTGATAATAAAGACTCAAGTACTGCAGCGAACTTTTTGCAATCTACGGTTCAGCCATGGTACATGCAGCAACAGATCAAAATTAACAGCCTACTGACCGATAGAGGGGCTGAATTCTCTGGTAAACAAAGTGCGCCATTTAAAGATTTACTCGACCACGCTGATATCAACCACATTCAAATGCGTGCCTATAATGGCCCTGTAGTTAACGGCCTAGCTGCTCGTTTTCAACAGCTAACCTACGATGAATTTTATGCGCCATTTTTAAAGAATCATCGCATTACGACTATTGAAGAACTCAACCAACAATTACAAAAATGGTTAGACCGCTATAATCATCAATATGCCATTGCTGGCCGCTATACCTTAGGTAAAACCGCCGTTGAAGTGCTGCAATTAAGCAAACACTTAACTAAGTGATCACCTAACTAAATGCACTGCTAACTAAATGCACTTCTATCTAAGCTGACTCCTAAAACCACCCTATTTCGGTGGTTTTTTATGTAACCTCTTCAGACAGAGTTCTGCTATCACTTCAAGATGATCATTTTATGAGATATCCAATGTGGTTTTAGCGATAAAGCCTCCCCCGCAGTTGTAACCTAAAATCAGTAACGCAAAACACAGTCTTAATCTCACAACGCTGTTTTTAGGGCTTAGTGGTGATTGCTGCTATCAATGGTTTGAGTATGTATGTCAAACTATTGCGATTAATCACACAGTATTCTTAAAGTTAACAAGGAAGTATTATGGAATTTGCTGACGGCATTGTGCAGTTAAACTCTTTCTTTACTGTCACGGTAGGGATTATCGTGCTGTTTATTGGTAGACGTTTAAATCAGGTTGTGGGCTTTTTAAAAGAATTTAGTATTCCTGAGCCCGTTTCTGGCGGGATCATCTTTTCTATTTTATTCACCCTTATTTATGCAGCCACCAGCATTGAAATCAACTTTGATCTAATGGCCAGAGATGTCTTACTGGTGTACTTTTTTACCACTATCGGTATTAATGCCAGCTTGGGCGATTTACTCAAAGGTGGTAAGCCCTTAGTCATTTTACTCATTGTCACTATTGGTTACATGATTTTGCAAAACCTTACCGGTATAGGTGTAGCAACCTTATTTGGTCAAGAACCGATTGTCGGTTTACTCGGTGGCAGCGTGTCATTGATTGGCGGCCATGGTACCGCCATTGCCTGGGCACCAAAAATCCAAGAACAATTTGGTTTATCCAGCGCCATGGAAATTGGTATTGCTAGTGCCACATTCGGGTTAATTCTTGCCAGCTTAATGGGCGGGCCCATTGCCAAATACTTGATCAATAAACATCAATTAAAACCTTCAGTTGATTTAGAAGCTGCAAATACGCAAGGTAAAGAAACCGAAACAGCCGTCAAAATGACTTCGTTTGATTTCTTAGATGCCCTATTAGCGATTCATATCTGTGTGATTTTAGGGTTTCTGTTAAATGAAGTGGTCAGCAGTTTAGGGCTAGACTTACCCTTGTTCGTGACTTGCCTATTCGCTGGTATTGTAATAAGCAATTTAATTCCTAAAAGCTACCCACGTATTACTGGCACTGCTTGGCCTAGCCGTACTGCAGCGATTGATCTCATTGCTGATATGTCACTAGGAACGTTCTTAGCGATGTCATTAATGAGCATGCAATTATGGACATTAGTGGATTTAGCTGGACCTATCTTTGCCATTCTTGGGATGCAATTTATTGTGGCTATTGTGGTCAACTTATTCATCGTGTTTCCTGCAATGGGCAAGAATTATGATGCCGCTGTGATTTGTTCAGGCTTTGGTGGTATCTCACTGGGCTCAACACCAACAGCGATGGCTAACATGTCAGCAGTCTCAATGCGCTATGGATACTCTGCTCAAGCCTTCATCATTGTGCCGTTGGTTTGCGCCTTCTTTATCGACTTAGCCAATGCGTTAATCATCCCTTACTTTATTGGTCTAATGCAGTAATCTGCTAGCGACTTACTGAAATCAATCACTCATTAAAAAGGGAAGCAGTTGCTTCCCTTTTTAATTGCCATAAACAAATGCAGCCTATACAGAAAACTTAGTAATTTCAGATTCAAGTGTCTGGATTAATTTTTGGGTTTGATCTGTCCCTGCGTGTACTTGGACAGAGACAGCAGAGGTATTTCGCGCAGTATCGGCAATAGTAGCAATGCGTGTTGCAGCATCTTCCCCCGCCGTTAATTGCTCAACGGCAGCTTGAGATATTTGATGACTCATTGACGAAATGGCCGATAACGACTGCGCAATATGGCTTAATGCTAAGGCGACATCTTGAGACTTAGCCACGGTATCCGCACTCGTCGACACACTTTGCGATACGGATAACTTGGCGTCTTGTGTTGCGCTTTGCAGTTTAACAATAGTGAGTTGAATTTGCTCCGTACTTGTTTGAGTACGCTGCGCTAACTGCCTCACCTCATCTGCCACTACTGCAAAGCCACGACCTTGATCGCCTGCCCTAGCCGCTTCAATGGCTGCATTCAGTGCAAGTAAGTTGGTTTGCTCAGCAATGCCCTGGATCACTGATAGCACACTAGCGATGTTATTCACTTCATCATCCAAAATTTGGATATTCTGCCCTGCGCTGTCAATTTGGTTTTCAAGTAAGGAGATTGTCTCTGCTGAGGATTGGGTTAACTGATGAGCTTGTAAGCCTTGCTTTTCAGCAGCTGTAACTGAATCGGCTGCTTGTTTGGCAAGTTCTGCTACGCTGGCTGAACTTGCTGTAAGTTGAGTAATTGATGACGCGACGATTTGCGCTTCTTCGCTAAGTGCATTGGTTAAATCATCCAACTCTGCAGAGCGTTGCTCCGAATCGTGGGTTTGTGAGTTAAGTATATTTGTCACTTCACCGATTGCACTAACCACTCCCTGAAGCCCCACTTGCATATAGTTCATTGCCCCCACAACACTGTTATCGTTAGTACTAACAAAGCTGTTTTCTTGTTTTAAGTCACCACGTGATACCCGCATAACAAAACGACGCACATCTTCAATTTCAGCCCCTAACGAGCCTTGTAAGTTCAGCCCAAATCGTATTAATAATAAGGTGATAATAATGGCTATCGTCAGCGAAAAAGTTAATAACCATTTGGCCACCGCCCAATAACGACTATCCGCTTCTGCGTAGCTAATGCCTGTACCTATATACCAATGCCATCCTGGTGTTTTTTGCACCACTGAAGTCATGTCGACGATATCGCCATCACGCTGTGACTCCCAATGATAAGTAATAATGGTTGCTGTTTTTTGTCCCACTAATTGCTCAACCATTTCGCCGATACTGTGTCCTGATGCATCACGGAAATCATTAAAACTTGTTCCATGTAGTTGGGGATCATGTGGTGCAGCAACAAAATCTAGTTTTTCGTCAACGACATAGACATACTCTGAGTCATGATATTTGTTTTCTCGAAGTAGTTGGCTGGCAAACTTTTTGGCTTGCTCTTCTGACAAAGTGCCTGTACTTGCTAACTGTTCAAATTGCTCAACTATGTTAACCGTGCTTTTCATCAGTTGATTTATTCGGGCAATGTTGTCGCGCTCACTGGCATCAGAAAGCGCATGTAACCCCCAAAGCGCAATACTGATAAAAGCACAAAAAATGACCGACGAAAATACAACGATTTTACTTTTCAAACGCATGCAGCATCCTTGTTTATTCTTATTCTTATGGTTAATTCAAGCGCAATATTAAAAACAGCATTTTCATAACATAAGTAATAAGTAGTACAAGATGCAAGCAATTTATGACATCGCTGTCATTGGTATTTATAACAGAAGAAAATGGTCGTTAATGCTTAACGTTACTCACGACAGCTTTTGATGGCTACTTACCACCAGCGATGTCAACAAATGAGCCTGTGACATAGCTAGCCTCATCCGATAATAACCACGAAATAGCATTCGCCACCTCTTCAGCTGTGCCGCAGCGCTGTAACGGGGTGGTTGCCCCCAATCGTTGTGCACGTTCTGGCTCTCCGCCATCAGCATGAATACTGGTATCGATTAGCCCAGGACGAACAGCATTAACCCGTATGCCTTTGCCTGCAACTTCCAATGATAAGCCCTTAGTTAATGAATCTATCGCACCTTTTGAGGCAGCATAATCAATATACTCAAATGGCGCACCAAGGCGAGATGCCGCAGAAGATACATTGACGATTGCGCAGCCTTGCTGCATCACTTTTAGGGCTTCACGACAACACAAAAAACAACTAGAGACATTAGCGATGAGAACGCTATTGAATCGCTCAAGACTCATATCGACTAAGTTTGATTGTTGATATAAGATGCCAACGTTATTAACCAAATGTGTCACTTGCCCTAAAGCTTGCTCAATTGATAAAAAGAGTTGTATCACTTCTGTTTCTACGGACACATCTGCTTGTATCGCAATGGCTTTACCACCTTCAGCCTTAATTGCTGCTACAACATCATCCGCTGCATTTTTCTGACTTCGATAATTAACACACACAGCATACCCTTGGCGTGCGAGTAACTTTGCCGTCGCAGCACCAATTCCTCTACTTGAACCTGTTACTAAGGCTACTTTTTCCATAAATTCACTTCCGTATGATGTCACGAGTCTTGATTAGATTAAGACACCTTGGCACGCTTAAGCTAAGCGTTATCGACTTAAACATAAATCGTCCCTAACAGATACAAAGCGCCATAGCCTGAAACCAACACACGGTCATTGTCTATCTGACAATATAAAACCCCGCTTCTCGCAGAGGCCTGCTGAGCAACAAGTGCGGTTTTATTTAATATGCTAGACCAATAAGGTGCTAACCCCGCATGAATAGATCCTGTAACCGGATCTTCGTCACCGCCATTTGCAGGCCAGAAATAGCGAGAGATAAAGTCATGTTGACTGTCATCATCGGCTTTTGCTGTTACGACCACATCAAAAGGTGCAAGCCGTTTGAGCGTTTCCGACTGATATTGTATGTCTTTGACTTCATCAGCTGACGCCATAACAGCAAAGTAGGCTTGCTCGCTTTTTAGGACGCTTTGCGGTTTAATGGATAAGCCCTCATATAAGTCTTCTGGTACCACTTCAATTGGTGAAGGAGCGAGATTAGGAAAGCTCATTTGAATACGCATGTCAGTTAATTGAGTAACCTGAAGCTTGCCGACCTTTGTGGTCAAAAACTCAAGCTCACCATCACAACCTAAATGGTTAAACAACACAAATGATGCTGCCAAAGTTGCATGGCCACAAAAATCTATTTCAGTGAGGGGTGAGAACCAGCGGATCTCATATTGGTTAATACCAATTGCTTTAATAAAAGCGGTTTCAGATAAGTTATTTTCAGCAGCAATATTTTGCATTAACTCATCATCAAGCCAGTCATTGATAGGAATAACAGCGGCAGAATTGCCCTTGAAGTTTGTATCGGTGAATGCATCCACCACATATATCTCTAATTCCATGAGTTTGCTCCCATTCCTTTAGCCGCTCTAATTTAATGAGCAAACGCTCGCTGCAGCTCATTCAATAGCAATCAATTTAAACTAATTTAGCCTGCCATGGCTATAGGAAGGTTATAAAACATTTTCATGTCCAATGCGCTAAAACAGCCATTAATTTATGGGTATTCAGGCATAGATTATAAAGAGCATCGGATGAAATTATAGACCGTATAGATACCCTTCAGCCTATGTTTCGCTAGATAAGAGCTACGAGTAAAGAGCGAGTCGAGCGCTTAACTCGTTGCACGACACCAAAAAACCAGCCGCAGGCTATAAAATATTGTTGATTGCCATGCTGACAATAAAGCTGATTGCGTTGCCACAATCAGCTTACTTCAGAGCACGGCTATCACCAATTCGCAGGCAACCAACCCAACCAACGCCTCCGTTGGTTAGCAGTGCTATATGGTTAAGGCAAATTCAACTTCTGTTGCACTATCTGCCAAGGCACCCATTTAAAGTTTTGATGTTCGTCAGGCAGTCTGTTGCGGCCATCTTGCACCACCAACATACCGTCAGACCATACCCCAGTACCTACCGCACTCGACGTTACCGCTAAGCCATCGGTTTCGGCGCTACCATCATGACCTTTTGAGCCATTAACCCCAATCCGAAAGCTGCTGACATAAGCAAATGGCGGCTGAGCATCGTACAGCAGATAACTGTCATTACCTTGGCTCGACACCACTAAATAAGCATCACCATTGGGGTGCTGATAAAGATCTAACCCTTCAATGTCGGCCACCAAAGGACCACCAGCAGTAATGATCATGTTCCCTTGTGGCTGACTGCCACTGAGGTCAAACAGCCAAATGCCGACATTTTCCTCACCGACAAACAATCGCTGAGAGCGATCATCGGCCACACAACCTTCCGGTTGGCTAGGTACAGTAAAACGCTGCACCTCTGTGGCTTTAAGGTGGTCGTTGTCCCATGTTAACGCCAGTTGACTAATCAGTCCTAACTTGTCATTGGCAAAGGCGTAAAGGCTATCTTCGGTGGGTTGGTACAGACACAATCCGTAGATGTCGCTAAGACTGGTCGCTTGCTCCAGCAGTTGAGTCAGCTGGCCTTGGCCGTCAATCGAAAAAATACTCAAACTATTGCGGTCACGGTTACTTGCCACAGCAATATCCCGATACTCGCCACCTAACTTAACCCGCTGACGAATATCGACATTGTTCACTCGGCCGGCTGCTAATTGTTGTACCTGATTGCCCTGCATATCAAAGCTCAGTAAGCCCCAGCGTTTATTAGTGCCCAATATGCGACTGAGACTCGGCTCAGTAGGGTGTACCCAAATAGCAGGGTCATCCATAGTGTCGCCAGCACGGTCGGCAATGGCACTTTCCACTTGTGTCGGGATCTCGACGATAAGCTCGTCCGGTGCTGATGTCAGAGGCTGAAACGGCCACTCGCTTTGGTAATAGCTTTTATCACTATCAACGAGATAAGTGATCTGCTGACCATCAACAGCAAAGCTTTCTATGTCATCGACGCCCGAATTGGCGCTAAACAAGCTATCACCCTCAATGTCAAACACTTGCCCGCTATTGTCACTCAGTAGTATTTGTCCAGCAAATTGACCAATATCGATGTAGTCATTATCACTATGGTGCAGCACTAGCTGTCCTTCTGCTGGGCTATTCGGCGCTGCTGGGTATTGCCATACGCCCTGCAGGTTTTCCACTACATATAACTGCTCAGCATCTACGGTACACGTCAGTGCGCCCATCACCACCGATAAGCTACGCAACAATTGCGGCTGCCACTGCTGTTCACTCATTAGCAGCCATTGCTCCGCTTGGCCTTCTTCATTACCTATCCAGGCGTACAAGTTATTGTCGGCGGTACGGGGCTGCAAACACAGCCAATCGACCTGAATTTGTCGCTTGGGCAGTAATGGCAAGCGCTGCATATTATCGACATCAAGTTTAATTCCCTGTACTTGGTCTACTTGCATATCGTAAGTCAGTGCAATATCGCCCCAGATATCAAGGTGTTCAAACTGACCGGGTACAATGTTTTTCAGCTCGCCATCTGCCAACACGAGCCCCTGCTGTTCACTGGCAAACAGCCAGTTGTCGCGCCATTTGGCCGCCTGACTGCCCGCGGCGGGCCCAACAAGCGTCAACTTATCGCTCGTCGCCGTTACTGCAACAGCAATGCCGCTGACACACAGACCGCCGATAGCAAGCCATAAGTAACTATTTTTAATATTTTTTATTGTTAGATTCATGAATCAATCCCTACATATTGATGTACTGAATGCCTAATTGGAAAGTACGACCGTACTCTTCATATTGGGCGTTGTAGCGTGATTGACCGGTATAAGCGTAATAAGGCTCATCTGTTAAGTTGATCCCTTTAAAGTAAACCGTGACGTTTTCAGTGATATAACCTTTGGCAACAAAATCCCATTGGGTGTGGGAATCTTGATAGATGTCAAAATCAGCATCATCAAGCTCTGAGACTTCAATCAAGTACTCTGATTTATAAGCTGCTGATAAACGCAAACTAACATAGCTATTTTCATATCCAAATGAGGCATTTGCCGTGAGTTCTGATTGACTCGGCAGTGGGATATCACGGCTTTGCTTACCATCATCTTGCCAAGAGATCGTGGCAGACGAATCGCTAGCGGTGACATTGCTAGTAAAGATAAGCCCACGCCAATCTTCTGGCATAAAACTAAAATCTTGCACATAGGTTAGCTCAACCCCAGTGATATTAGCCTCATCACCATTAGTGAAGGTATTGGCTTTATCGAAATCTTGATAAGGACCATAACCACCTAAATCTGCTTCATAGATAAAATTGTTTATGTCTTTGTAAAAACCGCTGGCCGATAAAACGCCGAGGCCGCCCATGTAATGCTCAATGCTCAAGTCCCAGTTCATTGACTCTAGGGCTTCAAGATCTGGATTACCAAAGCTGGCTTCTAGCTCATCATCGTCGACTTCAATGAGATAACCCGGCGCTAGCTGACCAAAGGTCGGACGCACAATAGTATTGCTCCACGAGGCGCGCACGACAGTATTATCGCTGTACTTATAATTGAGATGCAGCCCTGGCAACCAGTGTTGATAGTCTCTATCGGTTTCGCTGGCAAAAAACGCATCTTGGCTTTCATCAAAACCAGAGCCTTTGGTGTGCATATCGGTATGCTCAAAACGCACCCCTGCTAGCACGCGTAATTGATCAATGTCGACATGCCCCATCAGGTAGGCGGCACTGATATCTTCATCAATATCAAAGTCGTTAATGGTCGATTCAATCTCGTCTTTAGCACTGTCGGCATCCATACCATTGACCAAGGCCCATACGGGGGCTGCATTAATGGATGGACCGAAACGGCCTAAATTGTAATCTGGCTCTGGACCTGCATAAGCGCTCATCAGTAATTGGTCATCAGCGATGCCTTGATCGGAAAAGTCCTCATAAATCCAGATGTCTTCACGATTCTCTTTACTGCGGGCGGTGTATTTTCCGCCAAATTTAACTTCTACAGGCAAATCGTTAATCAACCACGTTTTGCTCAGGTCGAAATTCGCTGAGACCATGGTATCCACTGCACTTGAGTCGGCAATTTCCACTTTATCTAATTCATATTGATCTGCACTGTAAAATGACTCAGTTGCAGTCACTTTGGGTATGTGAGTATCATCGACGGCCACATCAGTGAACTCACCTTTAAAATCGGCGCCGCCTATGTGTCTTGGTTTATCTGCAGTCGCTCTGCTCCAACTGGTTTGATAATCCAGCGTCCATTTATCAAATCGAGACTGGCCGCCGAGTACCAAAGAGCCTATCGCTTGATCTTCTCTTCGTGATTTAAGCGAACGAGTGGCTTCTACATCACCACTTTCACCCATTGCCACGCCATCTTCCCAAGCGATTTCATTACCATTGCGGGTTTCAGTGTCATCAAACTGACTATAAAGCGTGCGTAAATACACATCGTTATTGTCATTAGGGCGGTAGTCAAAGTTAACTCCCACACCAATGCGCTCACGGTTAATTTGATAGTCACGCGGCTCCATTTCCTCAAGCAATACCGGTTCATCAAACGCCCATTTACCGCCCGTTTCAACATTGTCAGAACCAAAATCACGGTTATACCAACTTGCAGCGATAGCGACGCCCAGTCGGTCATCAAAAATATCGCTATAACTGGCAGCTAATTTGGGGTTGGTGTTCTCGGTCAGTTCATCATAGGAGCCTTCGGCACTGATATTGAAGTAAGTATCATCACGATCGAATGCAGATAAGCTTTTAACCTCAATGGCGCCACCTAACGAGTCAGCATCCATGTCAGGGGTTAATGTCTTAGACACTTCTACCGATTGCAACAGATCAGCCGGTAGCACATCGAGTGCCACGGCGCGGCGATCGCTATCTGGCGAAGGCAGTCTAGTGCCGTTCATTGATACTGCATTATAATCTGGCGCCATCCCGCGAATACGCACAAATCGGCCTTCACCTTGGTCGCGCTCTATCGATAACCCGGGTACCCGTTGCAGTGCTTCACTGATGTTTGTGTCTGGAAAATTGCCTAATGCATCTGCACTGAGCACACTCACTAAGTTATCAGCCGCTCGCTGGCGGTTTAATGATTTGCTCAACGCGCCGCGCTGACCTACCACTTGAATATGTTCTAACCCTTGGCCCTGCAACTGGATCTGGCTATTGCTGATGCCGTCTTGCGTTACCTTAATGCGTTCTCGATGAGTCTGCCCACCTAGATAACTGGCCACTAAGGTATATTCGCCCGCAGCAATTTTGGGGAAGAAAAACCGCCCATCACGATTGGATTCTAGTTTTAGATTTAGCTCTTCAATACTCACTAAGGCACCTTGCAGTGGCAATTGCGTGTGACTGTCTTTAACTGCACCTTCGATACGCCCTGCCCAAGCAGCTGATGGCATGCACAAGCTTGAAGCAAGCAAGGCGATATAAAGAGGGGAAAGCGAACTCTTTAACGTCATGATTTTACATCCTATTGGTTGTTAGCTCTGATGGGCGGCAAAGCTAGATGAAGGATATGACAATGATGTGACGCAGGTATTTCTCCTAGGCCCAAATAGGCCTAAATAGCCATGTAACCGAGGGCCTTGAGCTAAAATGACTGGGCTAAACTTGGTTAATTGATATTAGAAGCAGTGTGTTATTTACTCTATAAAAGCCAAATAATGTGCTGGTTTTAAAAGAAAAAAAGCCCATGAACTAGTTTCATATTTATACCAGCTCAAAATAAGTTGAAACTTTTTAAGCAAAACTGACTCGTTGAATGAGCTAGTTTGCCTCCCCTAAATTGACTTAAACCATCACAAAAGCGTCATATAAGCGCGGTAACGTAACTATCACTATAATTAATCACTTATAAACCATGATCCCTAGCTATAGATTTGCCACTTCGATACTCCTATGCTGCGCTACATTATTGAGCCTGTGTCTACTCCAAGCGCAACTCAAACCTAGTGCCGATATTGACTGGCTCGATATCACCACCGAAGGCGCGCTATTATTACTAGGCTTAAGTTGGCTAGTGCTGGTGTTATCTGCCCGACCTGGCGGTCGTGTCACCCAGCTATTACTGATTGGCTTATTGGGGTATAGCCTTGGCTGCTATATGGATTTACTCGATGAGTTCTTTATTAACGACAGCTTGCCGAGCTGGTTCAATTTAATGGAAAAGCTGCCGACACCTATTGGCTTAGTCACCTTGACCTTTGGTTTATGGCTATGGCGAGAAGAGCAAACCACCATCAACGAGCAGCTGCGAACCCGCGAGCAATTTTATCGCCAACACCAGCTGGTTGATCACCTAACCCAGCTGTGCGATGCCAGAGCCATGCGCCACCAACTCGAGCAACATTTAGCTCAACCCCACGCTATCGCATTGATCATGATTGATCTGGATAATTTTACCCAAATCAACCATCAACGAGGTTTTACCCAAGGCGACCAACTGCTGACTAACGTCGCACAAATGTTAGCTAGTCAGCTTCGTTCACAGGATTTAGTGTGCCGATACGCCGGCGATCGATTTGTTATTATGCTAAGCCAATGCAGCCAAGTCTTTGCAGAAGCCATGGCCCAAGAGCTGGTAAACACCATCACACCACTGGGCTGCCAAGCAAGCCAAGCGATATGCTTTACCGCCAACAATAACGCTCAACCTTCACTCAACGCTGAGCAACTTGTTGAGCAGGTAAACCAAAACCTAGAGCAAGTAAAGCAAGCACAACGATGGCCTAAAGCCGGATGAAATTAACGGCAATTGCCTATGCTGACGATAAATGCATTGATAGCCAGCTACTCGTCGCCAATTTGGTAGCACTGTTCCGGCTGCGGGGCTTATCCACGGCCTCCCTGTTGGCGGGAAGCGCCATTTTCGAACAAGACTTTTGCCAGGCTGAACACAAAATTAGTCCGCTGCAATTGGCTAAACTGGTGAGTAATGCAATTAAATCTTGGCCTACTGACGACCTTGCTTTTATTTTGGGTCAGCAGTGGTTACCAGCCCAAAGTGGTCAACTAAGCCAAGGTTTACTCTGTAGTGAAGACTTAGATCAAGCGCAGCGATTTTGGCAACGCTACCATTGGCTTGTTCAGCCTTGGCTACAGATCTCACGCTGGCAAACCGCCGAACAGCAGCATCTGCTGCTCCAGCAAGACTTAGGTATGCCACAGCTGCAACGCTTTTTCATAGAATTAAGTTTATCGAGCTTAGTATCCAGTTATAAACGTTTAAGTCGCTGCCGCTGGCAAGGTCAGTTCTCACTCCCCTATTCAGCCCCAAGCAATATTGACCAATACTACAAATACCTTGGTGACGAATTGAAATTTAACCAACCTATCTGTGTCGTCAGCGTCAACCAATCTACACTCAAGCAAGCTTTTGAATTACATAATTCGCAAGGTTTTTTACAAGCACAACGACAGCTGAGGCGGCAATATTTAAATGCTGATCGTCGTATTGGTTTGCCAGCAACCATCCGCGCTCTTCTGCTAAGACAAATCCACGCTAATTTGAGTTTGCCCGATGTCGCACAGCAGCTGTGTCTCAGCCCCGCGACACTGAAGCGAAGGCTAAAGGCATTTAGTATTAGCTTTCAGCAACTGCAAGATGAAGCCAAGCTACAACACGCTATCTATCTGATTGTGATTAACGGAGACAGTAACCCCCATATCGCCAAACAGTTAAAATTTGCCGACAGTAATAATTTTCGCCGCTCATTTAAGCGCTGGACAGGACAATTACCTAGCCAGTTTAGATATTGGTTATCAAATTAGATCGATTGCCCTGCAGCCACCCCTGATGACCATGCCCACTGGAAGTTGAACCCGCCGAGCCAGCCACTGACGTCCATCACTTCACCGATAAAGTATAAGCCCGTGACATTTTTCGCTTCCATGGTTTTAGATGACAACTCGTTGGTATCAACACCGCCAAGCGTTACTTCTGCGGTGCGGTAACCTTCGGTGCCATTCATCACGATTGACCACTCATTTAAGTCTCTAGCAATTTGGTCTCGTTCACCGTGCCCTAATTGATTTAAGGCTTTATCCAGATGAGTTGCATCAAACAACGTTTCAACAAGACGCTTTGGTAACCACTGACTAACCGTATTTCTTAAGCTTTGTTTAGGATGATTAGCCAGTGCAGTTTCAATTTTTTCTTTGGCACTTTCATTGGGCAATAAGTTAATACTAATTGCTTGTCCTGCTTGCCAGTAATTTGAGATCTGCAAAATAGCTGGGCCAGATAAACCACGATGAGTAAACAATAGTGCTTCACTAAATTGGGTACCATCTTCAGCGGTTATGGTTGACGGCACAGCAATGCCTGACAGCGGCTCAAAACGCGCTTTTTGTTCACTATGCCATGTAAATGGCACTAAGCCAGCTGTGGTCGGTAACACCTTGAGTCCAAATTGTTCTGCAAGTTTGTAACCGTAAGGTGATGCGCCAAGTTTTGGCATGGATAAGCCGCCTGTAGCAATCACTAATGAATCACAGCTAAATTCACCATTGGAGGTTTGCACTTCAAACTGTCCTTGGGCATTTTTCGCCACACTCATGATCTCAGTGCGCAGCTGTACTGTAGCGCCCGCCCAATCACATTCAGTCATCAACATGGTGACGATTTCTTTGGCTGAATCGTCACAGAATAACTGCCCGTGGTCACGTTCATGGTAGTTAATACCATGACGTTCAACTAACTCGATAAAATCCTGTGAACGATAGCGGGCTAGTGCAGACTTAACAAAATGGCTGTTGCCACATAAGAAGTTATGCGGCTCTATTTTTTGGTTGGTAAAGTTACAACGACCACCACCGCTGATAAGAATTTTTTTACCTGCCTGTTTGGCGTTATCTAACACCAGTACATCACGACCTCGATAGCCTGCAGTTGATGCACACATTAATCCTGCTGCGCCTGCGCCAATAATAATTACGTCGTGATGTTTCACAGGTTTACTCTCTTATTCGTTAAGCGCCTTACGGCAATCGATTAGCATATTTTAGTGGCGGATTTTTCATCAGCCACAAAAAAGGGCGCTATATTAGCACCCTTTTCGTTGTATTCACACTTGCACTAGCTTGAGAGTGTTTCAGACTTCTGTTCGCGTCCTAGTAGCTCTTTGGCTGCATCTACAGGGGCTTTACCTTTATAAAGCACTTGATAGATTTGCTCAGTGATTGGCATTTCAACACCAAGACGTTTAGCTAAAGTGTAAACCTCTTTGGTATTGCGATAACCTTCAACCACTTGGCCAATTTCTTCTTGGGCGGTATCGACATCGCTACCTTTACCTAGTGCCAAGCCAAATCGACGATTCCGTGATTGATTATCTGTACAAGTCAGCACTAAATCACCTAGGCCAGCCATACCCATAAAGGTATTAGCATCCGCATTTAATGCGACGCCTAAACGTGTTAGTTCAACTAAACCACGGGTGATCAATGCAGTACGAGCATTAGCGCCAAAGCCAATGCCATCTGACATACCCGCGCCAATTGCGATAACGTTTTTAACAGCGCCACCCAATTGTAAGCCAGTAAAGTCATCATTTGCGTAAACACGTAAACGTTTCGGGCTATGTAATAACTCTACCAAATCATGAGTAAAGTCGGTACATGTTCCCGCTACCGAAATAGCTGTCGGCATACCGGCAGCAAGTTCTTTGGCAAACGTTGGTCCTGATAATACTGCTAATGGAAATTTCTCACCAAGTTGCTCACGAGCAACATCTTGCAGTAATCGACCTGTTTCAGGCTCTAATCCTTTAGTGGCCCAGACAATGCGCGCATCATCTCGTAGTAAAGGTTTGGCCTGTTTCAGTACTAAACCAAATACATGGCTTGGTACTACAACCAAAACATTTTTACTCGCAGCAAGTGCTTTGCCTAAGTCGGTTTCTAATTCAAGTGTGTCAGGAAAGGTAATTCCTGGCAGAAATGCATTATTAGCGCGTTCTTTGGCTAGGGTTTCCATGTGCTCAGGCTCATGGCCCCATAGCAAGGTCTTATGACCGCTGCTTGCGAGGGAAATGGCAAGAGCAGTGCCGTAAGACCCTGCTCCTAATACCGTAATTTCGGTAGTATTATCCATATTGATTAAGCGTTTGCTTCTTCAGCAGCAGGAGCTGCAGCAGCGTCTTGCTGACGTTGTTGAACGTACTGTGCAAATAACGCATCAAAGTTAACAGGTGCAAGGTTAAGCTGTGGGAAAGTACCACGAGCAACTAAGTTGCCTACAGTTTCACGTGCGTATGGGAATAGTACGTTAGGGCAGTAAGCACCTAATGAATGAGCAAGTTGTTGTTCAGTTAAACCAGTGATAGAGAAAATACCAGCTTGTTGAACTTCACATAAGAATGCAGTTTCTTCACCGTTTTGAGCTGTAACAGTTAAAGAAAGAATCACTTCATACACGTCATCAGAAAGTTTGTTGCTACGAGTGTCAAGGTCTAGCTTAACTTCTGGGTTCCATTCTTTTTGGAAAACAGCTGGGCTGTTTGGCGTTTCAAATGAAACGTCTTTAGTGAATACGCGTTGAATGTTGAATTGTGGTGCTTGTTCTTCGTTGTTAGCTACTTCAGCCATGATTTTCTACCTTCAAATTGTGTTTTAGCTCTTCTATGAAGCTAATTTTAGATTTGGGCTTTTATTACTAAAATGCAGCTGATGCCATATTTTAGTCCATCCCGATTAAAGTTGATCTAACTAGTTAACAAAACGCCTGTAAGCCCTTTATACAAGTAGGATCTTGTTCTACTCGCTAATATTGTCATCAGCGAGTAGCTGGTTACCTTTTACTTCTTACCTTTAACAGTCGGTAAGTTAGCCGCAGTCCAGTCACCCATACCGCCTTTTAGGTTACTGACATTTTCAAAGCCTTGCGTAACAAGAAGTTGAGCTGCTTGCGCAGACGTCATACCAGCATTACATACAGTAATAATGGGACTGCTTTTATACTTTTCAAGGCTTGTCGCTTTATTATTTTTAATTTCAGACAAAGGCACATTTAACGCATCTACGATGTGGCCTTTACGAAACTCTTCTTGAGAACGAACATCAATGACTTTACCGTCTTGTTTGTTCATTAACATGGTCAATTCTTGCGTATTGATATTAACGACTTTAGAGGTTGCAGCTTTAATCGTAGTCACGACTACCGCAATGAACAAACCAACCCACGCAATACTCAATACTGGGTTTGCTTGAAAAAATTCAATATATTCTTGCATCTTCTCTGCCTACTTTAAAAATGGCTAAAATTAATAAGCCACAGAGTATACCGATTGCGTCTTTATAATGCAGCAAGTTCAAGCCTATTACTCGACTCCAATGATTTATTAGTGCCACTTTACCTAAGAAAGATTGCATTTAGTTAACAAGCAAAGGTCAAATCCGCAGTAATTATGTTTTTATTGCAAATAATTCATCAAGCCTCCCAGCCACTCAGACAACGCCATGGCTATTGAAATAACCTCTCTTAGAGCAAAGCTGTAAGTAAATTACTTTTTCAGCGCCTGCATAAGTAGTAATATCGATACCATTAAAATTTTAACTTTCTCATCAACTTTTAACTTTCAAATAGAGGTA
Organism: Shewanella sp. 10N.286.52.E4; assembly: GCF_041468785.1. Classification (NCBI taxonomy): domain Bacteria; kingdom Pseudomonadati; phylum Pseudomonadota; class Gammaproteobacteria; order Alteromonadales; family Shewanellaceae; genus Shewanella; species Shewanella sp. 10N.286.52.E4. The sequence goes on from NZ_JBFRJJ010000015.1 coordinate 129,497, forward strand.
TTTCCATGGCGACTCAAAAGCGTCCATTGGCACTCCTTATCTTAGATGGTTGGGGTTACCGCGAAAATACGCATCAAAATGCTATTTTTCACGCTAACACTCCCGTTTTAGATAAATTGAATGCTACTTATCCACACAGTTTAATTTCAGGCTCAGGTTTAGATGTAGGTTTACCTGATGGTCAGATGGGTAACTCTGAAGTGGGTCATATCAATATTGGTTCTGGCCGTATTGTCTATCAAGAACTGACACGTATTACTAAGTCGATTGCAGATAATGAATTCACTCAAAACGCTGCTTTATGTGAATCTATCGACAAAGCAATTAGCAATAATGGCGCAGTGCACATCATGGGGCTGATGTCTCCAGGTGGTGTCCATAGTCATGAAGATCACATTGAAGCTATGTGTCGAATGGCAGTTGAACGTGGCGCAACTAAAGTGTACTTACACGCTTTCCTAGATGGCCGAGATACACCACCTCGCAGTGCAAAAAATTCATTGGCGCATTTTGATGAGTTATTTAACAGTTTAGGACACGGTAAAATCGCTTCATTGATTGGTCGTTACTACGCAATGGATCGTGATAACCGTTGGGATCGCGTACAAAAAACCTATAACCTCATCACTCAAGGTGAAGCTGAATTTAACTACTCTAATGCCGTTGAAGCATTAGAGGCAGCATACGCCCGTGATGAAAATGATGAGTTTGTTGCAGCAACCACTATTGGCGAAGCTGCTCATTTATCTGACGGTGATGCGCTTATTTTCATGAACTTCCGCGCTGACCGTGCACGCCAAATTACTCGCAGCTTTGTAAATGCTGACTTCGATGGCTTTGAGCGTAAAGCGACGCCTGACGTCAATTTTGTGATGCTAACAAACTATGCCAACGACATTAAAGTCCCTGTGGCATTCCCATCAACAGATTTGGTTAATACCTTAGGTGAGACTTTACAAAACCAAGGTAAAACTCAGTTACGCATTTCAGAAACTGAAAAATATGCTCACGTAACCTTCTTTTTTAATGGCGGTAAAGAGCAACCATTTGAAGGTGAAAGCCGCGAACTGATTAAATCTCCAGATGTAGCAACTTATGATCTTCAACCTGAAATGAACTCAACAGAGCTAACCGATAAGCTGGTTGCTGCAATTGAGTCAACAGACTATGACGTGATCATTTGTAATTACCCTAACGGTGATATGGTTGGTCACACAGGAAACTTCGATGCCGCAGTAAAAGCATGTGAAGCTGTAGATGCATGTATTGGCCGTGTGGTTGAAGCGTTACAAAAAGTGGGCGGCGAATGTTTAATTACCGCCGATCATGGTAATGCTGAGCAAATGACCAATGAAGAAACAGGTCAAGCACATACCGCCCATACCAGTGAACTAGTCCCATTCATTTATGTTGGACGTGATGCCACTATCGAAGAGGGCGGCCGATTGAGCGATATAGCGCCAACTATGTTAACCTTGATGGAACAAGAAGTGCCATCAGAAATGACAGGCCACTCAATCATTAAACTCAAAGAGTAAATAGCCACTCGTGAAAAAACGACTATTGTTTAAAGCCAGCATACTTGCTGGCTTTCTGATACTTTCATCATCAGTTCAAAGTGCCGATCTGAACAAGCGTCAGTCTGAGCTTAAAGCTATTCAAGCACAGATTAACCAACAGCAAAGCTCTTTGAAAGACAGCAGCCGCCAACGGGAAAAACTCATTTCGTTACTCAAACGAGATGAGCAAGCTATTTCTAGTGCTGCACAAAAAGTAAATTTAACTCAAGCGTCTCTCAGTCAAGTTAATAGCAAACTCAGTGAGCTAGATGTAGAAAAAATTCAACTAGATAAACGCCGTACAACACAACAAAAAACCTTATCTAAACAACTTTCAAGTGCCTATTTAGCCGGTAATCATGACTACTCAAAAATGATGCTGAACCAGCAAAATCCCGCAACAGTTGAAAGAATGCTGGCTTACTATCAATATCTAAATAACGCCAGAATTGCCGCTATTACAAATCTAAAGAGCACCATAGAGCAATTAGATACCGTTAAGACTCAACAAGTTGAAGAACAGCAAAAGCTGAATGCATTAATCATTGAGCAAAAGCAACAAGCTGAGCAACTCAATAAAGAACAAAGCCAACGTCAGCAAACTTTAGCGCAGATCCAGCGCACCCTTACTAGTAAAGGTGCGGAACTGGAACAAATGCAAATAGAAGAGGCCAGCTTGAAGCGCCTCATTGAGCAAGCGTTACTTGCCGCTAAAGACAACCCTCAAATGGATGGCTTAGCTAAAAAACGTGGACAATTAAATTGGCCAACAAAAGGCCACTTAGCCTCAAAGTTTGGTAGTCGTCGTTCAGGTCAAATCCGTTGGAAAGGAGTGGTAATAGCCGCCCCTGAAGGACGTAACATCACAGCCGTTGCACCAGGCACTGTAATTTACGCCGATTGGTTACGCGGTTTTGGTATGGTGATGGTCGTTGATCATGGTGAAGGTTATATGAGCCTTTATGGCCACGCACAGGCGTTATTAATCCAACCAGGTGAAACGGTGCAGAAAGGTGAATCAATTGCCCTTGTCGGGAGTTCAGGCGGACAAACAGAATCTGGCCTATACTTTGAAATACGACACAAAGGGCAAGCCGTTAACCCAGCGAAATATTGTCGATAATCATCAGGCTATAAAAGCCTAATTCGCTGAAATAACCGACGCCCTGAATATACCTTAACGGTATTAAGGGGCGATTATGATGCAATTTGCACGCTGTTTATTATGTTTTCTATTGGGTATTTCAGTTGCTTTATCAATGAGCTTATCAAGTTCAGAGCAACACTATAAATATGAATCTGAATACAGTTACACGCTGCTATTAGATGTTATCGACACAATTCACACCTACTACTTCAACGATGTTGATCGAGAAGATTTAATCGAATTCGCCATCGATGGCATTTTTACAAACCTTGACCCATATTCCGGCTTTTTGGATTCTGAAGACTACCAAAGCATTAACGATAGTAATAGTGGGCAGTATTTCGGCTATGGTTTTGAAGTGGCAACCGACGACGATCAAATCACTATCATTACTCCTTACCCCAATTCACCTGCAGCAAGAGCAAACTTACAGCCAGGCGATAAAGTACTACAGCTAAACGATACCATTATTGATAGCAGTAACTTAACTGACGTATTGATGGACATAAAACAAAATAGTAATAATAAACAGACAATTAACTTAACCATTGAACGTGAAACTGACTCGCCATTCAAGCTTTCATTAGATCCAGAGCTTATTCATATAGAGTCTATCAACGCTAAAATTATTAAAGGTAATATCGGTTATATACAGTTAAATTCGTTTCAACACGACGCGACTAGCGCCATTATCAAACAAGCTAAACTTTGGAAAAATGAATCATTAAGTGGACTTATTTTGGATGTTAGGAACAATCCGGGTGGCTTATTGGGTCAAGCAATTAGTATTGCGGATCTGTTCTTGAAAAAAGGGTTAATAGTCTCAACTGAAGGGCGTTTTTTTGATGCCAATGAAGTTTATTACGCATCTCAACCAACTATTTTCGAAGATATCCCAATGGTGGTATTAATCAATAAAGGCTCAGCTTCAGCATCAGAAGTGCTGGCAGCAGCACTGCAAGAAAACGAACGAGCAACACTTGTAGGTGAAACAAGCTTTGGTAAAGGTACAGTACAAAGCCTAATACCCATGTTAGAAATGGGTAATGCGATAAAGCTAACCATTGCAAAGTACAGCACGCCTGATGGCAATGACATTCACAGTAAAGGTATTGAACCCGATATTAAAATTTCAAACGAAGCTATTCTAAATTCTGATTATCTGGATATAATTGAGCAAACAACTGCGCAATATGATGAACCACAGGATGGTCAGATTTCTTCAGCTATTGCATGGATAACTACTCATAACTAAAAAGCAGACTCTGTGCGCAAAATATTTTTTGGATTAGCTCTACTCATTACTGGACACGTACAAGCCGCAAACATCGCTATCATCATTGACGATATAGGTTATCGTCAATCAGATGAGGCTGTACTGACGCTCCCTAATACAGTCACCTTATCAGTGTTACCTCATACCCCTTTAGGCCAAACATTGGCTCAACAAGGGCATAATCAAGGTAATGAAATTATGCTGCATATTCCAATGCAGGCATTAAATGGTAAAAAATTGGGAAGCGGTGGTTTAACTAATGATATGGATGAGCAGCAATTAAAGCGTCAGCTTAAAGCATCTCTCGAAAATATCCCTTACGCCAAAGGTGCCAATAACCATATGGGTAGCCTATTAACTCAGTTAGATAATCCAATGAACTGGTTAATGGAAAGCTTAAAGAAAAAGGATTTGTATTTTGTTGATAGCGTCACCACTCGTTATAGCAAAGCGAGCGATAAAGCCCTGCAATATGGAGTGCCGTTACTCAGAAGAGAAATCTTTTTAGATAACGATGTCAGTGAACAAGCGTTAGAGAAACAATTCACTCAAATCATTAAGAAAGCAAAAACCGAAGGGAGTATTGTTGTAATCGCGCACCCTTATCCGGAAACAGTGCGCTTTTTAAATAAAAACCTACATAGATTGGAAGGTAAAGGTATCGACTTAGTCCATACCTCAAAACTTTTGCCAGTTTCAATGGCTAAGAACGAAGGAACTAGTTCAGCTCAAGTACTGAGATAGACAGATCTGGCAGCGTTTCCATTAACTCGTCTGAATTTTTTACTATATCAGCTAAAGAGCACTGATTTAATACTTCCATATAAGCAGCAACAGCCTTAGCTAATATGCCCTTTAAGCTACAAGCAGGCGTAAAGCGGCAATAAGGTTCAGTACAGTTAACTGGGGCTAATGATGGCTCAAGTTCACCCACTAATTTACCCAGATTTATCTCAGCAGGCTTTACCGCCAACTTAAACCCACCGCTTTTTCCTCTAATGGTTTGGATATAGCCAAGCTTGCCTAGATGATGAATAATTTTTGCAACGTGATTCGACGACAGCTCAAAGACAGTTGTGACTTCCGCAATACGAAATAACGTTTCTCTTTGTGGCTGGGCAGCGACGTACATTAAAATACGAATGCCATAGTCTGTATATCGTGTTAGTTGCATAAGTTAATTCCAGGCTTAAAATTTATCTGCTTAAGATGTTGATGATTCAAGTTCAGTGATCAACCATAAAGCTTGTTCATTCGTCGTACTGCACACGTCAATTGTGGCTGTAAACTCAGCACAAACCTTTGGCCTAGATGGGTCGCCAAACAGCTTACATAAGTTATCGTCATTTAATTGAATACAACGCTCACCAGCAGGTTTACCTTTTGGCATTCCAGGGATCGGGCTAGTAATAGAGGGCGCAATGCAACAAGCACCGCAGCCGAGACGACAATCCATAATTCTACCTAAGCGTTAAAGCAGCAATATATCTTACTAATGCCTAATATAAAAACATCTTTTGTATAAAAAGCACATAAAATACATCTTTAACTATAAAGTGAGAGTTCTGTACAATTTTATCTGATAAACATCTGACAATGATTGTTATGAACTCAGTCATTAATCACTTTAAACGCACTACTTATATGCATTCTATCAATCTAGTTAGGTCAAATACATTAACCTACATCATCAAAAGTGCACAGAGCTATAAACGCCAGACACGA
>NZ_JBFRJJ010000016.1:0-105319 GCF_041468785.1 Shewanella sp. 10N.286.52.E4
TTAAATCTAGTCTCATTAAACCTACTCTCAACAAACTAAGTCTCATTAAACCTAGTCTCATTAAATCTAATCTCAGCAAACTAAGTCTCATTCAACCTCATCTCATTTATTCAAAAGTGATTTTTTCGTTTCAATAAAATGTTGCACCCCTTTAGGGGGATACTTTGCCGTTCAAGTACCCATTTAGGTGCGATTGAACTTATGTTGCACTGAATTGGTATCACCCTTTATGAGTACTACCAGTGCTTAATTTGTATACCTGTTTAAAAACAGAGACTTAAAAGGTTGGCACGGTTGCTGAATAGTATTTATCAACAATTCGAATTTTCAGTAGTGCTCATAAGTCGCATTTATCGTTGGTTATTTAATCGATTGTCTGTGTTGTGAGCCTTGAAAGAGATAAATTAATTTAAGCAAAGGCGCTTAATTATTCCTTAGGGAGTAGTTGGCGCCTTTTTTGTTTTCCCTATTTCAAACTTAGTTTTTGACTTAACTTTTTTAAATTTAACAAGGATAGAAAGATGAATTGGAAAAAAGCACTTAAACATACTCTATTGGCTGTGTCGTTTACGGCAGTCGCTCCTGCTATGGCAGAGGTAGGCTTTCCTGAAAAAGAAGAGTTAACGTTCGGTTTTATCAAATTAACCGATATGGCGCCGATTGCGATTGCTTATGAAAATGGTTACTTCGAAGAAGAAGGTTTATATGTGACCATCGAAGCACAAGCTAACTGGAAGGTGCTATTAGATGGTGTTATCGATGGACGTTTAGATGGTGCACATATGTTGGCAGGGCAACCGATAGCTGCCACGATTGGTTATGGCACTAAAGCTCACATCATCACGCCTTTTTCGATGGACTTAAATGGTAATGCGATTACGGTTTCAAATGATATTTGGAGCAAGATGAAACCCAATATTGCCAAAGATAGTGAAGGGAAACCCGTTCACCCTATTAAAGCTGATGCGTTAAAACCAGTGGTAGAGGAATACACTGAAGCGGGTAAGCCATTTAAAATGGGTATGGTATTTCCTGTCTCAACTCATAACTACGAATTACGTTATTGGTTAGCAGCAGGTGGTATCCACCCTGGTTACTACGCGCCTCATAAAGGTGATACTTCAGGTCAGTTAGATGCCCAAGCATTTTTATCAGTGACGCCACCACCACAGATGCCTTCAACCCTTGAAGCGGGCACGATTTATGGTTACTGCGTGGGTGAGCCATGGAACCAACAAGCCGTGTTTAAAGGTATTGGGGTGCCAGTGGTTACCGATTACGAGATCTGGAAAAATAACCCTGAGAAAGTCTTTGGTATAACAGCTGAATTTGCAGAAAAATACCCTAACACAACAATTCGATTAACCCGTGCTCTGATCAAAGCGGCGAAATGGTTAGATGATAACAACAATGCTAACCGTCCTGCTGCAGTTAAGATTTTGTCACAGTCAAACTATGTTGGTGCCGATTACGATGTGATTGCCAATAGCATGACAGGTACCTTTGAATACGAAAAAGGTGATAAGCGTTCAGTACCTGATTTCAATGTGTTCTTCCGCTACAACGCAACTTATCCATATTACTCTGATGCGATTTGGTATTTGACTCAAATGCGCCGTTGGGGACAAATCTCAGATGACAAGCCTGATGCTTGGTACAAAGATGTTGCTGCAAAAGTTTATCGTCCTGATATCTACGCTAAAGCTGCACAGTCTCTGATTGATGATAAGACAATCGAAGCTAAGCACTTCCCAGATTTTGCAACGGAAACGGGATTTAAAAAACCACAGCAGCACTTCATTGATGACATCGTTTATGACGGTAGTGCGCCTAATGATTATTTAAGCAAATTCGCTATTGGCTTAAAGCAGGGCGACAAACTCTAGATGATGTATTCGTAAGCAAGCTGAGTCATCAACTTGCTTACGTTTAGCGCGGAGTTAAGGAACACATTATGACAACCATTACACGCTTAACCGATCGATTAATGCTCGATAAAAGTAAATTGACCTCTTTAGTCTCTTGGATGGCTCAAGCCAGTAAAGCATTGCTACTGCCTGTCATTGGCATCACGGTTTTTTTAGTGATTTGGTCAATTGCTGCAAATAGCATTAACACCTCTTTAGGTAAATTCCCAGGTCCTGTTGCCGTAGCAGAACAGTTTGGGGCTTTATATCAAGAGCATAATGCTGAAAGAGTGAAAGCCGAGGCCTTTTATGAGCGTCAAGACAAGCGAAATGCTGCACGATTAGAAGTTGACCCTAGCTATGTTGTGAAAGTCAGAGCATACACAGGTAAAGAAACCTTTGTTGACCAGATTTTTACAAGTCTAGTGACAGTGATGTCAGGCTTTATCTTGGCTGCTGCTATTGCGATTCCAATGGGAATTTGGATGGGCTTGAGTCCAACGCTAAATGCAGCACTGAATCCGATAGTGCAAATTTTTAAGCCTGTATCGCCATTAGCCTGGTTACCTTTGGTGACAATGGTTGTCAGTGCCCTGTATGTATCGCCAGATCCTATGGTGTCTAAATCGTTTATTAATTCTTTACTCACGGTCACTTTATGTAGTTTGTGGCCAATGATGATTAATACTTCTCTTGGTGTAGCCAATATTGACTCTGATTTAGTGAACGTGAGTCGTGTACTGCGTTTATCTCCGTTGACCCATGTACAGAAAATTGTGTTACCGGCTTCGATTCCACTCATCTTTACAGGTATGCGCTTATCGCTTGGCGTTGCTTGGATGGTATTGATTGCGGCAGAAATGCTGGCACAAAACCCAGGGCTAGGTAAGTTCGTTTGGGATGAGTTTCAAAATGGTAGCTCAGAGTCATTGGCACGCATTATGGCTGCCGTGGTGGTTATTGGTCTAATTGGTTTTTTACTCGACCGAGGAGTGCTGGCGTTACAACGTTGGTTCTCGTGGGATAAAACCAAGTCATGAATGAGAGGAAAATCTAATGAGCACTTTTTTAGACATAAGTAACATTGATATGGATTTCCCTACACCTAAAGGGCCATTTAAAGCGCTTAAGGAAGTGAACCTTAAAATCAATAAAGGCGAGTTCGTGTCACTGATTGGTCACTCAGGTTGCGGTAAGTCTACGGTACTGAACATTGTCGCGGGTTTATACCAGGCAACCAAAGGTGGCGTGATTTTAAATAGCACAGAAGTGGCAGAACCAGGGCCAGAACGTGCCGTTGTGTTTCAGAACCACTCATTGCTGCCTTGGTTAACCTCATATCAAAATGTTGAGTTAGCCGTAAAGCAGGTGTTTAAGAATAAAAAATCCAAAGCAGAAATGAAAGATTGGATTGAATACAACTTGAAACTGGTTCATATGGACCATGCGATGCATAAGTTACCCAGCGAAATATCAGGTGGTATGAAACAACGTGTTGGTATTGCTAGAGCACTGGCAATGGAGCCTGAGGTTTTACTGATGGATGAGCCTTTTGGGGCTCTTGATGCGTTAACCAGAGCCCATATGCAAGACTCGTTGATGGAGATTCAGAATGAGCTCAATAACACGGTCATTATGATCACCCATGATGTTGATGAAGCGGTGTTGCTGTCAGACAAAATTGTGATGATGACCAATGGCCCTGCGGCAACAGTTGGTGAAATTTTAGACGTAAATTTACCTCGTCCTAGAGAGCGTTTAGCACTCGCAGAGGATAAAGATTATAACCATTTAAGAGCTGAGGTACTGAAGTTCTTATACGAAAAACAACGCAAAGTTGAGAATATAAATATTAGCAATTCATCAATTAGTAATGGTGAAACTGCTAATGTTGGCTAAGATTATTCTGATGGATAAGCTTTAAATACAATAAGGGAAATATGATGAGAAAGAACCAACTTGCAAGCTTAATCAATAAAAAGTTAGCCAAGTCTGCTTTGACTTTACTTGCACCTGCTTCATTGGCATTGATGGGCCAAGTACATGCAGCAGAAGCAACAACGATTGCAGAAGCGGTTACCGAGGGAAAGGTCAAGGTAGACCTTAACCTTCGTTATGAAATGGTTGAGCAAGATAACGCACTAAAAGATGCAGATGCTTTTACGCTACGTACTCGACTTACTTATGCGACAGCTGATTACTATGGTTTTAGTTCGTTAGTAGAGTTTGAAGATTCACGCGTCGTGGCTGGGGTTGATGATTACAACAACACTCTCGGTAAGAACCCTGATTATTCGGTCATTGCCGATCCAGAAACCACAGAGCTTGACCAATTCTTTTTAAAATACAATTACGAAGGTTTCACTGCTAAAGGTGGCCGTCAAGTGATTACCTTTGATAACCAACGTTTTGTTGGTCATGTAGGCTGGCGTCAAGATAGGCAGACCTTTGACGGGCTTATGCTTGAATATAAATTCAACGACGTTTTTAAAATTGATTACGGTTACATTACTCAACGTAATCGTATCTTTGCTGAAGAGAAAGATATCGATTCAAAAGATAATTTAATTAATGCTCAATTAAAAACGGGCTTCGGTACATTAAGTGCTTATGGTTACCTTCTGGAAGAAGATACCAATATTGAAAATGGTCTGGATACCTACGGTGTCCGTTTCGCGGGAAAAACCGATATTGGTGATATTAAAGTACTTTATTCTGCAGAGTACGCGACGCAAGACTCAGACACTGCAGGCCAATCTTATTCTGCTGATTATATGAGCGTTGAAGGTGGCATTGGACTTTCAGTGGTCACATTCAAAATAGGTTATGAGCTGTTAGGATCTGATGGCGGCGACTATGGTTTCTCGACTCCATTGGCAACACTGCACGGCTTTAATGGTTGGACGGACCAATTCTTAACCACACCTAAACAAGGTTTAGCTGACTTGTATGCGTCGATTGGCGGTAACGTAATCGGTGGTAAATGGGCTGTGGCTTATCATGAGTTTGATGCAGATGAATCGAGTGCGGTTGTCGATGATTTAGGCTCAGAAATTAACGCGGTGTTTAGTGTACCTTTCTATGACCACTATACTGTTGGTGTTAAGTATGCGGCTTATTCTGCAGGTGATGTGGCCGCGGGTAAAGTTGATACCGATAAAGGCTGGGTGTGGTTTAATGCCAAGTTCTAATGTTTATTTAAAACGCTACGTTTTAATGACAAAATTGTCATAAAGCAGGCAATAAAAATGGCAGATGATTTCATCTGCCATTTTTGATTTTATCGCGCTATATCAAGCTGAACTATGCTAATGCTAAAGCTTAAGCTGCTTGTTCAACGACTTTCTCATTTGAGTAAAATTGCTCTTCATCAAACTGACCTTCACTTTTACCAATAACAACAGCTGTCATCATATCGCCAGTGACATTGGTTGCAGTACGGATCATATCAATGACGCGGTCGATAGCGGCAATAAAGGCAATCCCTTCAAGCGGTAAACCCACAACACCTAGTGTTACGGTTAACATCACCATTGCACTTCCCGGCACGCCAGCAGTACCTACTGATGCTACCGTCGCTGTAACCGCAATCAACATATAGTCAGTCATGTCTAACGGAATACCGTAGATTTGAGCAATAAAGATAGCCGCAATTGCTGGGTAAATACCGCCACAACCGTCCATGTTCATGGTGGCGCCTAGTGGCAATACAAATGCGCTATAACGTTTTGATACACCCATTGATTCAGTACATTTATTACTGGCAGGCAATGTGCCAAAGCTTGATGCGGTGCTGAAAGCCACTAGTTGGGCAGGCATTGCTTTACGGAAAAACTGCACAGGGCTTAAGCGAGCTACAAACTTAATTAAACCGCCGTAAACGAAAATAATGTGAATTAATGCGGCAACGTAAATGGCTAAGATGAACTTACCAAGCGGAAGTAGAGTTGATAATCCATATTCGCCAACAACCCACGCCATTAAGCCAAATACACCAATTGGAGTCAGTTTTAACACCATACGAGTTAATTCAAACATCACTTCAGCACCCGCTGAAATGGTGTTTTTTAAAGGCGCTGCTTTTTCGCCAACGGTATTAATCGCTATACCGACTAACGCGGCAAAGACAATAATCTGGAGTACTTTACCTTCTGCTAGTGATGCAAAAGGGTTCTCGGGGATCATGTTCAGTAATACTTGAGCGAAGCCCGGAATATCTCGGTCACGCACTTCACTTGTTGCTAGCTCAATGCTGCCACCCATGTCGAATGAGCTACCAATGGCTAGGCCAATAAATGATGCGGCCGTACCTGTCAGCATAAACATGCCTAAGGTTTTGAGGCTGAGCCGCTTAAGGTTTGCTTGTGAGCCTAAAGAAGTAATGCTAACTACGATGGCACAAAATACTAACGGTGCGACCAGCATTTTAATGGCACTAATGAATAAGTCGCCTAGTGGCTTTAACATTATGGCGCTATCGCCAAGTGCGATACCTGCTAAAATACCAAATGCGAAACCCGCTAGCACTTTCTGCCAAAAAGGAATACGTTTCAAGGTTTGAAAAATCATTTCAATTCCAACTATTTATTATACTTGCTCTTTAAAGTAGGCAAGGGGATTATTATTTCAATAACCTAACACAATCACACATAAAGGCCATTGATAGTCATTGTTGATTTGTTTGTTACGAGCAAGAATACGTCGATAAGCCATATCATGTTCAGCTTATTTTAATATTGCTTAACTACAGTCTTTATCTGAACAATTTTCGAATTGTATTGAGTGTTCCAAGGTGGAACAAACCGTTTTTGATATAACTTATGCCAAAAACATAATATGTTAAATGCACTTTAAAATTCAACAACTTGCTAACTTTGTCGTCTGTGTAGTTGAAAGTGTTTAAAACTCTATAGATATCATTAGGTAAAGTAAATGACTGCGTTATGGTTAATGTTTAGTGGGGCGTTTTTAGCGGCAACTTTGTTACCTGGAGGTTCAGAAGTTTTACTTGTGGCTTTGCTAACAGATGCGCCTGAAACTTGGGTATCTTTACTGGTGGTCGCCAGCGTAGGTAATTCGTTAGGAGCGATTACAAGTTACTATTTAGGCTATTTAGGTCGATTCGCTAAGACGCCAGAGGATTTTGCCTCTAAAAAATACCAACATGGATTAAATTTAATTGAAAAATATGGCTACTGGGCATTACTCTTGTCTTGGCTACCTTTGATTGGTGATATTTTGTGTTTAATTGCAGGTTGGTTAAAGCTACCCATAGTCCCTTCTACAATCATGATTTTGATTGGCAAAACAATTCGATACTCTTTAATAGTAGCGGCCTTTATGTGGGCGTGGTAAAACGATAGTAATAGGCGTTTTACACCAAAGTATTTTATAAATAATGTCAGTGAGGCTTTTTTCAGCAATTGAATCAACAAGGTGAGATTTACTGAAACCCTATGCATTCCCTGCTGTCAGAGATGACATTAGCACATCTCACTGACCTTATATTTATTCAAGGAGAATAGAGTGAAAAAATGGATCTTAGCAGCGGCAATTTCAATTGCTATTAGTGGCTGCGCTCATGAAGCAACCACCTTTTCATCATTACCCGACGGGGTGACCTTACTTGAAACCGTTCAAGCATCAGATGCGATAGGCATCCCTTATAAAAAATACCAACTTGAAAACGGCTTAACGGTCATTCTGCATCAAGACAGCTCAGATCCTTTAGTTCATGTTGATGTGACCTATCATGTGGGCTCTGCTCGCGAAGTGGCTGGCCGCAGTGGCTTTGCACATTTATTTGAGCACATGATGTTTCAAGGTTCGCAAAATGTGGGCGATGAACAACACTTTAAAGTGATCACCGAAGCAGGTGGCACCTTAAATGGCACCACTAATACCGACCGAACCAACTACTTTGAAACGGTGCCAAGCAATCAGCTAGAAAAAATGTTGTGGCTAGAGTCAGACCGAATGGGCTTTTTGTTGCCTGCGTTAACCAGCGAGAAGTTTGAAGTACAACGTGAGACAGTTAAAAATGAACGAGCTCAGCGTATTGATAACCAGCCATATGGCCGTTTGAATGAGCGTTTCAATCAAGCAATGTTCCCAGCAGGGCACCCTTATTCTTGGCCAGTAATTGGCTGGCCTGAAGATTTAGAACGTGCCACGGTTGATGATGTTAGAAACTTTTTCAAACGTTGGTATGGCCCTAACAATGCAACATTAACCATTGGCGGTGACTTTGATGAAGTGCAAACCCTTGCCATGGTGAATAAGTACTTTGGTGAATTAGCACGTGGCCCTGAAGTGAATCCCGATCCGAAGACGCCAGTGAGCCTAGATAAAACTCGTTATATCTCAATGGAAGATAAAGTGCATTTGCCACTTGTCTACATGGGATTCCCAACGGTATACGCTCGCCATCAAGATGAAGCCGCATTAGATTTATTAGCTAACATATTAGGTGGGGGTAAAACCTCATTACTCTATAAAAACCTAGTAAAAGATGGTTTTGCGGTGCAAGCCTCGGTAGGGCACCCGTGCCAAGAGTTATCTTGTCGTTTAACCTTATTTGCATTAGCTAACCCAGCTAGCGGTGCTAACCTTGCTGACCTTGAGCAAAAGATTACTGACTCTATTGCTGAATTTGAGCAACGCGGGGTGACCGATGACGATTTACAAAAAGTAAAAGTACAATTTGAGTCGGACACTATCTATGGCATGCAAAGTGTCAAAGGTAAGGTATCGACACTGGCTTATAATCAAACCTTTTTCGATAACCCGAATATGGTCGCAAGCGATCTTGAGCGATACGCCAGTGTCACGAAAGAAGACGTTATGCGCGTTTTCAACAAATATATTAAAGATAAACCGATGGTGGTGATGAGCGTTGTCCCAGAAGGTGCAAAACAGCTTATTGCAAAACCGGATAACTTTACGCCGACTATGCTACCTATTGCTGAGGAAGCGGTAACGGGCACTGAAAATGTCCGTCAAATTACCTCAAGCTTTGATCGCACAGTCATGCCGAAAGTTGGTGACGCCCCTGTACTTAAAGTACCTCAGCTTTGGACTGCATCATTAGCTAATGGTATTGAAGTCATGGGGACTGAAAGTAATGAAACCCCAACCGTTGAGTTATTAATTTATCTTGAAGGAGGAAATCGACTTCCTGAAATGGATAAAGCAGGCTTAGCTTCAATAACCGCGTCAATGCTAAACGAGTCAACTGAAAAGCGCACAACAGAAGAGTTAGCGGGCGCACTAGAAATGCTAGGTAGTCGTATTTCGTTCGGTGCATCAGCCACGCAAAGCTATATTCAAGTGTCGAGTTTGACAGAGAACCTAACGCCGACATTAGCTATTTTACAAGAAAAGTTATTTAGTCCAGCTTTTGCTGAGGCGGATTTTGAGCGCTTAAAGCAACAGGAAATTCAAGGTCTACAGCATCAAGAGTCAGATCCTAACTTTCTTGCTAGCCGTGGTTTTTCAAGCTTACTTTATGGCGATGATAGCCATTTAAGTGCTAATGCTGGTGGAACTCTTGAGACTGTATCAGGATTAACGCTTGATGATGTGAAGCAGTTTTATCAGCAGCAGTATAAAGCTGGCAATGCACAGATGGTCGTGGTGTCTGATTTAAATCAGCAAGAAATCATGCCTTCATTAGCTGTATTTGAGCAATGGCAAGGTCAAGCTAATGAGCCTATGGCATTACCACCATTGCCTAAGCTTGCTGGTGGCACCATTTATATCATTGATAAACCAGATGCTGCCCAATCAGTGATTAAAATGGGTAAACGTGCTTTACCTTATGATGCTACTGGTAATTACTTCAAAGCATTCTTAATGAATTATCCATTGGGCGGCGCGTTTAATAGTCGGATTAACTTAAATCTTCGTGAAGATAAAGGTTATACCTACGGCGCGCGTACTGGCTTTAATGGTAATGACTTAACTGGACGTTTTGAAGCTTCTGCAAGTGTGAGAAGTGATGTGACAGCGGAGTCAGTAACTGAATTTATTAATGAAATAAAGCAGTTCCAAAAAGACGGTATGACGGAAGAAGAGTTGGCATTTATGCGCAGTTCGATTTCTCAAGGTAAAGCATTAGACTATGAAACGCCATATCAAAAAGCAGGGTTTATGCGCATTATTCAGCGTTACAAACTGGCCGATGATTTTACTGAACAGCAAGCTGACATTGTTGAAAACATCACAGCGAAAGAGCTAAATAAGCTTGCGGCTGAACAGCTTAAATTATCTGAGATGATTATTGTCATTGTGGGTGATAAACAAGCTATTTCACCAAAGCTTGAAGCATTGGGCTATCCTATTAAGGTGATTAAATAAGTTTAGCTATTGCTTTTGAAGTTATAGACCCTATATAGCCTATATAGGGTCTGATACAATGAATAAAAACTAATAACGGTGACAATAAAAATGTTACCGTTTTTTCTTTATTAGGCGCTAAAATGTGATTAATTTCATTAATTGTATTTATTTATACAGTTTGGGAAATTATCTCGTCTAATATCGGGTCTAGCAGTTTGAACGTCGTGGATGTGAGCGGCTAATACGAGCAACAATAAGAGAACAGCAAATTGAATTCATTCAATGAAACAATCGATCTTCTTTCTAACGGCGAAGGCCGTGAATCTTTACTTGGCATGCTACGTGGTATTGAACGTGAAGCATTACGTATCGATGACTCAGGTCAATTAGCAAAAGATGGCCACCCAGAAAAGCTAGGTTCTGCATTAACCCATTCTCGTATTACCACTGATTACAGTGAGTCATTGCTTGAGTTTATTACTCCTGTTAATACCAATATTGATACCTTATTAGAAGGCTTGACTCAAACTCATGCCTATAGCGTAAAAAACATGAATGGCCAGTCGCTATGGCCTGTGAGTATGCCGTGTTATGTGGGGGATGAAAAAGATATTCCGATTGCACGTTATGGCAGCTCAAATAACGGTAAAATGAAAACCTTATACCGTAAAGGTTTAACCCATAGATATGGCCCACTGATGCAGATTATTGCAGGGGTACATTTTAACTTTTCAGTATCAGAAAAGTTATGGGATAGCTTGTATGAGAACAGTGATAAAAGCTTAACGCGTCAAGATTTTATCTCAGAGTCTTACTTTGGCATGATCCGTAATTATCGCCGCCTGGTTTGGGTGTTGCCTTACTTTTTTGGTTCATCACCTGCGCTTTGTAGTTCTTTCATTAAAGGTCAGTCTACTGAGTTCGACTTTAAAACAACGGGTAAAGGCACCTTATACCTACCGTATGCAACCTCATTGCGTATGAGTGATTTAGGTTACACCAACCAAGAACAAGAACAGCTTAATATTAGCTACAACTCACTACCTGAGTATTTAAATGGTGTAGGTGAAGCCATCAGAATGCCTTCAGAAAGCTTTGCCAAAATTGGTGTCAAAGTGGATGGCGAATATCGCCAACTTAACAGCAATGTATTGCAAATCGAGAATGAATTTTACTCGCCTATTCGTGCTAAACGTGTGGCTAAGTCTGGCGAAAAACCTTCAGAGGCTTTGGCTAGAGCTGGGGTTGAATATATTGAAGTGCGTGCACTTGATGTTAACCCGTATAGCCCAATCGGGATTGATGCTAGTCAGGTCAAGTTCCTCGATTTATTCTTGCTGTATTGCTTGTTGTTGTCTTCAGAAAAAACCGATGCATCGGCTGAAGCTGAAATTGCTGCAAACCTTAAGGCGGTTGTGCTTGAAGGTCGTAAACCTGGCTTAGCATTGAGCCGTAATGGTCAACAAGTTGCCTTGAATGAGTGGTTAAATGATATCTTTGAGCCCATGACAAGAATTGCTAAATTACTTGATGGCGAAGGCACACAATACCAAGATGCGTTAACGCAGTGGCATGCGGCGATTAACGATCCAAGCAAAACAATCTCTGGTCGTGTAATTGACGATGTGGTTAATCAAGGTATTGACCATGGCGTTTGGGTGAAACAATTATCGCAGCAATATCAAGATTATTTAACTAATTACCCATTGTCAGAATCGACTATGGCAGAGTATGAAGCAGAAGCTGCAGCATCTCTACAGCAACAAAAAGACGTTGAAACCCAACCTTCTGTAGGATTTGATGAGTTTTTGGCTGACTACTTTGCTGATTTAGCTGAACCTGCAACAGCAGTGAATCAATGAGAAACATTGCGTTACTAGCGATATCGGTTGTGTTGCTGCAAGGCTGCGCAACGTCTACTGAAGATGAACTGATTTGTGGTTCAGTGGCGAGTTATATTACGCCACCAGTCACAGACAGTTTATATCGTGTCGTGGTAACGCACCTTAACGGTAAACCAGTTATTTCACGTCCATATTATAAATTACCAGCGGGTGAACATCAGTTTACTGTTGCTGAGTTAATTGAATCGCCGGAACTGAAAGTTAAATTAGCTGCTCGACAAACTAAAACTATCTTGGTTGAGGTTGAACTAGAGCAGCGTTATCACTTAGCCGCTGAATTTAAACTAGATAAAGTTTACAACGGATTAAATACAGATTATTGGCAACCAGTTGTCTGGAAAAAAGAATCTTATGAGTGTGCGTTTGCCAATCCAATAGAGTAAGCTTGCGCGCATTTTCTATTCGTACACTTTCTATTCGTACATCGTTCTAAACCATTCATTTGAACTGTAACCGCGTCGCCTTATGCTCAAGTAAGGCTTATGGCTAATTTTCTGGTAAACCCGATTGCATCTGTACTTCATAGATGTGAAAATCTAGCCCTATGATTGAGTTTGTATTCCGTTGATTTAAGGGCTTTTATGAAGTGGTTTTTCCGTGCTTTTAGCACCGTTATTCTTCTGCAACTTGCAGGCTGCGCTACACCACCGCCTAAAGAACCTGATAATTTATGTTCTATATTCCAAGAGAATCGCTCTTGGTATAAAGCCGCAGTCAATACCCGTGATAAATGGGGAGTACCTGTGCATGTCCCGTTAGCCATGATGTATCAAGAAAGTTCGTTTAAGCATAATGCCGCGCCGCCAATGGAATACTTTTTAGGTTTTATCCCAACAGGCAGAGCCAGTGATGCTTATGGTTATGCTCAAGCTAAAACCATGACTTGGGATGATTACGTGCGTGAAACAGGGAACTCTTGGTCGAGCCGCAGTAACTTTGATGACGCGATGGACTTTATGGGATGGTTTATTTACAAAACTCATAAAATTAATGGCGTTTCAAAATGGGATGCCAAGAATCAATATTTGAATTACCACGAAGGTTGGGGCGGTTATAAACGTGGCACTTATAAGGCTAAAGCTTGGTTAGGGCCTGTGGCTGATCGTGTTGACGCCCGTTCTAAAACCTATGCTCAACAATACCGAACCTGTAAAGAGGATTTAGATTCTTCATGGTTATGGCGTTTGTTTTTCGGTTAAGCTGAGCGTAACAACTTGCCCCGCATTGTCGGGGCTTTTTTATGTCATTAATTTATGATTCTATTCAGAATAACACTAAACTTTCCTGACTATCTTCCGATAACAAATGTAGATATTGTGTTAATTTAGTGCTGTTGAACACGCTATTAACTCAAAGATGAACCCTAAAAACCATAATAAGAACTGTTAGATTCGTATCATAAAAATTGTTTTCGGAACTCTATATGCAAAACCATAATGATAATAAATTGCAGACGAAATTACTTTTACCATTAATTTCGTTAGTGCTGCTGGCCATTGTTGTATCTCTGTTTTCACCCGCACAAGTCTCAAAAACTTATCTTGTTTGTCTATTAATCAGTTTAGGGTTAGCGCAATTAATCCTCGGTGTGTATTTGTTTAAACAGCAAATACAAAAACGATTAAATGATTTAAGCCATTATCTTAGTTTGGTTATCAGTACCGAAACGGCGCCCGATAAACCAATTAAAGATCATGGTGATGATCAAATTGCTGATATTACTAATAGTCTCAGTGAGTTCATTGAAGACTTAAAGTCGGTAATTGATAATATTCGCAGTGATGCCAACGACGTAAAAGAAGGCTCTTATGAGCTTGCTTCGCAAATGGGGGCTGCTGAGTCTTCGGTCAACAAAAGCACCGATGAGAACGAGCAAATTACCGCATCGCTCACTGAAATCATGCTCACAGCCGATGAGCTGTCAAATAATGCTGATGAACTTAAGTCCACCTCAGTTCAAGTTACTGAGCTATTAGCGCAAGGTTCAGATGATGCGCAAAATAATCAAAACTCAATGACCACATTTGCTAACGGTATTGAAAGTATGGTCTCTGATTTAGATCTACTGAACAGTGATAGCCAAAAAATCGGTAATGTACTAGAAGTGATTAAAAGCATTGCAGAGCAAACTAATTTGTTAGCGCTTAATGCGGCCATTGAGGCAGCAAGGGCTGGCGAGCAAGGGCGTGGTTTTGCTGTGGTTGCTGACGAGGTTCGAGCATTGGCGCATCGTACTCAAGAGTCGACAGTTGAGATCCAATCCATTGTACTCGAGTTGCAGGCTAAAGCCGGTAATGCTGTAAATGCTATTGGTGAAAGCCAACGGGTTACCCAAGAAAGTTTAATGCAATGTCAGCGTGTGACTCAGGCATTTGCTGATATTGGAAGGGCATTTCAGCAGTTAGATACGGTTGCCGGTAACATGACTTACAGTATTCAAGGCCAGCAAACTTCAACAGGGAGTATTAATACCCGTGCAATTGAAATCTCTCGCTTAAGTCATGAAGTGCAATTAAACCTTGAGGCCATTTCAAATAGAGCGAAGCAGCAAAAAGCCAGCTCAGAAAACTTGGAGCAAGTTCTCACAAGAGTGTGCATCTAGTCGGTTTGACGGATTCATAAAAAAAGGAGCCCTAGGCTCCTTTTTTTGTGCAAAATATTAAGTCAACTCTAGCGACTAAACTCGTCTAAAATCCATGCTAATGGCGCCTGATATTGCTGTGGCATCCATTGCTGCAATTGGCCAATACTGTCATTAACCATATCGTTACTGTGTGCTGAAAGATTAAGATGTCCTACCTTGCGGCCAACTCGCACTTCTTTGTTATACCAAAATAACTCTGCATTAGGCAGGCTTAACCAGCGGTCATCTTTATCGACACCAATTAAGTTAACCATGACACACTGGAAGTTAACTTGTGGCTTATGGATAGGTAATCCACACAGTGCACGAAGGTGTAATTCAAATTGGTTAATGTGGCAACCTGATTGAGTCCAATGCCCAGAATTATGAACGCGAGGAGCAAGTTCGTTAACGAGCAGTTTATCACCGACTCTGAAACACTCCATCGCCATCACACCCACATATTCAAGCTCGTCCATAACACTGGTCAGCATTGCTTCAGCTTGTGGTTGCAGATGGTCGAGACGAGTTAACGGTGCAATAGAGGCCATTAAAATGCCGTCTTGATGCAAGTTAAGTGTGAGTGGGTAAAAAACACATTCGCCAGTTTGGGTTCTCACACCAACAATCGATACTTCTTCATCAAAGTTGATGGCTTGCTCTGCAATGGCTTCGTTACGCCAGTCAGCAGGAATGTCAGTTGCTTCAGCTTGTTTTAGCCAATGTTGACCTTTGCCATCATAACCACCAGTACGGCGCTTTAATAAAACCCGATCACCGTATTGCTGATGTAATGCCTCAGTTTGAGTGTTGTCATCGACCAATTCCCAAGGAGAAGTCGGCACTGATAACTCATCTAATAGGCTTTTTTGAGTAAAGCGATCTGCTAAACGGCCAAATACATGGCCATTAATAAAATGCGGGTGTTCGCTTAACTGTAAACTTAAGCTTGATTCAGGCCATTGTTCACGTTCAGCTGTAATGATATCAGTACCCTGTAGCGGTAAACGCTCATCTGATGGCGTCATGATATCCACTGGGCGAACATTAATCGCTAGTGGCTGGCCTGCATGAGATAACATCGCGCCTAATTGGCCATCGCCTAATACCCAAACATTGTGTTGTTTTGCTGGTGTTTGCGTGTTTGACTGAGAGTCCTGCTTAGACATTAAGCTTCCCTCGGATCTGGATTATCAAGAATAGTATTAGTTTGATCTTCGCGGAATGCATCTAAACGAGCTGCAAGTTCAGCATCGGTAACTGCCAAGATTTGGCTTGCTAATAAACCTGCATTGAACGCACCAGCTGTGCCAATAGCTAACGTACCAACAGCAATACCTTTTGGCATTTGTACTATTGAAAGCAAGCTGTCCATACCTGAAAGCGCTTTACTTTGTACTGGGACACCTAGCACAGGTAAGCGAGTTTTTGACGCTATCATACCTGGTAAATGTGCTGCACCACCGGCACCACCAATAATGACCTTATAGCCTTTATCTGCAGCGGTACTAGCAAAATCCATTAGTTTGTCAGGAGTGCGATGCGCTGAGACAACTTCAACATGATATGGCACCTGAAGCTTATCCATAATTTCTGCGGCGGCTTCCATGGTCGGCCAATCACTCTTAGATCCCATTACTACGGCAACAAGGGCTTGCATGATAACTCCTTAACACACTTATATTATTAGGTTATTTTTACTTTTATCCTGTGTAGGGCACAGGGTTTATAACTTGCTGAAAGCTCGCTATAAAAAAGGGGCTAGATAATATCATGTTGGCTTTATTTTGGCTGCTTTTCAGTGTTTTCTGCGGCTGAAACTCAGTTTCTGATTGCGAATGCTAAAACTCTCCTCTAATGTTAACCACATAGGCTTTAAACTCGGAGGCAATCTATGGCATTCCAAAGGTTAAAGACTAAGGGACTAGTTTTTTACATTACATTGTTTTTTATTATTATAAATCAACCTTCTTACGCAACTGTACAGGCTGTTATGTTGACGGAAGTAGATGAGACGATTGTGTCTATTGCTGGTAATGAAGAAATGGAAGTGCTTTCTTTACTCACTGAATTTAGTGATAACCAGCTGTCGTTTGAACAGCAGCAAGTCAGTATGACTCGTGGTTGGTTAGAGCTGTCTAAACAGCAAAATAGTTGCATGTTTAATAAGATTAAAACCCCCGAACGACTTGAAGTTGCAAGCTTTTCACATTACCCCATCAGTATTTACCCACCATTGAGATTAATCGTGCTCGCTAAAAATCAGCAGATTTTTGCACAGCAATTAGATTTAGCCAATATGCCCGCAAACACACAGGCGCAGATAGGTGTAGTTAAAGACAGAGCCTATGGCGAGTACATTGATCAACAAATAACTAAAAGACCTCATGAATTTTATGTTCGTGGTGGTGTTAGCTCCTCTAATAAGTTAATTGAGATGCTCAAGGCTGAAAGGGTACTTGGGGTGATTGAATATAGTGAAGTGGTGGATGCTTATTTACGTGAATACAACAAATCTCTTGATTATATTTCGATACCTATTCGCCATGTTGAACAGCCTATTTATGGCTATATTGCCTGCTCTAAAGGTGATAAAGGCGATAAGATAACCGCTGAAATTGATCGCATTATGGCGCAGCAAAGCTTTCAAGAAGCGTTTATTAGAATGCATGATGATTATTTTGGTGAGGCTGAGAAAGCCATTTTAATTCCAGAACTGGAATTACTCTTTAATCTCAGGTGAACTGAAAAAGATTAAAATAAATAACCCTTTTTGATTTTGGTTACGTTATTACTAATAAGGTTGGTATCAATCAACGTTTTGGTAATGAGGCTGAATATGACAAAGCAAAATCGAAATGGGTTCAAACATCAATGTTATCTCGCGACTTTAACCGCGATGTTAGCGACTTCAATGTGCGTCAACGCTGAAGAAATTCAGCAAATCGCTAAAAGTGAAAAAGTACAAGCCGTTAGTACTGATCCTATTTCATTACCTAAGAAGCCTTCTTACCCACCGGTTAAACCAGGCTATTACCAAGGTAACTTAACCCTCAGCGGTCATGGCGGAAATATGGTGACAGGCGAAACCCCTGTGTCACGATTTAGTTTTATGTCAAACCGTGATGACTATGAATTATTAACCCAAGCGGTGAATAAAAATACCTTACCAGAACGCAATCAAGTGGCGAGTCATCAGTTGATTAATCGCTTTGATTATCAATTTTCCCACAATGCTAATGATGTCGTGCTCTTATCCAATAACTATGTGTTGGCAACAGAACTTGCACCATCCCCTTATAACCGTGATACAGAATTATTGTTAATCAGTATTGAGTTAACTAAAGAGGCCAGTGATAAAGCGGCACTTGGCTTTAATTGGTTACAAGCGACGGTTAACTTTAACCCAAGACTCGTGTCAGAATATCGTTTGGTAGGCTTTGAAAATGCGCATCAAACCTCATCACACCCAAGAACAATGAAGCTTAGTTATCGTCGCCAGTATGTGGCGCTTTATGAGCTTAGATTTAATGAATCTATTGAAAATCAGCCCAATAACTCTATCAATAGCTCTATCAATCACTCGAACAATGATTCAATCATTAACAAATACAGTGCCAATGAGTTAGCCACGTTATCCTTGTCCGATGCACGCTCGACATCAGGGCAACAATTAATCAAGCCGCAGCCTATTGATATTCATCAGCAGCAGAAGTTTTTTGAACACACGAGTAACGAATTTAGATTCGCAGCAGCAGTCGCAGGCTTAGGGCAGTTAATGAACATGAATAATTATGTGCATGACTTCGATTACCAACAACTGATTGAAATTGCTGAAGGTTCAAAAGGTGAAGATTTCGATGGTGAACGCACAGAGTTCATTGCGCTAGCCAAGTCTGTAGCCGTTATTGCCTCAGACAGTAAATTGAGGGATGCGCGCAGTAAAAAACAGGTGGTACCACCACATGAGCGGGAGCCTTATCCAATGCCGTATCCAATAAAATCTAAACATGCCGGTGAGCTACCTGAGGGAAAACAAAAATTGATATTGCCTGTAAAGCCAGTGCTTGAACCTGTTCCTAAGCCTTTACCGGTAAATAATCATATTTAGTAGACAATAACTGCTGGGCTGGGCAAACTGGTTTAATGCAATTAAAACAGCAAATAAGCCAGGTAGCCTGAGTGAAAGACTTAGATTCAAATAACAGCGATTCGAATAAGCCAGACTCGAATAAGCAAAGCTCTGATAGTGCAATGGGAATATCAGATGAACAACTCATGTTGAATTATCAGCAAGGTGATACTGCGGCATTTGAGCAGTTATATTCTAAGCATAAAGGCCCGTTATATCGCTATTTTGTTCGCCAGTTGAGCCAGAAATCATTGGCTGAAGACTTGTATCAAGATACCTGGGGCAAAGTGATAAAAGCAGCGGGTAATTATCAAGTTACAGCAAAGTTCACTACTTGGTTATATCGCATCGCCCATAATTTATTAATCGATCATGTTAGAGCGGTTAAACCGCTTGATGAAGCTGCAGATATGGGAGACGAGACTATGGATAACTTTGATGCCAATATTAATAATGAACATGCTCATGGCCGTCCTGATGAGCAGCTTGAAGATGAACAAAAAGCCAAATTACTTAAGTCCTGTGTAGCCAGTTTACCTGCAGTTCAAAAAGAGGCTTTTTTACTTAATATCGAATTAGGGTTAACCGCTGCCGCAATTAGTGATATTGCTGATGTCACTTTAGAAGCCACTAAAAGCCGTATTCGTTATGCCTATCAAAGCATTAAGCAATGCGTTGCCGCTAAATGGCAAGGGGTAACATATGACTGATCGTCATCAGACAGATAAAGATGCAATGAGTGATGAAGAGTTTATTGCCTTACAGCAAGAAATCTCAGCACTCTATAAGCAGCAAGCCCTTGAACGGCCTTCAGCCGCAATTGATGCCGCTATTTTATTGCAAGCGAAAGCGACTCAGGCATCTTCATTAAAAAATAATGTGAAAACTGCCGAGAAAAGTAATCTTGTCCAATTAAGTTTTTGGAAAAAACATCGCTTGCCCATATCAAGTGCAGCTTCTGTGATGCTTATTGCTTCAGTGATGTTACTTAACCCAGAATTCAAACAACATGCAGTGTCGGAACTTGATGACAGTGTTCCTGTTATGTCTGATGTAGCAGCTCCTGTTCAAATGGCTGCACCTGTTCAAATAGCACCTGTTCAAACAGCAGAACCGGCAACTGTAAAAGCGCCAGTTATGGACGCAACCGGATTAACAACGTCAGAAGCAGCTTATATGAGTGAGAGCAAAAATACCCCTATGCCACAGGCTCGTGTACAAGCGTTTGATGCACAAATCCCGCAAACCAATAAGACAGGCGTTCGTGGTCAAATGAAAATGGACTCTGCAGAAGGGGTTAGTGTAGGCGAAGCACTTACATCTTCATCGTCTACCGAACCTAGACTTGAGCGTACTGACATTGAGCGAAATCGCACTGAACTTGATCGAACAGCCCCTAGAATGCATGTTGATTCTGCAGAAAAGGCAGTCATGCAGCTCAGTGAATTGGTCGAATCAGAAGATTATGTTCAAGCGGAACGTTATATGATCACTATCGAACAACGATTTCCGAATATTGTTAATCCACAGCACCCGCAATATGATGCTTTCAAAAAACTAAAACAGCAATTAACATCCCAGTAAAACAGTGATGCATTCCATAGCCCAGTGTTATCAAGATTGATAACGCTGGGCTGCTTATGAACCATTAGTCGTGAATATTGCTTTAGATATTGATATATAAGAATTTTATTCAACAGAACATCTTCTGTCGCATTAAACATTAATTTGGTTACAATTTCCTATCATTTAAATGATGTTTTCCTCCATTTTACTGCTGCTTATTAACCATTTATTTGCTAATTTGAGTCCTTGAAAATAATAATATTTACAAGGATTTTTCTGACTATGAAACTTCGCCACTCAGTTACTGCATGTATACTGGCATTAGGTTTATGCAGTACTTCAACTTTTGCGCTCGATACAAACAATCAAGGTTATTACCGAGCCCCTGCCTTGCATGACCAAACCGTGGTCTTTACCGCAGAAGGCGACCTGTGGACCAGTCAGTTAAATCAAACAAACGCTAAACGCATCACCACTCAAGCGGCTGAAGAGTTAGACGCGACAATATCTAAAGATGGACAATGGCTAGCCTATACCGCGAATTATGACGGGGCGACAGAAGTCTATGTTATGCCAATTGGCGGAGGAGTAGCCAAACGGGTAAGTTTTGAAAACAGCCGTGTCAGATTACAAGGCTGGACTGCTTCAGGAGAAGTGCTTTACTCAACAGACAATGCCCATGGCCCAGCGAATTATTGGGTACTGAAAACCGTTAACCCTAATTCATTGGCTGTAACGGATTTACCGCTTGCAGATGCGATTGAAGGTACGATAGATGAACAGGGTAAGTACGTATACTTCACTCAGTTTGGCTTACAGGCCAGCGGCGACAATGCCAAAGTTTACCGTGGTGGAGCACTGGGCGAGATTTGGCGCTTCGAGCTTGGCAGCGAAAATGAAGCGCAAAAACTAACAACGGCGCATCAAGGCTCAGTAAGACAACCTATGCTGTGGCAACAAAGATTGTATTTTGTTAGTGACCAATCAGGCAATGACAACATCTGGTCAATGCAGCTTAATGGCAGTGATATTAAGCAGCACACCAAGTTCAATGAATGGCAAGTACGTGATGCGACCCTAAATCAAGGCCGAGTTGTTTTCCAACACGGTGCAGATTTAAAAGTGTTTGATATTGCTAATCAAAACTCATCAATCATTAATGTCAGTTTGACTTCTGACTTCCCTCATCGCCGTGAACATTGGATAAACGATCCGATGGAATTCGCGACCTCTGTCGAGTTTGCCGCGAAAGGTGACAAAGCGGTTATAACAGCAAGAAGCCATGTTGCAGTTGCCAGCCATGATGGCAGCCGATTAGTGCAGATTCAAAGTCCCGCTGAATCTCGCATTCGAGACGGCGTATTAAGCGTTGATGGCAAGTGGGTATACGGCATCAGTGATGCATCTGGTCAGCAAGAAATATGGCAATTCCCAGCTGATGGCACCAAAGGGGCTAAGCAGTTAACCAAAGATGGCAGTAGCCTTCGCACTAGCTTACATTTATCACCTGATGGCCGCTATATTGCTCACGATGATTATGATGGCAATGTTTGGTTGCTAGATTTGAAAAAAGGTAACAATCAAAAAATCATTACTAACGGCGAAGGATTAGGTGAATACCCTAATATCGTTTGGTCTGCTAACAGCCAACTTATTGCGGTAACGAAAGCTGAAATCGGTAAGCAGCGACCGCAAATCGTGCTTTATTCTTTATCTGAAGAAAAGTCTACATCACTAACCAGTGATAAGTATGAGTCGTACTCGCCAAGTTTCAGTCCTGATGGGCAGTGGTTATATTTCTTATCGAATCGTCACTTTGACGCCACACCGGGCTCGCCTTGGGGTGATAGAAATATGGGGCCGATTTTTGATAAACGGACACAAGTTTTTGCTATCGCATTAAATGAAAAAGCCCTGTTTCCATTTGTTAAACCAACCGAGCTTAATGCAGCGCAATTAGCTGCTACTTCTGATGATGAAGAGAACACCACTAAAAAGGCTAAAGTGGATTGGAAAGGGATTAAACAGCGACTATGGCAAGTGCCTATCGCTGCGGGTAATTATGACAAATTGACAGTGTTAAAAGATAAGTTCTACTTGTTAGACACTCATGCAAACAAAACCAGTTTGAAATTAGTTAAGTTTGATCACTTATCTGCAGACGTTAGCGAGTTTGCAGCTGATATCGCTGATTACCAGGTGTCTGCTAATGGTGAAAAACTGCTGATTACTAAGCAGTCTAATCCGAGTGAATTACACATAGTTGCAGCGGGCGATAAACTACCTGCTGAGCTTAAAAACACCAAAGTAGACACGGCTCAGTGGCAGTTAGCCATATCGCCAATGCAAGAGTGGCAACAAATCTTTGAAGATGCCTGGTTAATGCACCGAGATTCATTTTATGACAAAAACATGCGTGGTAAAGATTGGACTGAAATAAAGAAAAAGTACCAACCTTTGCTAGCAAGGCTGACCGACAGAAATGAACTAAATGACATTTTCAAACAAATGATGGGTGAACTAGACGCTTTGCACTCACAAGTCAGGGGTGGCGACATTGCTAAAAATGACACCGCAACAGGAGCAAGTTTAGGCGCGCGATTAACGCAAACTTCAAAAGGCATAGTGATAAGCCATATTTATCAAAATGATCCTGAGTTACCAAGCCAAGCATCACCATTAGCACGTATCGAAGTTGATGCTAAAGAAGGTGATATTATTTTGGCGATTAACGGCAAACCAGTCACTAATATTGCAGAAGTGACCCAAGGGCTTAGAAACCAAGCCAAAAAACAAGTATTACTAGAGTTAAAGCGCGGTAAACGCAGCCATAGCACGATTGTGGTTCCTCATGAAAATAACACCGACGCAAAATTACGTTATTTAGATTGGGTCAATAACAATGCCACTAAAGTGACCGAAGCCAGCGATGGCAAAATGGGCTACTTACACTTATATGCTATGGGATCGGGTGACATTGAAAGTTTCGCCCGTGAATTTTATACCAACTATGATAAAGAAGGCTTAATCATCGATGTTCGTCGTAACCGAGGCGGCAATATTGATAGTTGGATTATTGAGAAACTACTGCGCCGTGCGTGGGCATTTTGGCAGCCAACACATGGGTCTGCTAGTACCAATATGCAGCAGACCTTCAGAGGGCATTTAGTCGTGTTAGCTGATCAAATGACGTATTCCGATGGAGAAACCTTTTCTGCAGGGATTAAAGCCTTAGGTATTGCCCCTGTGATTGGTAAGCAAACAGCGGGAGCAGGTGTGTGGCTTTCAGGTCGAAACCGTCTTACAGATAAAGGCATGGCACGTGTGGCTGAATACCCACAATATGCAATGGATGGACGTTGGATTGTTGAAGGTTTTGGGGTGACACCAGATATTGAGGTCGATAACTTACCTTATGCCACCTTCAATGGTGTTGATGCTCAGCTCAATAAAGCTATTAGTTACCTAAAAGATGAAATGGTGCAGACGCCTATTTTACCGTTAAAAGCACTACCAATCCCTGAGACTGGCGCTGCGAAAGATATCTTGCCGCAATAAATATTTTGCAGCATTTCTAATGAAAAGCCGCTGTCGAAAAAGTAGTCGACAGCGGCTTTTATTTTATGTAGTTTAAGCGTTAAAGTTTGGCCTGTAAGCCAAAAGGTTGATTCATTATTGTCGTCAGAGCAAGATGAATATAACCCTAAAATATGGAAATCGAATTCAAATCTAAGGATGGATATGAGTGACTTTAGTTATTCAAAACAAGTAAAACTCGAGTCGTTGATTGCGGGCGGAAAGTGGCGATTTGTTTTTCTACACGGCGTATTGGGCTGGGGAATTTCAACGGCTTTTATTATCTTTGTTATCGACCATTTCGTCATGAACACCCAATTAGTCAACTCATTTACTCAAGCGCTAATGATCTATCCCGCGGCAGGTTTTTTGTTTGGTCTTGTTATGTGGACAATGGTCAATAATGAATATCGTAAGATGTTTATGGGCTATAGTGAACAGCAAAAAATGAGCCCTAAGGTTCAGTCAAAACACTGAGTTAAAACACTGAGTTAAACTTTGAGTCAGACACTTACTCAAAACACTTTCTCAAAACACAGGCTCAAAACACAGGTTCAAAACACAGGCTCAAAACACAGGCTCACTTCCTGGTTTCCTAAATAAGTTTACGAATTAAGCTTATGATATGGGTTAATGACTACACTTACACTTACACTTACACTTACACTTACACTTACATATTGAAAAGCCACTCAATTGAGTGGCTTTTCAAGTGTTTATCGCAGCTAAACTAGTTACAGATTAATCTCTACTTCAGAGTTAATACTATTGGCAATAAAGCAATTGGCATGCGCTTTATCGTGAATCTTTTGCAGGACTTCTTGGCTCACTTCTACACCATCAGCAAATATCACTTGTGGATTAAGACACATCTTAGTCACAGATAATTTTCCCGATTCATTTTTACCTAACTCGGCCTTGGCGTTGTCAGTGTAAGTTTCAACGGTGAGCCGTTTTAAATGAGCTATGGCTAAAAAAGTTAACATATGGCATGAGGATAATGCTGCCAACAAACTCTCTTCAGGATTTACCTTAGCTTCATTACCCTTGTATTCTGGCGCTGAAGAAGCATTAACCACTTGGCCTGAACCGAACTCAATTTGGTGGTCTCGGTTAAATTCTGGTGCAGTATGCTCAAAGTGATCCGCTTGCCACTTTACCGTTAACTTAAAACCCATCTAAAAATCCTTTATTAACAATTTCAAATATTTAGATAAGCTTTTTTGAGTAAAACATCAAATGATGTAAAAGCATTTGCCTAGATATTTTTCGCTGAACAAGCATTTTACCTAAGTGACTGATGAAATCTACTAAAGCTTAGATATTTAAAGACTAGCCTAGAGTAAAAATTCCTTTGCAATATTTATTTGGATAGTTTTTATCCGATTTTTCATCCTCTTAGCCTTTATTTAACAGTCTTAATTGTTAATCAAATGTTATGAATACGTATGCAATAAATTGAGGCGAATACTTATCCATGACTACTATAACCAAATAATAATGCCTGATATTCCATTAGTCTGAGTCGTATAACTGAATGTTGGGTGACTATAAAGTCAGTAAGGTGAGGGGAAACTCAATGTTCAATTGTAAACCTAGTGTTTTATCGCTAGCGCTAGCGGCGGCAGGAGTCAGTTTTATATTAACTCCTAGTCAGGCTTTGGCAGCCGATGAGGTAAAAACACAATCAGTCCAGTCATCAACAGCTGATGTTGAAGTCCAAGCGACTGAAAGCACGGCACCTACCAATGTGTTAGCAGAATCTAACCCTGAGGCTGTGGAAGAAGACACAGATATCGAACGGATTAATGTGACTGGATATAGTCGCAGCTTAATTGATTCTCTCAACTCAAAACGCTATGGGGATACCGTTTCTGAGCAACTATCAGCAGATGACTTAGGTGCACTGCCTGATGTATCAATGGCTGATGCATTAACGCGACTACCGGGGATTTCAGCGGTACGTACAGGTGGCCAAGCGGCAGAAATCAATATTCGTGGTATGTCTGGAGGCTTTGTCTTTTCAACTTTAAATGGGCGTGAGCAGGTATCGACAAGTGGTTCACGTAGTATTGAGTTTGACCAATATCCTTCAGAGTTAATCAGTTCAGCTGCAGTTTATAAATCGCCAAAAGCATCACTCATCGAAGGTGGTGTAGCGGGTACGGTTGAACTTACTACCGTCAGCCCATTAAGCAAAGAAAAACAACACAACTTTACAGCTAATGTTCGTGGCATGTATAACGACCGCGCTGACGAAGTGTTTGGCGCAGAAGAGTTTGGTCATCGCTTAAGCTTCTCGTATCAAGGTAAGTTCTTAGAAGATACCTTAGGGGTGGCTGTTGGATATGCAAGGCTTGAGCAACCCAGCGTCGCGACGCAATTTGTAGGCTTTGCTTATAATGGCTCGTTAGATGTTGATGGCTTAGAGAATGATACTAATGGGCCTGTTGGCGATGACGGTGACATGAGCAATGTCCATAAAGAATACCTAGGTGAAGGCTTCGAGTTACAACATTTAGGCGGTGTTGAAACCCGAAATGGCTACATGGGGGCTATTGAGTGGGCACCTGTTGAAAACTTTGTCCTGAAGGCAGATGCTTTTATTTCTCGTTTTGATAGTGAAGCTTTTGCTCGTGGTTTTAGGGTAAAACTTGATGGTGAAAATGCCAATATTCATAACCCTGTATTAGATGGTAATGCGGTGGTTGGTGGTAATTTCGGGCGTAAATCAAAAGACAGTAATACTCGCGTTGAAATCGTCAACGATGACAATCAAGATTTTGATGAAGTAAACAGCTTTGGCATCAATGCTGATTGGCAAGTCACTGATAATTTAAATGTAAATTTAGATGTGTCGTTATCGTCAGCTAAAAGTGATTTCCGTAATGGTTTGCTATGGTCTAACGTTGCAGAAGATGCCACCATCGATTCACCCATATTTGATAATGATGTGGCAATCAACTATCTACTTAATGGTTTAAATCTACCTGATGTGGGTTTTAATCAGGCTGATGACTTTTCAAATATAGATAAAGTGATGGTGAGTAAATACGGTATTTACCCCTTTGTAAATGAGGATGAATTAACTGCATTTCGTTTAGATTTCACCTATGAACTTGATAATGATTTTATCTCAAGTATAGAG
Organism: Shewanella sp. 10N.286.52.E4; assembly: GCF_041468785.1. NCBI lineage: Bacteria > Pseudomonadati > Pseudomonadota > Gammaproteobacteria > Alteromonadales > Shewanellaceae > Shewanella > Shewanella sp. 10N.286.52.E4. The sequence goes on from NZ_JBFRJJ010000016.1 coordinate 27,197, forward strand.
TTTGGTGGTCGCTACTCTGATCGTACCTACTCAAATGATCGCTCGGTATTTGAATATGGTGCTGATAATGCCTTTTCTGAATCGCAACCACCACTTAGGTTAACTGATGAAATGGCCACAGTGGTCGACTGGGAAGGGGACTTTGGTTACTTCCCTTCATATCTAGCGATTGATGTAGATAAAGCGCTCAATGCATGGTTCCCTGATGGCACACCGCAACCTGTACAAACTTGGGGTAATTCTGCTGGAGTCATTGACGCGAAAGGTTATGAAAATGGTTACTCATGGACCATGCTGCAAAGCGGGGAGGTATACGAAGAGGTCTTTTCTGGTTATGTGATGGCTAATATCGATCTAGAAATAGGCAGCTTGCCTATAACGGGTAACTTTGGCGTGCGTGTGGTTAACACTGACCAGTCAGCAACCATGTTGCAAAATGTCGGTGGGGAGCCTGAGTTAGGTGCGCAAAACATTACAGACGACATAGGCATTATCAATCAAAACTATGCACCTACGGTACAAGGTGTGGATTACACCGATTACCTACCATCAATTAACTTAAACTTCAAAGTTACTGACGACTCACAAGTGCGTTTTGCTGCGGCAAAAGTGATGTCTCGCCCGCCAATTAATCGTCTTGCTGGCGATATTAGTGCAACGGTTTCAGATGATGGCGAAATCAATGGTTCCAGTACTAACAATCCTTTCTTAAAACCATTTTATGCCGATCAGTATGATTTATCTTATGAATACTACCTTGATGACGGTGCGATAGTTGCCGCAGTATTCTACAAAAATATTGACTCATTCATTGATACCATTGGTATCACTGATTTCGATTTTGCAGGGAATGGCTTTAATGTCCCAGAATACAAAGAGCTTGATAATAATTCCCGTGTACCCACCTATAACGGCACTTATACCACCGCAGTAAATAATGCTAACGGTGGTTACATTCGCGGCCTGGAATTAGCTTATACCCAAGTATTTTCAACCTTACCTGATGCTTGGTCAGGCTTAGGCTTTAATGCCAGTTATTCCTATACCGAATCAGAGGTTGAATCTATCACCAGTTTAGGTGGTGATACAACGATTCAATCATTACCTGGATTATCTAATAACGTTGCTAATGCAACACTGTTCTATTCCTATGAAGGGTTTGAAACCCGAGTGAGTGCGCGTTATCGCGATGAGTTTGTGTCAGAACAAGTGGCGATTAATGAGCAAGTGGTCAACTTTGATGGTGAAACAGTCATTGACTATCAAGCGTCTTATCAAGTCACAGATGGGTTAGGTGTGTTATTTCAAGTAAACAATTTAACCGATGAACCCACCAAAAGTTATTTTGGCACCCAGCAAAAAACAGGAACGATTCAATATTTTGGGCGTGAATATTATTTGGGGTTCACTTATGCAATGTAATCACTTGAAAGAAAATCAAGAGAATAAACACCAAGTATCACGTTTGATAAAAACATATTCAATGGGGAGAGCCCACTCATGATGAGTATTTCTAAAATAATAAAATTGACTGCGGTTGCAGCTAGTATCACAGCATTGACAGGCTGTGGTAGTGAATCATCAGAACCAGGTGAGGTATTATTGACTTGTAGTTCGCCAAACATTCCCAACTCTACAGGCACTGAATGTGTGGCTCCGCCAGCAAAAGTGTGTAAAGCACCGACTTTCCCTGATGCCAAAAATGAAGCTTGTATTGTTGGTTATAACGACAGTTTACCTTTACCTGTGGTTTTAGCTGGTGAAAATCAAGCTGTTCTATATTACAACCGCTTGAAGGATAATAATAACACCGAAACGAATCCGAATTATTCGGCATACAGGCTCCATACTTGGAATAACGATGCCTGTAATAGCTATGCCCCACCGTTTGACTCCACAGAATGGAGTAATGGCCACCTGTTTGATGGTGTTGATGAAAACTACGGTGCTTATTGGATCCTTAATCTTAAAGAAGGGTACTCAGAGTGTGCCCAATTTATTATCCATGATGGTGATACCAAGGCGTTATCTGCAGGTGATTTGTCGGTTAACCTCAAGGCTTATGAAGATTCTACTGCAATAGAGGCGCAATTTGATCGCGCTAATTTTACAATTGATGGCACTCCTGATGTCTATAACTTCCCTATATTGGATGTCGGTTTCTCTATTGAGGGGGCAAGTGCCCATTGGTTAGATCAAAATACTTTTGTATGGAATCAGTCAGCGGACGGAATTGCAAAGTTTGTCATTCATCATTCTGCAACCGCAGGTATTGAGAGCGATATCGCAGGCAATATCAGTGGCACACAAGTTGAAGTGGTCACTAGTGAACTCACTGATGCGCAAAAAGCCCTAGTACCGCATTTAGCGGATTGGCCAGCTTATGAAGCAAACTTTAGTGCTGATGAAGCTAAAATGGTCGCTAAAAACCAGTTAGTCATGGTGGCTTATGATGGCGACAACAAACCTGTTGCTGCAACCCATGTGCAAGCCGCTAAAGTACTTGATGCACTTTACACCGCTGGTGAGAATGATGCTGATGAAGCTGACTTAGGCATAATCTATGATGGCAGTAACATCATGGCGAAAGTCTGGGCACCAACAGCTCAGACGGTGAATTTGAACGTTTATGATGCAGCTAAAAACTTAACCAACACTGAGTCGATGACCTTAAATGCTGAAACGGGGATTTGGACATTTAACGGTGATATGAGCTTAGACAGAATGTATTACCGTTACGAACTCACCGTTTTCCATCCTGTAACTAAAGCTATTGAAACACTTGAATCAACGGACCCTTATTCTCTGAATGTGTCAACCAATGGCCGCTATAGTCAATTTATTAATTTAAGTGACGATGATTTAAAGCCAGAAGGTTGGGATGACCACGAAGTCATGACGGTAGCAAACCCTGAAGATATCGTGATTTACGAAGGGCATGTACGTGACTTTAGTGCGCGTGATGAAAGCACTTCAGAAGCGAATCGTGGCAAATATTTAGCCTTTACTGAAGAGGGTAGTGCACCTGTTGAGCATCTGCGTAAATTAGCTGAAAGCGGCGTGACTCATTTCCATTTATTACCTGTTAATGATATCGCTACTGTTAATGAAGATCCGGCAGAGCGAGTTGATATAACAGACACTTTAGGCACCTTGTGTGACAAGATTGAAGATAATGCAGATGCCTGTGTTACCCAAGATAAATCAGCCACAATTGAATCAATCCTAGAAGGAGCATTACCAGGCTCAAAAGATGCTCAAGCATTAGTTGAAGCTATGCGCGGTTATGACAGCTTTAACTGGGGTTATGACCCTCAGCACTTTATTGCACCTGAAGGCAGTTATGCTAGCGATGCCGATGGCATTGCTCGTGTAAAAGAACTGCGTGAAATGAACTTAGCTTTACATGAGTTAGGGCTAAGAGTCGTGTTAGATGTGGTGTATAACCATACCAGTTCATCTGGGCTTTGGGATAACTCAGTGCTCGATAAAGTCGTGCCAGGTTATTACCACCGTTATAACGAAATTAGCGGTAATATTGAGTCATCAACCTGTTGCGATAATACGGCAACTGAACATCGAATGATGGATAAGTTTGTCTCTGATTCCATGGTGATTTTAGCTGAACAATATGGCTTTGATGGTTTCCGTTTTGATGTCATGGGACATATGCCTAAAAGCAGTATTTTAGCCGCCCGTGATGCCGTTCAAGCGGTGGATGCTGATAACTACTTCTACGGTGAAGGTTGGAACTTTGGTGAAGTCGCCGATAATCGATTGTTCGAACAGGCCACTCAAGCCAATATGGCAGGCAGTGAAGTCGGTACCTACAATGACCGCATTCGTGAGGCCGTTCGAGGGGGGGCTTTATTTGCACTAGAGCAAAAAGACGATTATCTGCGTGACCAAGATACTCTGCGCTTATCAATGGCAGGTAACTTACAAAACTACGTACTAAAAGACTTTAACGGCAATACTGCCACCGGGAGTAGCTTTAGCTGGAACTCACAGCCAACAGGTTACACCTTAGATCCTGCAGACAGTATTAACTATGTATCAAAGCATGATAACGAAACTCTATGGGATATTTTACAGTGTTCAAATGATATTGGTTTATCGTTAGATAGCCGCGTACGAGTGCAAAATATTGCCGCTACGATTCCATTAATGAGCCAAGGTATTCCATTTTTACAAATGGGTGGTGACATGTTGCGCTCAAAATCATTAGACCGAAATACTTATGATTCCGGCGATTGGTTTAACTGGGTCGACTTTACTAAAGGCAGCAATAACTGGAATGTAGGCTTACCGTTAGAGCAAGATAATGCTGAGAAAATGGAGCAAATTATAGCGCTTGCGGGTAATCCTAATTCAGCCCCTTCTATGTCTGAAATTGAGTTTGCTTCTAACGTCTTTAATGAGTTTTTATCTATACGTAAAACGAGCCCATTACTGCGTTTAACGACTGAGCAAGACATTATTGACCGTGTTGGTTTCCATAATATTGGCAAAAATCAGACTCAGGGCGTGATTGTGATGAGTATTGATGATGGTGCTGATTTAACTGATATAGATCCTTCAGTTGATGCCATGGTCGTGATGATCAACGGCAGTGAAAATGAGCAGTCTCATACAGTGCCGACAGCATCTGGGTTTAGTTTGCATCCTAGTTTATCTATGTCGATTGACACCACAGTGCAAAGTGCCAACTTTAGCGAGGGTGCTGAAGAAGGTACGTTTACTGTCCCTGCTTATACCACCGCTGTATTTGTTAAAAATCAGGGTGATACACAAGGTACAGGTTTAAGTGCTAATGCTACAGCGGGTGCGCCAGATGTTGTGCCATATGGCAGCACAGAAGTGTTTGTTCGTGGTGGCATGAACGGCTGGGGTGAAGTGGATAGCTTTACTTATATTGGTAGTGGTGAATATCGCGTTGCCATTACTTTAGCCGCTGGTGGCTATGACTTTAAAATTGCCTCAGCAGATTGGAGCACCGTTGATTTTGGCGGCGTATCTGATGCTGAAGCTGGCGTTGAAGAAGATGTTGCAGAGCAACTTGCCCCAAGCGGAGCTAACTTAAGCTTTACAGCAGCAACAGATGCCACTTATGTGTTCTCACTTAATGCAGCAGATAAAGATAACCCAGTACTCACCGTATACAACGAAGAGCCTTTCGTCGGCACGAGTGTTTATGTTCGTGGCGGCATGAATGGTTGGGGCGAAACCAATGAATTGGTTTACATGGGCGGCAGTATTTACCAAGCAGAAATATTGGTATCAGCTGCAAACCATGAATTTAAAGTTGCCTCAAGTGATTGGTCTACAGTTGATTACGGCAGTTTAGATGATAATGGTGCAGTGACCTTAGATGCTGCCAAAGCGTTAGCGGTTGCTGGGACGAATATGAGTCTCAACTTTGAAACTGAAGAAATGTACACTTTTACTTTTGATATGAGTAATCGTTTAGAGCCAATGTTAACTGTCAATAAAACAGAAATGTTTGGCACTAATACTGTGTATATTCGTGGCGGAATGAATGGTTGGGGCGAAGTTGATGCCCTGAGCTATCAAGGTTCATCTGTTTACACTGTTGATATCGCTTTAGAAGCGGGTAATGCAGAGTTTAAGATTGCTACCGGAGATTGGTCAACTGTTGATTTGGGCGCGATAGCAGGTGAAGAAGCTGTTGTTGAAGGCGATATGAAAACGTTGGCTTCAAAAGGCGCAAACATGCTGTTTGATGTGGCAACAGCGGGGACTTATCGCTTTACGGTTACTGGGCCAAGTTCAAGCTCGCCAGTGTTGAGCGTTACTTCGGTGAATTAAACCAGTAATGAAGAGTATATATTAGCCTAGTTATTATAGGCTTCACTTTTATTGCCCAGCTTTAGCTGGGCTTTTTATTGAGAGAGTAATAGTCGTTTTATTCAGTATTTGTGGTTAATACTATCAACGCTTACAGCTTTAACCCTGAGCATTATTGCATCTGTATTGGCGGATAAACCGTACATGAACAATCTATCACAAACTTTATCACGGCTAATAGAATGAAAAACAATCAAAAAGTGCGCTTAATTGTTTGAAAAATGACAATAAATACAAATTCAGCGTAAAGACGACAAAAGTTGCAGATTTTGTTGTGGTTTTATGTCTATACTAAAGCTGTAAACTAAATAAATGACATAAGTATGAAAATGGAAGCAGGTTGTTTATTAAGTTAACAATGATTAATGCGATTACCCTTGTGATCTAGGACATACGCCCCCAAATCTACTTATGTAAGCACAAATATCTGCTAGAAAGTGAAGTATATAGCCAAGCTATATTATTAAAGGATAAGTTATCTATGAAAATAAATCTTTCAGGTCACCATGTTGATGTTACAGATACTGTAAAAGAAGACGTTAGCGCAAAGTTCACTAAAATTGCCAGCCATTTCCCAACGTTAATATCACTCGATATCATCATCTCAAAAGAACACGGCGAATTTGAAGTTGAAATCACGACAAATTATGAAGGAAGTCGTATAGCCGCCAAAGCCTCAGACCCTGTTATGTACCCTGCGCTTTCAAGTGCAGGCAAAAAACTTGATGCAGCATTAAAGCATCGAAAAGGTCAGCTAAAAGCTGATTTGCACGCCAAACCAGAAGTCACAGCGCCTGAAATTGCTTATGAACGAGTCCAAGAAATGGATCTTAAGTAAATCAAGCTAATATGAGTTAGATACAAAAAACGCAGTCAAATGACTGCGTTTTTTATTGCAAGAAACTCACAGATTAATCGTTAATTTCTGCATTATGGTAAACGTTTTGTACATCATCACAATCTTCTAACGCGTTAATGAATTTGTCGAAGGTTTCAACATCTTCACCAGTCAGTTCAGTCATGGCTTGAGGTACAAAAGTAATATGTTCAACTTCAAAGTTGATGTCAGCAATTTCTTCGGTCAAAGCAATGCGTGCTTTGCTGAATTCAGTAATAGGCGCGAATACGCTGATCATGCCATCTTCTAACTCAACGTCAGTTACATCAACATCAGCCATCATTAATAATTCAAGAATCGCTTCATCATCGTCACCAGCAAATACAAATACCGCTTGATGATCAAAACTATGAGCAACTGTGCCTGGTCCGCCTAATTTTGCATCGTTTTTAACGAATGCTTGACGAACTTCAGTGAATGTACGCTTTACGTTATCGGTTAAACAGTCAACGATAACTGAACAACCACCAGGGCCGAAACCTTCATAGCGAGCAGTATCATAATCTTCACCGCCACCGCCTCTGGCTTTTTCAATTGCGCGTTCAATAACGTGAGTAGGGACTTGATCCTTCTTTGCACGGGTAATTAGGCTGCGTAACGCAAGGTTACCATCAGGATCAAAACCACCATTTTTAGCACAAACGTATATTTCTTTACCGTAGCGCGAATAGATACGCGTTTTTTGGCCGGCAGTTTTTGCCATAGATTCTTTGCGGTTTTGGTATGCTCTTCCCATCTTGATCTCGTTTTGAATTTCGAAAAATTGCCGCTGATTCTAACAAAAATAATCGCAGCTGTTTAGTCTATATGGGCGTTGCAGTTGATGCAGATCAGCCGATATAGGATTATTAGGATTAATTTACCATAGATGGTGTTAAATTTGTGTAAGATATTGATTGCTTGAATGAGGTATTAGCAACAATAATCGTCTAGACTGAAACAAGTGATATAAAAAACATATCGTAAGCATGTAGTTAGCATCGGTAAGAGAGTAAAAATATGACAAAAGTGATTCAAGAACCGGCCACCACTGATAACGAAAATAAAGCGACGGTGACAGTATTATTTTATGAGGCTCCTGTGGGGTTATTAATGAAAAATACCGTGTTGACAGGCTTAGATGTAAGCGAAACGGGCAGGGTAATGCTGCCTAATGATTTTAGAGCAGGAAAGTCGATTATTGCTGTACTTGATGGTGAATGTAAAATCCTCAACTCATTAGGTGAACGTGTCTACGCTCAGAAAAATTTAGTCTAATTCAGAACTAAATTTTTATTTACAACGTACATACAAAGCGTATTTTTAAGCGACTACTAGTGAGTCGCTTTTTCATGTTCGAATGTTATCAGGCCGAATAGTAAAATTGATTTGCGTATTCAGTTTGTTAAACCGTTTTTATCAAGGAAGTATTTTATGACCGCCACCTTGTTCACCCCGTATAAGCTCAATGACACGTTAACCCTGAATAATAAAATAATTATGGCGCCACTGACTCGTTGTATGGCTGATGATAACTTAGTGCCTACCGCAACCATGGCAGCATATTATGCCCGCCGAGCCGATGCAGGATTAATCATTAGCGAAGCGACCATTATCCGCCCCGATGGTCAAGGATATGTGAATACCCCTGGCCTATATACACAAGCGCAAATTGAAGGCTGGAAAGTCGTCACTAAGGCTGTACATGACAAAGGCGGCAAGATTTTCGCGCAGTTATGGCATACAGGGCGTGTCGCTCATCCGTTCTTTTTTGGTGAGCAAAATGGCGAAGTGATTTCAGCATCGAATATTGGTATCGAAGGTACCATACCTAGAAATCGCGAATTAACCTATCAGCAGCCTAAAGCCGCCACTCAAGCAGATATTGCGCAACTAGTCAGTGACTACGCAACAGCAGCAAGTAATGCGATCGAAGCGGGTTTTGATGGGGTAGAAATCCACGGTGCCAATGGTTACTTAATCGATCAATTTTTGCATTACTCATGTAATAACCGCACAGACGAATACGGTGAAACACCTGAAAATATGGCGCGCTTTGCAGTTGAAGTAGTCGATGCAATTATTGCAGCTATCGGCAGTGATAGAACGGCAATTCGCTTATCACCTGGTGCATATTTCAATATGGAACCTAATCAAGGTGATAGAGCGGTATTCGATACACTGTTAAAGCAGTTAGAAAACCGTCACTTGGCATTTATACATCTTGGTATATTTGATGATGCGATGGAGTTTGATTATTTAGGTGGAACGGCGTCTAGTTATTTACGCCAGCAATATCAGCAAACATTAGTGGGGGTGGGCAGTTATACCGCCGAAACAGGTAGTAAGGCGATTGCGAATAATCAATTTGATTTATTAGCAATCGGTAGAGCTTTTATCGCCAACCCTGATTATGTCACTAGAGTGCGCGATGGACTTGAACTCACCGCTTATGACGATGCCATGCTTGCTGAGTTAGTGTAACTAAAAGCATGAATTAGCTTTAGTTTGCTTATTTCGCACAATTAATCCCCTTAGCTTAAACCCAATGCTGCGTCACTTCGCAGCATTTTTATGTCGCTTTAAAGTGGACATAACAGCTTCACTTAATTAGTGCTTCACTTAATTAGTACTGCAGTTAATTAGTACTTAATGTTTATTAATAAGGGCTAAGCACTATTGTCTCTTTGGATAGATAAGGCGGCTTCAATCGAGGCTTCCGGTTTTCCAAGTAAAAAGCCTTGGGCATAATCAATTTGATAGTGTTTTACTTGTGAGAGTACTTGTTCTGAGTCTACAAATTCGGCTACCGTCTTAATGTTCATTTTTTTGGCAAAATGGGTCACTGTTTCAACTAAGTGTTGCGCTTTGGTGTCGGTATCAAGATTGCGGATTAATGAACCGTCAATTTTGATGACATCGATATCAAGACTCATTAAATGGACAAAGTTAGAGTAGCCTGCACCAAAGTCATCAATGGCAATTTTACAGCCGAAAGGTTTTACCTTCACAATAAAGTCATGGACTAAATCATAGTTGGTGATTTCTTCACTTTCGAGCAATTCAAAGGTCAGTCTGGTTGAGGTCTCCGGGTTTGCCTTAAGCAGCTCAAGTAGCTCTGCAACTCGCTCAGTATCAGCAATATCCTCCAGTGAAATATTCACCGAAAACTCATAAGGTAACTGACTAAAGAGAGAGAATGACTTTTCTAACATGGCTTTCATCATCCGAGGATAAAGTCTTGAACGTACAGCCGTTTGCATAAACATCGCAGGTGTCAGCACTGTGCCATCGTCAAGACAGATTCGCATCAAACACTCAAATTTAGGCTGTGCATCGGCTGACAAGGGGTTAATTAACTGCACATACGGCGTCACCCAATCATGCTGAACAGCTGATACCAACATTCGGTTTTGATGCATGTTCGCTTCAAAGGCTTTTGGGTTTGACATATCTGGCGTAAATAATCGATATCGCTGGAACTGACGACGACCAATACGCCGCGCTAAATCTGCTTGTTGATGTAATTGAGAATATTGGTCGTTAACGCAATGTGCTCCACCTGCGCTTAAGGTGACATAGAGTTCATTACCATCAATTGTCATCGCTTGATGACTGATATGGTCAATGATGTGTTCTGCTAATTGTTGCAGTTGTTGATCACTGCAGTCACAAGCCATGAGTACTACAAACTCATCAGCCCCTGTTTTATAAAGGCTGTGAGGGGCGCAAGACAGCTCCAGGCCATTCGCGACCTTTTGAATGATAGTATCGCCAGTGGTTATGCCATAAAAATCATTTATCTCACCAAAGTTGTTAATGTTGAATACCAACAAAGAACTTGCTTGATGCTTGCTTAAATCAGCATAGAGTTTTTTGCGATTAGGTAACCCAGTGAGATTATTAAAATAAGCCTCTTTAAATAGGTTACTGTTTTGCTGTTCAATTTGATGAAAGCTTTCAGCTAAAGACTGGCGCATGATTTCAAAATTATCGCCGAGTTGCTGGATTTCATCTTGGCTATTCAGTTTTAGTTTTTGGGTTAAGTCACCTTTGACCACTTTTTGGGTCCAATTGGTCAAAGTTAAAATATCCGCGGTAACGATTTTACCTACACTCATTAATAACCAACTCGCTAACGCCAATACGCCAGACAGCAACATTAATTGAAAGATAAGTGTATTTAATAGTTCTGCACCATAAAGCTTCACTTGAATAGAACCACCGTAAAACCCCATCAGTTGGCCCCGCTCAATAATAGGCTGCATGACCTGGCTAAAGCCCAGTACCCATTCTCCTTGGCGCGTTTTATTAGTTTCAACATGTCGAATGGCTGGCGGTCTTTTAGCGGTAATTAACTGGCCATTGAGTGCATCTTGTTTTGCTAGTGGAATTAACTTGGACCACATGCCTTTGACAAAATAATCTGAGGTAGAGTTAAATCCCAGTTTTGTGGCTCTATCAAGCTGAATCGATTCATTTTGTTGTCTATGATGTAAAGAAATCAGCTGGCCATCGTTATCGAGAACCGCAAAGTCTGACAAGGTAATTTGAAATAGACTGGTTTGCTTTTTATCAATGCGAGTTGTCGCTTGGTTAAAGAAATGACTAATGGTTTTATCTATTTGCGTTTTTTGGCTGGTTAAATCAGTGATATCAACCTGGTTACTGGCTAAAAGCAAGTGCATATTGTGTAAGGTGTCACTGACACTCAGCTTAATTAACTGTCTATTTTGATGTAATTGGTAACTGAAAAAAATCACTTGAGCACACACAAGGATCAACAAATTGGTTAGCATTAGCTTGCGATGCAATGGCATTTTTAAATGCAGCAACCAATAGAGTAAGGGCTCAAGTAAGCAAAATAATAGAAAAGAGCCAATCAGTGCAAAAGTCAGCAATTGAGTTATTAACGCAATTTTTGGCCAATCGGCGACTTCTATTAACGAGTTCTTGTTTCCCCATGGGTTAACTGATGTATTCGGGTTATAAGGGTCTAAAATCCAAATAGGATCTTGTTCACCTTTAACCTGTAAAACCAGTTTGTATTCTATGTCGCCATGATGAAGGGGTAATGTGAATTGCCATTGATTGTGGCCATTAGCTCGCATTTGATAATAGGCATCGTCAGGGTGCCAATCGGAGAAACTGCCACTGACAAACACGCTTTCTATGTGACTTGAAGTGGATAAACCGTATTGCTGATTTAGCTCGTCGGATAAGGGTAGAGTGAGATTAATTTCATACGGCGTGAGTGCATCATGGGACATTAACGAAATGACCCAAGTTTGAATAGGCCATATACAGACAAGCACAAAAAAGATACCCAGCCTAATTTTCCATTTATGGAGATAGTGAGCAATTAAACTCAAAGGCTAGGCCTTACTAATAATAACAAGATATTCTGCTCCCAAATAACAAACCGATAAATGTTGTAGAAGTTGATGTAAATATTAACAATTATGTATCAATATGAGCTGAATATGACCTAGGGTCAACAGCAAGTGAGCGAAAAATTGTACTGTTCAGAGGTGTAAGGGGAATTACTATCTTGTAGGTGCAAAACTCAAAGGTGCAGTCTTGTTGTAATCTAGTATCTCAGTGTTATAACTGTGACTCGAGTAATGTGCTGTTACTGGCTGAGATCCAATAAATTACGTATAATGTAAAACATCTATTTCTGCTTATTAGTGGAATGACTTCGGCTAATCAGCCTGAAAACTTATATCAATTGAGAGAAATTACCATGAGCGCTATCCCACCATGTCCAAAATGTGAATCTGTATATGTATACGAAGACGGTTCACAATTAGTTTGCCCTGAATGTGCTCATGAATGGAACCCGAATGAAGAAATCATCGATCCAGATGCAATCATTTTAAAAGATGCTGTCGGTAACTTACTGGCTGAAGAAGATAAAGTAACCTTGATTAAAGATCTTAAAGTTAAAGGTTCTTCGCTCGTTCTTAAAGTTGGCACTAAAGCGGTCATCAAACGCTTTGTAGATGCAGACCACGACATCGATTGTAAAGTTGATGGCCACGGTCAAATGATGCTTAAATCTAAGTTTGTTAGAAAACAAAACTAATTAGCATTATTGCCAATTTAGATTAAAAACACCTGCCAACAAGCAGGTGTTTTTTATGTGAAAATTATGGATCTGGGTTCAGCTCCCGCCGCCGAATGTTAATCAATTGAAGTGTTTTGAATAATTTGAGACGTAAATGTTATATCTTAAGACAAAGAAAAAGGGCTTAACCTTGCGGTTAAGCCCTTTTAAGTATTTGGTGGAGGCGGCGGGATTTGAACCCGCGTCCAGAAAGCCTACATCCAAGGCGCTACATGTTTAGTCTCTCTTTTGATTAACCAAGTACACTCCGAAAGACAGGATTGCAATTGGCGAGTCCGATACTATTTCGCGGTTCACCCTCGGACGGAGTTCCCTCGCTATCAAATGTAATATGACCATCTTGAATCCCTGCCCATTTGAGAGACGTGGGTAAGATGGCTAGCTAGCCTAAGCTGCTAGAGAGTAGTTAGAGTCGTTAGCAACTATAACAGTGCGGCTTTTTACGAGGCCAACCGCCCCTCGACATGCTCCCAGGGTTTCGTGAATCCTGTCGAATCCAGAATCGCCCCCAAAGTTTGTTGATTGTATCGGGTAAACGCTAAAATACCTAGCGTATTCCACTAAAATACAATCGTTTGTATATTATCCGTCCAGTCTGCTCTTTTTCATTACGCGAGACTGTTCGACTTTCCATTCTCTTTCTTTAGTGTCTTGACGCTTGTCATGGTCTTTTTTACCTTTACCTAGACCAATCTCTACTTTTACCCAAGCGCTTTTGCGCCAGTATAGAGATAGCGGCACTAAGGTATAACCTTGACGCTCAATTAAGCCTTCAAGTTTATCAATTTCGCTGCGCTTCATTAGTAGCTTTTTAGTACGAACTGGATCGCATACTACATGGGTCGTCGCTGTGTTGAGGGGCTGAACAGTACAACCATGCATGAATGCTTCACCGTTTTTGATGAAAACATAGCAATCAGCTAAGGTCACTTTACCCATACGCAAGGATTTAACTTCCCAGCCTTGTAGCTCAAGTCCAGCTTCTACTTTTTCTTCAATTTTAAATTCAAAGGTCGCGCGCTTATTACGTGTAATCGTAGCGGGTGGATTCTTTGATTTTTTCGAATTCTTTTTTACCATAATCGCGTGTACTGCCCGCTGTTATCCCATTTAAAAGATCTGCTCGTTTTCACATACTGCAGATATGGGGGAGAGAATAAACTAATCAAGGGATTATACCCAAACCACTTAAAGATGCGAGTTTATTCCTTAATCGTAATGGATGCGTTTTACTTCAAGCGTGTTAAAATTGGCAGATTGTTATCGATAGTGTTGTTATTCATGCCAAAAATTTCAAAAAATGTGCTTGTACGCTTCAGTGCAATGCAAATGTATGATCTGGTAAATGACGTTGAGTCGTACCATGAGTTTTTACCTGGCTGTGTGGGCGGTAAAGTCCTTGAGTTTGATGGTAAGACAATGGTCGCATCGGTTGATGTATCTAAAGCGGGTATTCGTAAAACGTTTACGACCCGCAATCAGGTTGTGCCTGGAAAATCCGTGTCTCTTGCCCTTGAAAATGGCCCATTTAAAAACTTAGATGGCATTTGGCGTTTTACTGAGTTGACGGAAGATGCTTGCAAAGTTGAGTTTGACTTAAATTTTGAGTTTTCAAACCCGCTTGCGGACATGGCATTTGGCCGAGTATTTAAAGAGTTAATGAATTCGATGGTGACGGCTTTTACCGATAGAGCCAAGGTAATTTACAATGACAAATGACGTTGAAACATTCTCTGTGGATGTGATTTATGCGCTCCCTACGCAACAAAAAATTATCACCATTAGTGTGATGCCTGGCACCACTTTTATTGAGGCTGTTAAGCAGAGTAATATTGTCAGTTTTTTCCCTGAAATTGATCTTGAAAAGGTCAAACTTGGAGTATTCAGCCGCCAAGCCAAGCATGATGAAGTGCTGCAACAAGGTCAGCGTATTGAGATATATAGGCCACTCATTGCGGACCCTAAAGATGTACGCCGTAAGCGAGCTGAAAAAGCCAAAGAGGAAGGGCGCAGCAACAGAATTACTGGTGCTAAGCTTTAATTTATAAACTTAAGCTATCCATGTGATATTGATGCGTAATGCTATATGTAACGAGTTTTACGTATAAAAAAGCGGACAGCTAATGCTGTCCGCTTTTTTATGAGTATAATTTGGTTACTCGCCTTTTGGCCGATTCTGATTACCGCCTTTAGGAACGTCATTTTCCTTTGAAATACGTTCTTCTTCAACCAGTGGCTTAGCATCACGGCGAATGGCGTTAGGCTCTTGCTCAGGTAGCAACGGAGCAACCACAGGCGCAGATACGGTTGGCAGCGCACCTTCATTAAGTGGTGTATCAAAGTCATCACTTAATTTGTAATCGCCTTCAACTTTGGTGAGTAAATCACCGTCGAAGTATAAAATAAGCTCTTTGTGAGTCACGCTGGCATTACGACCACTTTTAAAGTGATAAACGTAATACCAAATATTATCAGCGAAACTGTCACGCAGTACTGGGCGACCTAATATGTATTCGGCTTGCTCTTTAGTCATTTCAACACGTAGCTTTTCTACTTGTTGTAACTCCATGTAGTTACCTTGCGGTACATCAGGCTTATAGATTAACCAATCAAAAACACTACAGGCACTTAAAGATACTGATAGCGCAACTGCGCCTAAAAGGGTAAGACTTTGTTTTTTGTTTATCATTGTCTGCGCTATTTCCTAAAAATCTGACGCCATCATACCCAAGGCTTCCCTATGCTGACAAGTGGCTATTAACTGTTGGATGCTATAACTGTGTGAATAATAGAGTGGATAGCTGTCAGTTAGTTCCTCACAACTTAGTAAACTTGACTAATTACTCAGGTAATTGCGCTTAATTGTTACATAAATGTAGAAAGATATGGTAAATCCAAGAGTAATTATATAAGTTTGAATAATAGGTTTTAGCTGAGACAGAAAAATTGATTAATTAAGTTAATTCATAAACCTGCATAGCCCGATACGTGCTTAATATTCGCTCTAATTTGACAAAAAGAATAATGATTAACGATGTCATCAAAAGAAATTAAAAAAAATCAACAATCACTGGCACCTCAAAAATCAGCAGGTAAGGTGACATTTGTAGGTACCGGTCTGCAATTAGCTGGGCAGATCAGTGTATTAAGTAAAAGCTACATTGAAAATGCAGATATCATTTTTTCGCTGGTTCCTGATGGGTTTACTGAACGATGGCTAGTTAGTTTAAATGCTAATCATCACTCACTTCAGCCTTACTATGCCCAAAAAGGTGAAGTGAAAAATCGCCGTGATACTTATTCGCAAATGGTCGATGCAATACTCGAACAAGTACGTCTTGGCTTAAACGTGGTTGTTGCTTTGTATGGTCATCCTGGCGTTTTTGCTTGTGTGTCGCATTTATCGATTAAGCAGGCGAGATTAGAAGGTTATCAAGCTGAAATGCTGCCAGGGATTTCTGCAGAATCGTGCCTATGGGCTGATTTAGGTATAGATCCTGGCACTTCCGGACATCAAAGCTACGAAGCCACTCAATTTATGTTGTATCAGCATATTCCTAACCCTAAGACCCATCTACTCCTGTGGCAAATATCGTTAGCTGGCGAACATACGTTAACTGAATTTTCGACAACATCAGAGCGGTTAGAGATCTTAGTTGAGCATCTATCACAGTGGTATCCGCGTGAGCATGAGGTAGTCATTTACGAAGCTGCTACCTTACCTCATTTAAAACCTAGAATTGAACGTTTCAATCTTGAGCAGTTGCCTCATGTTGAACTCAGCACCATTAGTACATTATTAATACCTCCCTCGGAGCAATTAGCTTTAAATTTCGACATATTAAAGCGCCTTGGGATTGAAGCTTGCGATATTGGATAAACCTTTCAACACTAAAATGGAAATTACTATGTCAAAACTTAGCTCTTTTTTAACGGATTTAAGCTCGGATGCAAAATTAAAACAAGCCTATGAAAGCTCGCCTGAAAAAGTCATGCAGGATTACGGCTTGAGTAAAGAGGAACAAGAAGCTGTAATGTCATGCGATGAAGGTAAAGTCTGTGCATTAATTGGGGATGTTGATAAATCTAAAATATTGTTTGTTCATCATTCCTAGGCTAATGGCTTGAAATTTATATTATTGATTTTGTTTTTTCTAAGTCCTTTTGTTTTTGCCAATACTGACCAGCAAATTGATATAGAGTTATCGCAATTAGAAAAAACGATGAAAACTTCCCCTGATGAAGGGGGAGTGCTTTTTAGTGCCTTACATGATAAAAGCTCAATTTTAAATAATGACCAGCTTGCTAGGTTATGGATGATCGATGCCCAAAGACAAATAATGATAGGCAATTTTGAGACTGCACTTATTCGCCTAGATGATGTACAAAAAGTGGCAACAGATAGAATATTATTAACCCAGTCTTATATGTATAAGGTCACTTCATATATAGGCCTAAAAAATTACACTTCTGCATTTATTGAATTAAGAAAGAACCTTGAACGAGTAGAAACCTACCAAGATCTAGAATTAAAACTAGAGTCATATTTACGCATTTTAAATGTATACCTAGACATGGATGCATATAAAGAAAGTAAACGAATTTCTGAGAAACTATTGGACTTGAATAAACAGCAGTCACCTAAAAGCCATTGCTATGGGCTTGTAGGACTAGGCTACAGCAATTTGAATTTGAGACTCTACCAAGAAGCTACCTCCACTTTTGACGAAGCATACGCTTATTGTCAAACTCACGAGTTTTCTCTTGTTGGGGCTATGGCTCTAAAAGGGTTAGCTGAAATCAACCTGGAAATGAGTGAATATAGTAAGGCTAAAGAGCAGTTGGAAACTGCTTTAAATGTTTATCAAAGATTCAATTTCAGCTACGAACTATCAAGGACAAACGCACTATTAGCGATAGTCCACTATCATATTAAAGAATTCGAAACCGCTACCCATTATGCTGAATTGGTCAATGCGCTCCCCAATGATTCTATTTATATGTTACCTAAGAGAAAAGTAAGTGAAATATTATCAATGCTTGCTAATCGACAAGGTAGATATAAAGAAGCTTATCAATATCAGGTTCTAGCTCATGCCTTAGATATGCAGATAATCAATGAGAAAAAAGTAAAAGAAAATGCCTACCAAATGGTTAAGTTCGATTCTGCAGAGAAAACTCGTGAACTGAATCAACTCGTACAAGATCATGAGATGATTGCTAAGCAGCGTAGTATGTTGAATAACG
Source organism: Shewanella sp. 10N.286.52.E4 (assembly GCF_041468785.1). Taxonomy (NCBI): domain Bacteria; kingdom Pseudomonadati; phylum Pseudomonadota; class Gammaproteobacteria; order Alteromonadales; family Shewanellaceae; genus Shewanella; species Shewanella sp. 10N.286.52.E4. The sequence continues at coordinate 45,319 of NZ_JBFRJJ010000016.1, forward strand.
AAAAAAGCTCTTCTTTTATGTTCTCAACGGTATTAGTCGGCACGGTGGCTTTTTTGAGCTTGATGTTGTCAGCAGCTTGGATGCAGCGAAATCAATTCCGTAAACAAGCGCAAATAGATGCGTTGACAGGTTTATATAATCGAGGCGCAGGCATCGAAAAAGCTGAGAATGAATTTATTCAAGTGCAAGCTCAGCAAGGCTGTATTAGTGTCATTGTTATTGATTTAGATTGGTTTAAAAAAATTAATGATAGTTACGGCCATGCTACCGGTGACTGGGCGTTAAAAAAGGTGGCTGATACGATTACTGAACATAAACGTGCCAGTGACATTGTTTGCCGTTTAGGTGGCGAAGAATTTGCGATCTTTATGCCGTTCACTGATATTGATTTGGCATATGAATGCGCGCAAAGCTTGTGTACAGCATTTGCTAATATCAATACTCGTTACTCTGGTCATCAATTTACGATTACAGGTAGTTTTGGGGTGAGTGATTTAACTAACGATGACTTAAGCCTAGACCCTATACTTAATCGTGCAGATAATGCGCTCTATAAAGCGAAGTCTGAAGGTCGAAATCGAGTAGTTAAGTCTTAAGTAAGGCATGTCTTTTTTTAAGTATCAGTGTCGTGCTTAGTTCTCATATCAAAACAAATCCAACCAACCTATAGCTGTTTCAATTATTTCTATTCTTAATGCTAGTTATTCGCACCGCTATCTATCGTTTTTATTGTGGCAATGTTGGCTGTTACTGCATTACTTATCCTTGATACTTTCTTGTTGCTGCCTATTTCTTGATTCCAGACTTTTGATTCTTGTGTATAGATTCTTGTGTATAGATTCTTGTGGTTAGTATTGTGTGCTTTGTGCCTGTCAGAGGACTATGGTTCGTACTCACTCAATCAATCAATAAACCAATCAGTCAGTCAGTCACACTCATGAACAATCAATCACTCAATCTAAGGCGCAAGTATTCAGAGTATTGCCTTTCAATGCTTTCGCTTGGGGGCTTGCTGTTGTAAGCATTCAAAACAATAGCTGTGAATTATCATTTGGCTATTTCTTTAACTATTCATTTAATTATTCATTTAACTATTTATTTGACCACTAATTTACTCATTGTTGATCATGAAAGCTCGGTTACAACCACTAGCTGTGTTCGTTCATCCATATGCAGGCTAGCTATTAATGTCTGATTATTCCCATCATGTTTGCTACCCCCTGCACTAAGTCTTCAATTAACGCTTCAATTAACTCTTCAATTAACGCTTTAGTAAATCATACGCCCTCTGAATTAGCCTCATATTCTCCTAAGTCATAAGTTGAGGGGGAATATATGGTTGAAGCGTGCAGTTAATCCTTCTAGTCACTGCGGTGTTTTTGATGGTTTTTCAGCTCAAAAATCGAAAAATGACAGTTTTTTTACTTTTTAATAAAAAAAATCGATTTATTTTCATTGAAACCAAGAAATTCTGTGATGTTGATCGGGCAACATCGGTCAAGCTCTAGAGTAATTATTCTACTATTGCTATTTCGTTAACGTAAACGTCAACTTAAAACGCTTGTTTGAATCCACTTTTGAAGGAGCTTTATCTATGTCATTGTTTTTAATCAGTTAGATTGCTTTACCTTTAGGTTAGTTCAAAACAAAAGCTTGATTCTACTTTGGTATAAATACATAAAATTTAAGTAAATTAAAGTTTACACTATGTTTTTTTATTACCTTTTAAGTTACCTTCTATGGCGTCTGGTTAAGTTGTAAGACAATTTACCATTAAGATTGTGTTAATAATTTGTTTTATTTAAAAGTCTAGTTAAAACAAGTCTTTGGTGGTTTTTGTGGTTTGGTAATACCAATTTATCTTCATGTTTTTGATTGTTTTTAGGTCATTTCAAGCTGTTGCAAATGCAAACGTTTCTGGTTAGGTTTTAGTACGAAACAAACATTTGGTGGTTAAATTTTGGCAGGTTTGTTTTGGAGATAGAGAAATAGAGCGCAACCCGCTTTCATCTATAAAGTCATGCTTAATGTGCAGGCTTCTCTCTTTTTAAAACTGACTTATGCTCAAGGGGCTTAATATGACAGCAGAACAATTAGTGGCTAAATATGCTAAATCGCAGCCAAGTGCTGATACTGAATTACCAACAAGCGCAGAACTTGCGTTAATTGGTCCAAAGGTCCCTGGCCAAGAAACAATCTTTAATGATGGCGCGCTTTCTTTACTTGCTGCGCTGTGTGAAGAGTTTAATGAAGAAGTACCTGAGCTGCTGAGTAAGCGTAAACAAAAGCAGCAACGCATTGATAATGGTGAGCTTCCAGATTTTTTGCCAGAAACTCGCGCTATTCGTGATGGTGAGTGGAGCATTCGTGGCATGCCAGAAGATCTCACTGACCGTAGAGTGGAAATTACCGGTCCTGTAGATCGTAAAATGATTATTAATGCCCTGAACGCCAACGTGAAAGTATTCATGGCAGATTTTGAAGATTCATTAGCACCTAGTTGGGAAAAGGTGGTTCAAGGTCAAATTAACTTACGTGATGCTGTTCGAGGCGATATCAGTTTTACAGCAGAAAACACGGGTAAGCATTACACCTTAGATGAAGATCCAGCTGTATTAATTTGCCGCGTTCGTGGTCTGCATTTAAAAGAGAAACATGTTGAATTTAAAGGCGAAGCTATTCCTGGTGGATTATTTGATTTCGCAATGTACTTTTATCACAACTACCACCAGTTATTAGCTAAAGGTAGTGGCCCTTATTTCTATATCCCAAAACTTGAAAGCCATGTTGAGGCTCGCTGGTGGGCAAAAGTATTCGCTTTTGTTGAAGAACGTTTTTGTTTAAAGCCTGGCACCATCAAATGTACTTGTTTGATTGAAACATTGCCTGCGGTGTTCGAGATGGACGAAATCCTCTACGAACTTCGTTCAAATATTGTGGCTTTGAACTGTGGACGTTGGGATTACATCTTTAGTTATATCAAAACACTTAATAAACATGCCGATCGTGTTTTACCCGATAGACAAGCTGTGACCATGGATACGCCTTTCTTAAGTGCCTATTCACGCTTACTGATTAAGACTTGTCATAAACGTGGCGCATTAGCGATGGGCGGCATGGCGGCATTAATTCCGGCTAAAACAGCTGAAGAAAATGAAATCATCTTACAAAAGGTTAAAGGCGATAAGGAGCTAGAGGCTCGCAATGGTCATGATGGCACTTGGGTTGCACATCCAGGTCTTGCTGATACTGCAATGACTATCTTTAACGACTACATAGGTACTGGTACTAACCAATTACATATTACTCGTGATGTTGATGCACCCATTTTAGCTGATGAGCTACTAGCACCTTGTGCTGGTGAGCGAACAGAAGCTGGGATGCGCTTAAATATTCGAATCGCGCTGCAATACATTGAAGCATGGATCCAAGGTAATGGCTGTGTGCCGATTTACGGCTTAATGGAAGATGCAGCAACCGCAGAAATTTCACGTACTTCTATTTGGCAATGGATTCAACACGAAAAATCATTATCAAACGGAAAGTTAGTCACAAAAGCATTGTTCAAAAGCATGCTCAGCGAAGAGCTTGGCACAGTAGAGCAAGAGCTTGGCAGCGAAAGATTTAACCAAGGTAAGTTTAATCAAGCGGCGGGTTTATTTGATGAAATTACCACTTCAGATGAGCTGGTTGATTTCTTAACTTTACCAGGTTACGAGCTACTAACAGCTTAGTTTTAAAGAGTTCAACAAGCTGTAACAAGCTTAATAGATAGAAATGGTATGACACATTGGGGTGTGAATACCGACATTAAATAGCATAACAAAACGAATTACACAGGAAGGAGTAACACTATGTCTAACACTAATAAGCAACTAACTCGTCAAGAACAGATTGATGCGATTAAGAAGGATTGGGCTGAAAACCCACGTTGGAAAGGTGTTAAGCGTCCGTTTACTGCAGAAGAAGTCGTCAAGTTACGTGGTTCGGTTGTGCCTGAGAATACCATCGCACAGCGTGGTGCTGAAAAACTTTGGAGCCTAATTAATGGCGGTGCAAAGAAAGGTTATGTGAACTCTTTAGGCGCATTAACAGGTGGTCAAGCAGTACAACAAGCTAAAGCGGGTATTGAAGCGATTTATCTTTCAGGTTGGCAGGTAGCAGCTGATGCTAACTTAGCGGGCACTATGTACCCAGATCAGTCTTTATACCCTGCAAACTCAGTACCTGCTGTAGTGGGACGTATTAATAATTCATTCCGTCGTGCTGACCAAATTCAGTGGGGCAAAGAAGTGAATCCAGGTGATGAAAATTACACAGATTATTTCTTACCGATTGTTGCTGATGCAGAAGCTGGTTTTGGTGGCGTACTGAATGCATTTGAGCTAATGAAATCAATGATCGATGCCGGTGCTGCGGGTGTTCACTTTGAAGACCAGTTAGCGTCAGTTAAAAAATGTGGTCACATGGGCGGTAAAGTATTAGTCCCTACACAAGAAGCGGTTCAAAAGTTAGTTGCTGCACGTTTAGCGGCTGATGTAAGCGGTGTTGAAACACTGGTAATTGCACGTACCGATGCTAACGCTGCTGATTTAATGACATCTGACTGCGATGCTTATGACCGTGACTTTGTCACTGGTGAGCGAACTGAAGAAGGCTTTTACCGTGTTAATGCAGGTATCGACCAAGCTATTTCACGCGGCCTAGCTTACGCACCTTATGCTGATTTGATTTGGTGTGAAACGGCTAAACCATGTCTTGAAGAAGCAAAGAAATTTGCTGATGCAATTCATGCGCAGTACCCAGACCAATTACTCGCTTATAACTGTTCACCTTCATTTAACTGGAAGAAGAACTTGGACGATGCAACGATTGCGAAGTTCCAACAAGAACTTTCGAACATGGGCTACAAGTACCAGTTCATTACGTTAGCGGGCATTCATAACATGTGGTACAACATGTTCGATTTAGCTTATGACTATGCACGTGGTGAAGGTATGAAGCACTATGTTGAAAAAGTACAAGAAGTTGAATTTGCAGCAGCTGAAAAAGGCTACACATTCGTATCGCATCAGCAAGAAGTGGGTACTGGTTACTTTGACCAAGTCACTACTTGTATTCAAGGCGGTAAGTCATCAGTGACAGCGTTAACAGGCTCTACTGAAGAAGAACAGTTTTAATCGTTTTTAACTTTGTAACAGTTTAGCTGCTTTGCAGCTGATTTACCCCGGTGTTACTCACCTACAGGTTTCATCGGGTTTTTATCCAGTATTCGGAATATTAGCGAAAGCTAGCAGTGGTTCTTAATGCGAGGATTTTTAACTTCCTACCCAGTAAGTTTTCAACCATTCGCTTGTGTTGCGGCTCTTCGGAGCCGTTTTTTTTTGCAAAAAATAATGAGTTTATTGTTATTAAAAGGTTATAGTAAAAATACTGTCATAATTGATGAGTATGTACTTGAAAACCTCACTACCCATAACAAAAGGTGTCGATTACTGGACTAAACGTATTAGTGATCAAGAAATGCCTGCTTTATGTTCCACTATTAGAGACTTAGAGAAACTTGCTAAGGATGATGTGTCTTCATTAGCGTCTCTTGGTCGAAGTGTTATGCACGATAATGCCTTAACCACGCGTATTTTACGGGTTGCCAATAGTGCTATTTATAATAAAGGTACTAGCCATGTAACTACAGTTAGCCGTGCAGCAGTCGTGCTCGGCTTTGATACCATTCGTAATATCTGCATTACCGCCAAACTGCTAACGAGTCTTTTAGAAAATCATAACCTTTCCGAATCTGTTTATCAGCGTTTAATCAAATTGATGGCGCACTCATTTCAGTCAGCAATGATTTCGAGAGTGATGCTCAAAGATTATGATGAAGCCTTGCGTGAAGAGGTGTTTATCGCCTCTTTATTATATCGAATCGGTGAAAGTGCTTTTTGGAGTATTGGCGGTGATTTTGTTGATCATTTAGATCAAGCCTTATTAGCGTGTGACTCGCCTAAGCAGCAGAAAGTTATCGTCAGGGAAAAACTTGGTACCTCGTTCTCGCAGTTAACGCAAAGCATTGCTAGAGCTTGGGGCTTAGGGGATGTGCTCACCACATCTTTGTCACACCCTGATGAAAGAATGCCTGAAATTCGCAGTATATTTTTAGCTAACGAAATTACAGATGCTTTGAATCAGCCCCATGTAAATGCTGAAAAGCTAAATGAATTATTAACTGCCGCTGCTGAAATTCAAAATATCAGTTTAGAGCAATGTAAAGCGCGACTGAGTCGCTGTGCTGAAGCAACGATACGTTTAGCTGAAGATTATGGAGCCATTGAACTCGTTCAACACTTGCCAGATACAGCAGAAATAATATCGACATTAGATAAGCCTGAACCTTTACAGCAATTTAGGGAAGCTAATTTGGTTCTTCAGCTGAAAAAATTACGTGAGCTGACAGAGTTTGCGATTCACAAAGCCGATTTTAATCAAGTTGTGCAAACAACTTTAGAAGGGGTTTTAGACGGTGTAGGAGTTGATCGCTGCGCAGTGATGTTACTGTCTCCTAATCGAAAACAACTATCACCACGGATTGCTTTTGGTGATGATGCGGATAAATTCAAGCAACAACTTTTAATTGAAATGTCAGGCGACAGTAATCCATTTTTGCAAAGCATAAACAGTAAAAAGGCGAAGTGGTTGCACGAGTTTGATGAAAGAGCACCTGCTGATATGGATGCTTTTATTGGTTCAGATTTTGACTTAAGCCAGTTTAAACATGGTTTTATGGTTGCGCCCATTGTCGTTAATGATAAAGCGATTGGTTTGTTTTATGCGGACAAACAATTTTCTGCAAGGCTGCTTACTCAACAAGATTTTGATAGCTTTTGTCATTTAACTCAATTGGCCAATCTTTGCTTTGGGCTTACGGTAAAGTAACAAATATTCACTTAAACTCACATATCAACAGGTTTGTGTTTTACGCATTTTACCTACAGTGGTTGTTCTTTTGATGGGGATTACTGTTGTGAAACTGCTTAAACATGAGCTTAGTTTTACACATGAGCTTAGTTTTACACATGAGCTTGATTTTACACTCGAACTTAGTTTTACAAATGAGATTACTTTTAAACATGAAAATGCTTTCAAATAATGGCTTTAATTCCTTTTGTAGTCGTTCAACTCTTTACCGTTTTATAGTGTGCTGCAGCTTATTGTGCAGCCTTATTACCTCATTTCGCCTCACAGCTTCAACGTCTGAATTAACGCTTAATCCACCACAAGCTTCTCAAGCACTTGAGATTATGGATACTGCTCGAAATAGATTAATTCCTGTTGAGTTATATAATCCTGCATCTAAGTTCGCTTGTACGCCAGATAAACCATGCCCTGTGGTTATTCTAAGTTCTGGGTATGGATTGTTGCATACTGATTATCAATTCATTAGCCATTTCTTTCAGCAACATGGCACGCTAGTTATTGCGGTTCGTCATGAGCTACCGTCAGATCCTTCGTTATCAGGTATTCAGCCATTTATGGAAACACGATCTGAAAATTGGCAGCGCGGCGCAAATACTTTGGATTTCATTCACGAGTACTTTAGCGGAGATGAGCTTCATGCTGAAGCTCATCATTATGCAAACTATGACTTTAATCATATCACCCTGGTGGGTCACTCTAATGGCGGCGATATTTCAGCTTGGTTAGCTGATTACGGTGTTGTTAGCAACAAATCAAAGCTAAATGGTGCAGGGGCAAACAAAAGCACAAATAAACAGGTGCAATATATTGCTCGTATTATTACGTTAGATCATCGCAGAGTGGCTCTGCCAAGAAGTCCTGATATTGAAGTGTTATCTATACGAGCAAGTGATTATCCTGCAGATGAAGGTGTGCTTCCTAGGGTTGATGAAGATGCAGCAAATATTTCTGTAGTCACGATTGAAAAAGCCAGACACAACGATATGAATGATTATGGGCCTGAATGGTTAAAAAACGAGATAGTACGTATCATTGCTAAGCAGTTTTATAGTGCAGAATAAGCCCAAGCTATAAACTAAGGCTATTAACTAAAGCTATAAATTAAAGCCGTAAACTAAGGCTATTAACAAAACTGCCAATAATGATGGCCAACGGGTTAATGCCATTGGCCATCATGACAAATAGTATTCTGGGCTTATTAACCAGCAACTATTAATCTACTCCTATTATCCTGCCCCTATAAGCTTGGCTACGGCTTTAGCATTTTCATTAGGGATAGCAATGCTTAAGTGGTATTGCACAATTTTCCAACCATTTTCAGTGAGTTGCAATGCACCTGTACCGCGGCATAAACCGTAACTTGCACTATGTAGTAACTCATCAAATACGATGGTATTGTCAAATTGTAGTAACTGGCGGGATTTAACTTCATAGTGCCATCCATCAGTGGGTCTTGCATAACCTGCAAACTGGCTCATATCCCACCGCTCAGTCGCATCGGTACCAAGAAAAACGGCTTTCTCATCATAAAGTGAAAAGTAGCTATCCCAATTAGCATCACTGGCATCTTGATGGAGTTTATCTAATAAAGTATTGGCTTGCTGTCTCGACTCAACTGAAATCGTGTCATTGGCTTCTGCTGGAAGTGATGACATTACCCATAAACTGCTGGTTAATAGAAAGGTAAGAAGCGCTTTTTGCATGGAAATTCCTTGTTGTATTTTTATACTAAATCAACTCAGTATGGCACTAGTGCCAGTTGATGGGGTCAAGCTGATAAAACTGGCTTAACTCTTTATAAAGCAAATTGTGTCGTTGGTAAAATTCATGGGGTTTTTCAAAGAAGGTCTCGCTAATAACGGCAAAAAACTCAGCAGGGTTAGTCGCGCCATAATAGTTAAACAATGAGGGGACTTGTTGTTTTGCACAGTGTTGTAAGTTTTCAAACTCCTGACCTAACACCTTCGACCAGGTTGAATAATCTGTAATGTCTCGCAAAGGTGGCGCACCGTTCGCTTGGCCATTTTCTTGATCGAGTTGATGTGCGAATTCATGAATCACGACGTTTTGACCATCAAATGGATCTGCGGCACCATCAAGAGTGCTTTTCCAGGATAATATAATTTTTCCATTCCCCCATGATTCACCGAGTAAAACATTACGTTGATTAGATTCAACTCCAGCAAAGTCAGTGCCTCTTTTTTCGACAATAAAGGCATATGGATATACTAAAATCTGTTTCAGTTTTGGGTAAAAGTTCGTTTTACGATTCAGCAGTAGTAAGCATGCCTGAGCCGCAATGGTGACTTTGACTTCATCTGTAATCTCAAAGCCGTCACAGCCAACAAATTCCTTTTCTGCAATAAACACTTGAATGTGTTTTTTAAGTTGCAGTTGAAGATCGGTTGGCATCGCTTTGAAATAAGGGAATCGACGCTTAAGTATGTTTCGCCACGCTTTAGGAAATGGTTGCAGCGTGATTTTTTCTCTATGACGCTGAGTTCGCATTGGCTTGGACACAATAAGGCCAATGGCAATAATTGAAACAATGATCAAAGCCAATAGTGCAAACATATGCCCTCGTTAATAAGTAATAAGCTTAAATAGGTTATTGGGCGACTAAGTATGATTTTCAAGGGTAAGTTTAGATATAGCTAATAAAGCTAGTGTAAATTAGTCATAAAAAAACTGGCAATCAACAAAAGTTGATGCCAGCAAAGAGGGGGGAGGGATTTTTATTTTTTTAGTGCGTTACTCAAATTAATTATTGGGTTAATGCTTAGGGCCTGTTGATCTTTGCTGGTTAAGTTTTGTTCGAAATAAAAGCGTTTTAATCGAGGCGGATGAGTTGATGCCTATTCATCTAAGCCCCTTTTATTGACAAAGATGCATCCAACAAAGAGTAAAGCGCTTTTAGTCGAACCCTTTGGGCAGCGTTTGTTGGTCATTTTTACTGCGTTATCGACTTTTTATGTAGAATAACTACACCACAAAGTCTCTGCCTTGTATAAATGTCCAACAACTCGCTGCAAAAACAACCTTGAAAGATCAACAGGCCCTAGTATTTTCAGTTTATTTTTTAAATGTAGATTCCTTTAATTTGCTGATTATTTGATGTTTATGTCAGTTTCAATTGCTCGTTGTTCTTGCTCTGATAACAAAAAGTGTTGCTGGATCAGTTGTCTGATCAATTTAGATTTAGCTGAATGACTACTCAAGCTCATGGCGGTTAATTGCTCAATTGCTGCTTCACTTAATGTAAATGTGGCTCTTCTGAACGGCTTTGGTTTCCCTTTGTTTGAGTCTGCATTTAGCGGTTCATTGGCTTCGGTTAACGCAAATAATTGTTCCATTGCGTGTTTATTAGAATCATCGTGCGAAAGAGTATGACGCTGTGGTTTCCCCATGGCATACAAGTTTGCTGCTTCAATAAAGTCATCAACCGACATCTGCGGCGAAAATTGTGCTTTACATGGCGTAACGTTTTTCTTGAGATCTGCTAGCCCCATAAGTCCCCCTCAGCTGCGTAACGTTTCCGGCATCATTACGTTGTTGGATAAGTTGTTCTGCATTCTCAACTTCCAGCAATTCGCAGGCAATATTGCGAATTTCGTTAGCTGCTTTTCCGCTAGGGTCTATTTCAATGACTGACAAACCAGATTCTTCACTGTCATCGTAAATGTTTCGGCTGTAAGTGATTGCTTCAAGCACGTTGATATCGAAAGTGTTGCACACTTCTTTTGCTTCAAAAATTCGACCGGCTTGATTAGGTAAACTTGGGCACTGGGTGATAACAAATGAAGCTTTCATTTTAGGGTTAATCATCTTACAAGTTGCGATGATATCGTCCATGTGTTCAACGGTCTTTAAATCACGACGTTTAGGGCGTAATGGCATTAAGGCATGTGATGCCACTGAAAGTGTCGCACGAAGGGCTAAGTTATCTTGTCCGCCGCAATCGACAATGACGTAATCATAATGTTGCTCGAGACTAAGTAAGTCGTTGCGTATTTTTCCGTATAATTGCACGCAATTAATAGCAGGAAGTTCAGGATTATTGTTTCTTGCTTGGATCCAGTCTGACGTGGTTCTTTGTGGGTCACAATCAACCATGATAATGCTTGCTTTAGCATCTTTTGCGAGAAATACAGCGACATTTTGTGCAAGGCAACTTTTGCCACTACCGCCTTTTTCTCCACCGACTAATATGATCATCTTTACATCTCCTGATGGGGCAACGAGAACCACTTTATAAACACTCGTTGCAGTAATACTTAGCCAAACTTTCGGTTAAACCTTAGGTAACATTTAACCTTTATGCTATTAACTTTATGTGGTGAGTTGTAACAGGTCAATTGGCGGTAAATTGACGATAAGGCCGTTTTGACTCGCAGGTGTCTTTTTGACTTATCAGCATTATTGGCGGCTTTTTGACTGATTGGTTTTTAGCCAAAGTTGGTTAGGTGAATTGGTTGATATTGAGTGGTTTAGGGCGTTAAAACATTGACGCTGTCATTTTGTGATTCAATTACACAGAAAAATGGATAGGCGAACAAGCTTATTTAATAGCTAAAAAGTATTATAGGGTTGGTTTATATTTCTAAATGTTATATTTAAAATAGAGATAAAAATGCAGTTATCAATGTGGATCTTCTCATGTAGCTTGTTTAGCGTTAACCAAACAGCAATAATTTAGTGAGTTTGTTGCAGTAAACATGAGCTGTATTAGCTCAAAGCTGTGCTAATTCAAAGCTGTGCTAACTCAAAGCTGTATTTTTTCAAATCGATACTTGCTCAAATCGATACTAGCTCATATATATATTTTCGAGAATCTCTAAGCTGTAGGATGAGTTAATCTATTTTATTGGCGATTATCAAGCCAAATGAATATAGCCAAAGTATAATGTGATAAAAAATGTTGGAATATAATCTAGATGAATGAAGCACTACTTTTAGAAGCAATTAATCAAAAAATGCCATTTGGTAAGTATGCTGGCAGAAAACTATTGGAATTACCGGAACCTTATTTAGTCTGGTTTCATAGCAAAGGTTTTCCTGAGGGAAAATTGGGCGAGCAGTTAGCGTTAATGTATGAAGTGAAATTGAATGGCCTAGAAGAAATGCTGCAGCCATTACTTAAAAAGTGAGTTTGTCGTTTTATGTTAGTTGAGTATTAGATTATTTCAGCAGGCTTTTGGTCATATAAAAGCCATTAATGACTTGGTCTTTAGTGATTTGATAGCTTGGCTGTATTTGTTTAAAACCTTGCTTAAGGAAAAAGCCTTTCGATAAGTAAGATGCATCGACACTCAGTGATGTATAGCCTTGTGCTTGGGCCCATAATTCCAGAGTTTGATAAAGCCGATTTGCCAACCCTTGTCGCTGTAACAATGGCGATATATAAAGACTATCAATGTAGCCTCGATGATGAAAATCGGTTTCCACATTGATAACCCCCACGATATCCTCTGTTTCGCGTTGTTGAGTATCGCTGAGCATTACCCAGCTTTGACTGCGCTGCAATCTCAGTTGCCAGTGTTTTCTTGAACGAGGGGCTGTTGACCATGCGTTTAATTGCTCATGGCTATAGCGAGGATGGTCAATGTGCTGAACACTAAGGTGAACTAATTGACTGACTTTTTCAGCAAACTTTGGCTTAAACTGAACAATGGGAAAAAGGTTACTCATAGGTAGATTCGGATGTTGAGTTCATAAAATTATCACAAGGTTTAAATGTCATTATCAATGATCCACTGGAACATTTAACCAAAAAAAATCGGCTAATGATAATTAGCCGATTATGCGTTTATTTGAAACTAAAGCGAGTTATTTTTTCTCGATTTTGCCTACAAATAATAATTCTTCAAAGGTTTTGTTTAGCGTGCTGCTGGTGAAATCATTCATCCACATTTGCTCGTTCATGCTAACAGTGTCGCCTTTAGTAATGTCAACTTGTGGGCCAGCAGCCCAGAAAGTTTTGTCTTCGCCTTTAACTTGTACATAGGTGTAGCCACCGCTGTTCATTGTGTCTAATACTTCGCCTTGGTGCATGATACCAGCAGCCCAAGCTGAAGAAACACCTAATGCTAATGTTGCAGCCGCTGCTAATTTGATTAATTTTGCTTTCATGAAATTGTTTCCTATTTGATTAGGCTAATATTTGCAATGATTCAAGTCATGAATCCACATAAAGATACATTATTAAATCATGAAGCTAGCACAGGGTCTGTGATCAGCTGCAGATTTGTGAAGTCTACATTATCATAAATAATATTAATCTTGGCTAATGTATCGTTTTTCTTATGCATCTCTATTTTTAGTTAAGCTTAATTTTTAATGGCTCAATCTAAGGCTGTATTTTATCGATGGCTAATATAATACACATTAGGTTGTAATGGGTTTTCAATTAAATTGCCATGTTGAGATACAAAATCGACAAAGGCTTCTGGCAAGGTCATGGTGTGCAAATCTTGTTGCCAGTGCGCCTTGAGTAATGCGTCATAACCTTCTTTTCCTGCGGCGGTGTATGCACTTGAAACGCCGATATACAGCTTATCTTTGTCTATCTCACTCCATTGCCCTTGTCGATATTCTTCGATAAGGGTAATGCGTTGATTTTTTTCTAACTTCCCATCGTAGAAGTATCTAATCCCATAAGTATACGGAAAGCTGCCAGCACCTGTGCCAGTGACGCCATTGTTAGTGGCAGCATTAATCGACGACTCTAGCACTTGATATAAGTATTGGCCTTGGATTTGGTATTTAACTAAAGGCAGCTCAAACGGTAATATTCGCCCGAGTACATCAGCGACGGATAAGTTACCTTTATTTAATGATTGCCTTACGCCGCCGGCATTATGTAATGCAAAGTCTAATTCTGGCTCAGATAATTTAGTGGCTTTATACATACTACGGCACACCCAAGGCGCGATTTCACTGCCATGGGGGAAGTGCTTGCTGGGCAGTCGAGTGTGGATCAAATCTCGTGGAATATGGGCGAGTACTTGCTCTTCGAGGGCGTTTAACGCAGGGCGATAATCCCGCATAATAGTGTCGTGTACTGCTTGATTAGCTTCATCGCCTAATACACCAGAGTGGGATTGTAACTGTTTGGTCACTTTGGCAATCTGTTCAGACGTGATTTGCTTAGCCGCGTTCGCCTCAGTTGGGATGAATGAAACATCCACCTGCTCATCGAGCATAAAGTAGTTATCGCCATTAATGGCAGTACACTTGCCTTGAACGTCAAACTCTATTTCAGCAAGCCCCAACACTTCCGCATATTTACTTGCGTGAATGATAGGGGTGTGATTTATCACTTCTGCGTATTCTGTGTGGCTTAAGCCTAGGTCACTAAAATTGCCTTGCAGTGTGTGAGAGTGACCACCAACAATAACACTGATTCCGTCAACTTTTTCGGCTAACTCACGGTCTTGGTCCAGCCCTAAGTGGCTTAATATGACAATGTGGTCAATACCTTGCTGTTTCAACATAGTCACGGTGTTGACTGTAGTATCAATAGCGTTAATAAAGTGAGTGTCGGGGTCGGGTCTCGCAATTAATGGCATTTGATCAAGGGTGATACCGACAATGGCAATTTTTTTGTCATAGAAAGGTTTTAACAGCACCTTGGCGCACTTTAACTGCGGATCATAGTCAAGCAACATGGGATGGTCTTTTAATCGACCTTCCTTATCGGTGACTTCCTGACTTAAATCCATATTGCCAGCTAATAGTGGAAATTCAATTCGATTTAAGAAGGCTAAAACCGGGCTGTTACCCGCATCAATTTCATGATTACCCAACACCATGGCATCAGGGTTTAACATATTTAATAAGTGCGCATTGGCAGCACCTTTAAACTCACGAAAATATAACGTGCCCTGAAAGCTATCACCGCCATGAAGAAATAAAAATGCTTGTTGGTCATCATGGGCTTTTTTTCTGGCAGTTTCTATTTGGTAACAGAGGCGAGCATAACCACCCGTTTTGGTTTCAGCTTGATACTCTTGGCCATCAACTGACAAATTAAATTTAATTTTGCTTGGCTCGAAATTTGAGTGGGTATCATTGATATGAGCGAGCATTAGCGTGTAATTTTTCGGCATCATTTCCTCTATATTTACAAGGGAGAAAGATTGTAGGAGTCCCTTGCTAGGTTACAAACTCGACTCTGTTCGTTTTCACCTGTGATGTACGCAGTAAAGATATTTTTTGGTCAAAAAAGGGAGCAATGCTCCCTTTATATTTGAATCAATGTTTGTATAAAAGCCATTTTATGTCGTGTTTATTTACAGCTTTTTATCACTCGATTTTTTATCTCTAGTAAGTGGTTCACTGACTGGCTTGACAAGAGGCTTCTTGTTTTGTTGAGCACCTTGTTTGGCTTGTTCAGCGACCATCGTATCTTGTTTAGAGAACTCACCATCATCAGACAATACAATGCCTTTATGCTTCATGCGAGTGCTCCATAACTTACGAGCTAATTGTTGCATATCAGTGACGGGGTCATTGGAGTCGACAATCTCCAAGCCTAGTAAGGATTCAACAATATCTTCTAAGGTAACAATACCTTCACCAGAACCATATTCATCAACAATCATGGCAATTTTGGTATTGCGCTTAATCATTAATTCGAAAATCGGTAATATCTTAGCCGTCTCAGGTATCACTAGCAGGTTCTTTTTCAATACACCGATAGATTCCTTAGGCGTATATCGTTCTGCTTGAATGATATTATTACGGTTAACGTAGCCGATAATATTATCTGGGTCATCCTGATATACCGGAATTCGGGTAAAAGGCTTAGCTAAGAATTGCGTGACAAATTCACCTTGAGATAAATGTATCGGTAATTTGAACATCACAGTTCTTGGGGTCATGATTGCAGATACTGGCATTTCTTTCACTGACAGCATTTGCGTTAAAATCGCAGATTCTTGCTTGTCTAGCTCACCTGATTGGCGGCCAATTTCTGCCATCGCACTCATTTCTTGACGGATATATTGTCCTTCGTCGCCTTTACCCATTAACTTTGTCACTTGTGATGACATCCAAATTAACGGTTTAGTGGCTCTTTCCATCCACACTAAAATGAGCGAAACCGGAGAGGCTAAAGAGCGCCAATAGTTTGCACCTAATGTTTTCGGAATAATTTCAGAAAAGAATAAAATCAAGAAGGTAAGCACACCAGAGAATACGCCGAGCATTTCATCACCAAAAACTTTTGCTGCCTGTGCGCCTGCTACTGCAGCGCCGACGGTGTGAGCTATGGTGTTTAATGTCAGAATAGAAACCAGTGGTGATTCCACATTTTGTTTCTGTTTATCAAGCCGTTTTGCAGCTTTTGGATTAGTTTTTGCCAAGTTGGCAATGTAACTAGGGGTAACAGACAGTAATACCGCTTCAAAAACACTACAAAGAAATGAGATTGCAATGGCGATAAATACTATAATGATAAGAGTTATCATAAAGGTGGAATTACACCTCCATATGGCAGACCAATATTAGTCCACGGAAATTTTAGCACAGTCGTGAAAGTATCAAAGCTTTAATGCAGTGACACTGGCGAAATTTTGTAAGGATCTGTATAATTCGCCGCCCGCTAGCAGGTTTTAGGTTTTTTTGAGGTTAGACAACATGAGTGAAAAAAAGATCAATTTATTGGATCTTGATCGAAAGGCAATGAGAGCGTTATTCACCGAAATGGGCGAAAAACCGTTCCGTGCTGATCAATTGATGAAATGGCTTTATCACTTTGGTGTTAGCGACTTCGAAGAAATGAACAACATTAACAAAGCATTACGCGCTAAATTATCGCGTAAGTGTGAAGTGGTCGCGCCAGAAATTGCCAGTTTCCAAAAGTCAGATGATGGCACGATTAAGTTCGCTATTAATGTAGGCCAAGGCCAAGAAGTTGAAACGGTTTATATACCTGAAGAAGACAGAGCGACTTTGTGTGTATCATCGCAAGTAGGCTGTGCACTAGAATGTACTTTCTGTTCAACAGGTCAGCAAGGCTTCAACCGTAACTTGACCGTGGCTGAAATCATCGGCCAAGTTTGGCGTGTATCAGAATTTTTAGGTTTCCATAAAGATACCGGTGATCGTCCTATCACTAACGTTGTGATGATGGGCATGGGTGAGCCGTTATTGAATTTAGCCAACGTCATCCCTGCGATGGACATCATGCTGGATGATTTTGGTTTTAGCTTATCAAAACGCCGGGTAACATTATCAACTTCAGGTGTGGTACCCGCGCTTGATAAGTTAGGTGATGCGATAGATGTTGCACTTGCAGTAAGTATTCATGCACCAAATGATGAATTGCGTGATGTGTTAGTGCCAGTGAATAAGAAGTACCCATTAGAAGAGTTTCTTGCGGGTATTCGTCGCTACTTAACCAAGTCAAATGCCAACCGTGGTCGCGTGACCGTAGAATATGTCATGCTAGATCATATCAACGACAGCACAGACCAAGCACATGAGCTGGCTAAGTTGATGAAAGATACACCGTGTAAAATTAACTTAATTCCATTTAACCCTTACCCTGGGTCACCATATGGTCGTTCTTCTAATTCTAGGATTGACCGTTTCTCGAAAGTATTGATGGAATATGGGTTAACCGTAATTGTACGTAAGACTCGCGGAGACGATATTGATGCTGCTTGCGGTCAATTAGCGGGTGATATTCGTGACCGAACTAAACGTATGGCGAAAAAACGCATGCAAGAAAGTGCTATTTCGGTCACAATGGATTAACTCTTTGTTTGTATAGATTAATAGGCGTAAGAAGTATGCACGGATTGCCGAAGTTTTTATTTATTGTTGCCTTATCATTACCTTTAGTGGGTTGTGTTACAGAAAGAACGTATAGTGGTACAGATATTCCAGTTTCTGAAAGGACATTGGATAAAACTTCAGCTGCGAAAGAAAGAATGCAGCTTGGTTTGACCTATTTAAAACGTGGCAACATGGAACAGGCAAAGTTTAATTTGAATCGTGCAGTTGATTATGCACCGCAATTAAGCGCAGTGCATACCGCTATGGCTTATTACTATCAAACCGTTGATGATGTAGTACGCGCAGAAGAATCTTATCGCAAAGCCATTAACACCAGCGATGCTACGGGTGATGCGATGAACAACTTTGGCGTGTTTTTATGTCAACAAGATAAATTCAGTCAAGCCGAAGTCATGTTTAAAAATGCGATTGAAGCAAAAGAATATACCCGCACCGCATCAAGCTATGAAAATTTAGGTGTGTGCAGTCTTTCTGCTGGTGAACCTGAAAAGGCTAAGCAGTACTTTGAAAGTGCATTGCGTTACGATCCAAGAAGACAATCTACATTGATGGAGCTGATTGATTTAGCTATCGCAGAAAGTGATTATGATGCGGCTAAAACCAATTTACAGCGGTTTCATCGTGTGGCGCAGCAAACGCCTGAAAGTTTAGCTTTAGGAATTAAAATATCGCGTGAGTTAGCAGATGATGAAGCGCTTCAACGCTATGGCATTACGTTAATCGCCAAATATCCTGCTTCAGAACAAGCGAAAGAATACAGGGCTACTTTGCATTAATGACAAATAATAAAAACGAAAACACCCATACAGATGGGAATGATGCTGACCAAATTGACTTACTAGAAGAAGTCTCAACCGCTGGGATGCTGTTACGGACAGCGCGTGAAGCAAAAGGCTTATCAGTTGAAGCCGTAGCAACACAGCTACATTTACGTCCTGGCATCATTGAAGATATTGAAAACGATAACTTTGATAATATTGCATCGGCAACTTATGCGCGCGGCTATGCAAAAAATTATGCCAAATACGTTGAGGCAGATGCTAATGCTTTGCAGCAATGTCTTGCCCAACAATTACCGGACGAAACAGCGGCAATGCAAAGTTTTTCTCGTAAGACGACTCGTGAAGCTCGTGATAGTCGTTTAACGATAGTAACTTACTTAATCATTTTCGCATTACTCGCACTGTTAGTGGTTTGGTGGGTACAAAAAGATTCATTACTCAGTGGGATTGATTTATCAAAACCTACCGCTGAAGAAGTTGCTGCGGCAAGTGTCACTGAGGTAAATCAAACTGAAGATTTATTAGAGCCAGAAATTGACCCTAAACTGGCTTATGTGGAACCGTCAGCGAATGAATCTGATATAGAGAACAATATTCAAGCTTTGACAACCTCCTTGGATAATGCGCAAGACAATGTCGACGAGACTTTGCAATCTGCCAGTGCATTAACTTCTGACGCAGCAACTGAGCTTACCAATGAACCTGTAGTTTCAAATGAAACAGATGCACTAGCTGCAAATGATGCATTGAGCATGAGTTTTACAGCTGATTGTTGGGTTAACGTGGTTGATGCAACTGGTAAAACACTGGTTGATGGCGTTAAAGGTTCAAGCAGAATTGTTGAAGCTAAAGGCGTTGCACCGTTCAAGCTTATTTTAGGTGCCCCGCAAGTTGTAACGATTAAATTTAATGGCGAAGACATCAGTTTAGCTGATTTCTCCGAAGGCCGTGTGGCTAGGTTAACCTTACCTAGAGTGTAATGTTAATTGTAATTAAGTAAGCAGTAGAGCAACAGATTATGTATAACGAATCTCCTATTATTCGCCGCCCTTCAAGCCGTATTTATGTTGGCGATGTTCCTATCGGTGATGGTGCGCCTATCGCAGTTCAGTCGATGACGAACACCAAAACGACTGACGTTGAAGCGACTGTGGCACAAATTCGTGCACTTGAAAAAGTAGGTGCAGACATTGTTCGTGTCTCAGTTCCTACAATGGATGCAGCTGAAGCATTTAAGTTGATTAAACAAAGTGTCAATGTTCCGCTTGTTGCAGACATTCACTTTGATTACCGAATCGCACTAAAAGTGGCTGAATATGGGGTTGATTGTTTACGTATTAACCCTGGCAATATCGGTAATGAAGAACGCATTCGTAACGTTGTGGAATGTGCGCGTGATAAAAACATTCCAATTCGCATAGGGGTAAACGGTGGTTCATTAGAAAAAGATCTAATGGATAAATACCATGAGCCGACACCTGAAGCTTTACTTGAATCAGCAATGCGCCATGTGGATATTTTAGACCGTCTTAATTTTGACCAGTTTAAAGTCAGCGTAAAAGCCTCTGATGTGTTTTTAGCGGTTGAGTCATATCGTTTACTGGCCAAACAAATCAAGCAACCATTGCATTTAGGCATAACCGAAGCGGGCGGAGCGCGTGCGGGTTCGGTTAAATCTGCAGTTGGTTTAGGCATGTTACTGGCTGAAGGTATTGGTGATACTTTACGTATTTCGTTAGCAGCGGATCCTGTTGAAGAAATTAAAGTGGGCTTTGATATCTTAAAGTCGCTACGTATCAGAAGCCGTGGTATTAACTTCATTGCGTGTCCATCATGTTCTCGTCAAGAGTTTGATGTGATCAACACTGTTAATGCACTTGAAATGCGCCTTGAAGACATTACCACAGCAATGGATGTTTCTATCATTGGCTGTGTGGTAAATGGCCCTGGTGAAGCACTAGTTTCAGATATTGGTTTAACCGGTAGCCATGGTAAAAGTGGTTATTATGATGACGGGAAACGTCAAAAAGAGCGCTTTGATAACAATGATTTAGTGGATTCGTTAGAAGCTAAGATTCGTGCGAAAGCAGCGATAATGCAAAACAGAATCGATATTAAAGACGCAACAGAATAAGTTTGTTTTAGACAACAATTACACCTTACCAGCGATGGTAGGTGTTTTTTTGTGTAAGGCATGTAGATTAATTTAAGTCCTCGGTCATCGATTTTAAATCGAACAAAACGATTTTATTTTGAACACGATACGACGGCGAGTTAACACAAGTAGGCAAAACGTGGCTAAACAGATCCAAGCAATTCGCGGAATGAATGACATTCTGCCAACGCAAAGCCCATTATGGCAAAAAGTAGAATCGGTTATCCGTTCTACTGTGAGCGCATACGGCTATAGCGAAATTCGTACTCCGATTGTTGAATCAACCGATCTTTTCAAACGTTCAATTGGTGAAGTGACCGATATCGTTGAAAAAGAAATGTACACCTTTGCAGATCGTAACGAAGACAGCTTAACCTTACGTCCAGAAGGTACAGCTTCTACCGTACGTGCTGGTAATGAGCATGGCTTACTTTATAACCAAGAGCAGCGTTTATGGTACATGGGCCCTATGTTCCGCCATGAACGTCCTCAAAAAGGTCGTTACCGTCAATTCCACCAGTTTGGTGTTGAAGTGTACGGCATTCCAAGTGCAGATATTGACGCTGAAGTATTAATGCTTTCAGCGCGTCTTTGGGAATCATTTGGGATTACTGAACACGTTAAGTTAGAGCTAAATACGTTAGGCGATCCAGCTGAGCGCGCGGCCTACCGTGATGCACTGATTGCGTTTCTTGAGCAACATAAAGAACAATTAGATGAAGACTCACAGCGCCGTATGTATTCAAATCCGCTGCGTGTATTAGATTCAAAATCACCACAAGTTCAAGCTTTGTTAGCCGATGCGCCAGCATTGATGGAGTACTTAGGTGAAGAGTCGAAAACACATTTTTCAACCTTATGTGAACTCTTAGACGCTGTTGGAATCCAATACACAGTTAATCCTCGCCTTGTTCGTGGATTAGATTACTATAACCGCACTGTTTTCGAGTGGGTGACGGATAGCTTAGGCTCTCAAGGCACTGTTTTAGCAGGTGGTCGTTATGATGGACTCGTCGGCCAATTAGGCGGTAAAGATACGCCAGCAGTTGGTTTTGCAATGGGTCTTGAACGTATTGTATTACTGCTAGAAACCCTTGAACTAAACAAAGATGTTGCCCCAGTTGTTGACGTTTATGTCACAGCAATGGGTGAAAACTGTTTAGTTGAAGCAATTAAAATTGCACAAGAGTTGCGTCAAAGCCTGCCACAGCTTAAAGTCATGAGTCATTGTGGTGGCGGTAACTTTAAAAAGCAGATGAAGCGTGCTGATAAAAGTGGTGCTGAGTATGCATTAATCATTGGTGAGAACGAAATTGAGAACCAACAGGTTGCAGTTAAGCCATTGAGAAATAAGAACGAACAACTTTTGGTTGCCCGAGACGATTTGGCGACCACGATTAAATCATTATTTTAATATTAGCTGATAGCTAATAAACAGAACTGAATAGAAAGGGGAAGTGCGCGTGGATATTTATAGCACAGAAGAACAACAAGTAGATGCTATTAAGCAGTTCTGGAAAGATTACGGCAGCTCAATCATTGTAGGTGCGGTAGTAGGTCTAGGTGGATTATACGGTTGGAATTACTATTCTGACGTAAAAATTGAAAATGCTGAAGCAGCGTCTGAAGCATTCCAAAGCATTACTGCTAATAGTACAGACAGCACAGCTGTGATGGCTGCAGTAAGCGACTTTGGTCAGCAACATGATCAACAAGGTTATCAAGCATTGCTTGAACTAATGTCTGCTAAAGCGGCTGTTGAAGCTGGTGAGCTAGATAAAGCTGAAGCAGCCTTCACTAAAATTATTGCAGCTAACCCAGGTGCTTCACTAGCATCTTTAGCAACGATACGTTTATCACGTGTTCAAGCTGAGCAAGGTAACTTAGGCACTGCATTAGCAACTTTAGAACAAGTGAATGATGAAGCGTTCAATGCGCAACGTGACGAGTTAAAAGGCGACTTCTTAGTGCGTCAAGGCGACATGGATAAAGCAAGATCTGCTTATCAAGCAGCGGTAGATAATGGCGGCACGTTATCAAGCCCTGCTCTACAAATGAAGCTAGACAATTTAAACAAGGCATAAGGAATTAGCCGAATGAAGTCTTTATGCAAAACCTTGCTAGCTGCGGGCTTAAGTGTCGCTATGCTATCTGCTTGTTCTTCAAGCGATAATGAAGAAGAAGTTGTAACAGAACTAACTGAAATCCAAGCAACAGTATTTCCTGAGGTAAATTGGGAAGTCAGCGTAGGCAATGGTGTGGGTGATTACTACTCACAACTTAAACCTGCTGTTTTTTATGGTCACGTCTATGTGGCTGATCGTAACGGTACTGTTATCGCGTACGATCAAGAAACTGGCAAGGTCGCTTGGCGTAAAGATTTAGCGTCAGAATTTAAAGATACTGCGCTAGCTAATACCAGACAAGCCCGTATTGCTGCAGGCGTAACCGTTGGCCGTAATAAAGTCTTTATTGGTGGCGAGTCAGGATTGCTTGTAGCGCTTGATGCTAAAACCGGTGAAACGGCTTGGCATGCTATTGCAAGCGGCGAATTATTATCATTGCCAACAGTGTCTGAAGATTCAGTCGCTGTGCATACCAGTGATGGTAACTTTGAGTCATTTTCAATTGAAGATGGCAGCAAGTTATGGACTCATGAAATGCAACTGCCAAACCTAACCCTTCGCGGTACAGGTTCAGCGGCATATGACTCAGGCGGTTTCTTCTTAGGGACTGCTGATGGTAAAATATCAGTTATTGTTAAAAATAACGGTCAAGTGGCTTGGGAACAAGCTGTGTTTACTCCAACTGGTGGTAACGAGTTTACTCGTATGGCTGATGTGGATATGACACCGTTAATTTTGGGCGATAATTTATACGCGGTAAGTTACAATGGTAACTTGGTGTCAATGGAGCTTAGAACGGGTCGTGTTGTTTGGACACGTAAGTACTCAAGCTTTAATGAACTCGCCGCAGCAGGGGTTGGACTTTATGTCGTTGATGACCATAGTCGTATTTACTCAGTAGATAGACGAAATGGTTTAGAACTTTGGAGTAATACTACGTTAACAAACCGTGGTTTAACTTCTCCTGCAGTTATTGGTTCTTATATTGTTGTAGGTGACTTTGAAGGTTATCTGCACTTTATCGATCGCAGCACTGGCGAAGTCGCTGGTCGAGTTGAGGTTGATAGTGATGGTTTATTCTCGCAGCCGGTAGTGGCTGGAGACAAAGTTTATGTGCAAGGTCGCAGCGGGAAGCTAGCTACTGTAATCCTGCCATAAATTAACCAGTAAACCTTATTAGAGCCCCTGGAAGTGTGTTCCGGGGGCTTTTTATTTAAAAGTTTTTAGAGGCAAAATCATGATCCCTGTAGTGGCCCTGGTGGGGCGACCTAATGTTGGTAAGTCAACTTTATTCAACCGTCTTACTCGCACAAGAGATGCGCTTGTCGCCGATTTTCCTGGTTTAACACGTGACCGTAAATATGGTCGTGCGTTTTTATCTGGTTACGAATTTATTGTGGTTGATACTGGTGGTATCGATGGCACTGAAGAAGGGATCGAAACCAAAATGGCTGAACAGTCGCTTGCTGCGATTGAAGAAGCTGATGTCGTATTATTCTTAACTGATGCGCGCGCAGGTCTTACTTCTGCTGACTTAGCGATTTCAGAACATTTACGTAGCCGTGATAAAACCACCTTTGTTGTTGCCAACAAAGTTGATGGTATTGACGCTGATTCAGCTTGCGCTGAGTTTTGGTCGCTGGGTTTAGGTGAAGTTTATCAAATGGCAGCTGCGCAAGGCCGCGGCGTGACCAATATGATTGAATATTCACTGGCTCCTTATGCTGAAGCGATGGGGATTACTCGTCAAGATGCTGATGAAGACGGTGAAGAAGTTCGTGAATACACCGAAGAAGAAGCCGAAGCGGAGCAAGAGCGTCTACAAAACTTACCGATTAAACTTGCGATTATTGGCAAGCCTAACGTGGGTAAATCAACACTGACTAACCGTATTTTAGGTGAAGAGCGTGTGGTTGTTTATGATGCACCAGGTACGACTCGTGACAGTATTTACATTCCAATGGAACGTGAAGGTCGTCAATACGTATTAATCGATACTGCTGGTGTTCGTCGCCGTGCAAAAGTACATGAAGTTATCGAGAAGTTCTCGGTGATTAAAACGTTGAAAGCGGTTGAAGATTCTAACGTAGTATTGCTAGTGATTGATGCGCAAGATGGTATCTCTGAGCAAGATTTAGGCTTATTAGGTTTTGCATTGAATGCGGGCCGCGCAATCGTCATTGCTGTGAATAAATGGGATGGCCTTGACCAGTCATTTAAAGAAAGTGTTAAGAGTGAATTAGATCGCCGTTTAGGCTTTATTGATTTCGCCCGTATTCACTTTATTTCAGCATTACACGGAACTGGTGTTGGTCACTTGTACGAATCTATTGAAGAAGCGTATGACAGTGCGACACGTCGTGTGAGTACGTCAATGCTGACCCGCATTATGCAAATGTCACAAGACGATCATCAGCCACCATTAGTACATGGTCGCCGTGTGAAGCTTAAGTATGCCCATGCTGGTGGTTATAACCCACCAATCGTTGTCGTGCATGGTAATCAGGTAAGTAAGTTACCTGATTCATACAAGCGCTACATGATGAACTACTTCCGTCGTTCATTGAAAGTTGTGGGTACCCCAATTCAAATCCGCTTTCAAGAGGGAGCTAATCCATTTGAAGGCCGCCATGAAAAGCTAACCATTAGTCAAGAGCGTCGCCGTAAACGCGCAATGAGCCACATTAATAGCCGCAAAAAATAAATTATTTTCTGTGAGTTAAGCAAAACCTGAATGACTGCAAAGTGATTCAGGTTTTTTTATGTCTCTGATTTACTGGTGTTTGAACTGAGGAGTTTGAACTGAGGAGTTTGAACTGAGGAGTTTGAACCGAGGTTATTGACAGTTATTGGTTTGGTAAGGTGAAACTTGAAATGATCTAGCATAAGCGAATGTTAAGTTTTACCACTTATAGTCATAATTCACTTTCAATCACTGAGGTTTTTATGAGTACTCGCCGCCATTTTCCTGCTATCCATCGTCTTTTGCATTGGGGGCTTGCGCTGTCAATGTTGGTGATGCTGTTAACCATCTTACTGCGTTTAGGCTGGATGGAAAAAAATCATATGGCTGAGATGATCCAGCAAGGATTATTGCAGCTTGATTTACTTATCAGTGATAAACAAGCCGTCATTATTGCTAAAAGCATTCGTAATGTGATGTTTAAGTGGCATCTTTATTTTGGCTATGCGGTGGCTTTTTTTGTGTCGCTGCGGTTTATCTACATGGCAAAATGCGGCTTACAATACCCTAGCGCACTCAGTAAACAGGCTAGCGGCCGTGAAAAATTTCAAGCTCTGATATATTGGTTATTTTATCTGGGTATTGGGTTATCGGTCAGCACAGGTTTGTTGATTGAATTTGGCCCAGAGTCCATTGAACACCAAGCTGAAACCGTGCATAAACTTGCCTTATGGTATTTTATCCCGTTTATCAGTTTGCATTTAGCCGGGATATTATTGGCAGAATTTACTCACGATAAAGGCTTAGTCTCGAGAATTATCGGCGGATAAATCAATCGCAGGTTATCAAGCATCACAGCATTAGCCATAGTGCTGTGATGAATCAAACATAGTTTTGTCTATTCATCCCTATCATCGTCATCCATACACCTCTTGCATTAACACTCTGTTAAACTTATTCGTCATAATGCTTAATAAAACCTTAAGATTGAAGGTTTAACTTGGATTATATTGAATCACTTACAAGTTAGTCATCAATGACTCCTGAAAAAATAATATTAACAAAGCGAGACCCCATGAAGCGATCATTACTAGCGAGTTTGTTACTCACATTGGCCTTTAGCAGCCCATTATTTGCCGCGCCCTCACTTGATCATACTGTACTCACCAAAGAGGGCACTGAAACCAGCTTGCAAGAGTTTGCTGGCAAAGTGGTGTATGTAGATTTTTGGGCCTCTTGGTGCGGTCCATGTCGAAAGTCTTTTCCTTGGATGAACCAGATGCAGGCCAAATACCAGCAGCAAGGCTTTGAAGTGGTTGCTATCAATCTGGATGTTGATACTGAGTTAGCCCATGAGTTTCTCACTAAAATCCCCGCTAATTTCAATTTGCGCTTTAATCCAGAAGGGGATGTGGCAAGGGAGTTTGATTTACCTGGTATGCCAAGTAGCTATTTATTTAACCGCCAAGGTGAATTAGTTCAGCGTCATGTTGGTTTTTTTGACAAGAATAAGCCTGCTTACGAGCAAGAAATTCAACTGTTGTTAAAGGAGTAAAACGATGAAAAAATCGAGTTTTAAGCAATATATTAAGCTGTTATTGGCCTTGTCGATTATCAGCAGTTTAGCGGGCTGTTCGAGTTTAGGTGTAGAGCCGTGGGAGAAGGATCAATTTGCCCGCGCTGATATGGCACTTAATAATGAAAAGTTAGATTTAGCATTGGATGACCATATTTACTTCAGTAAAGAAGGCACCAGTGGCGGACGCTCATTAGCTGGCGGAGGTTGTGGATGCAACTAACTTCGAAACTAACGCCGAAACAAAGCATCGCTAGCGCTTTGGCCATGGCTAGCTGCAGTTTGTTGTCACAACAAGCCAACGCACAAGAGCCGGTACCGGCAAATGATGATTGGAAGGTCGATGCCGCCATTATGTATTACGGTGAGCAAGATCGTGTACAAGCCGTTGAAGCTATTGGTAATGTGCAAAAAGCCTTTGGCGAAGATTCGCTGCTAGATATGAAAATCGTTGTCGACAGCTTAACCGGCGCTTCAGCCTCTGGCGCTGTAGCACAATCCATCAGCCAAACCTTTACTCGACCTTCAGGTAAGGGAGAGTATACGGTCGCCCCAGGTGAAACGCCCCTTGATGATACGTTCCAAGATACCCGGGTGCAGTTAAGTGCCAATTGGCAGGAAATTTTAAATCCTGACTGGACGGTTAACTTAGGTGTTTATGGTTCTAAAGAATATGATTATTTATCATTAGGCTTAAATGCGGGGGTGGAGCGCAGTTTTAACAAAAACAACACCACCCTTGCCTTATCGGGTGCCTATACGAATGATACTGTTGATCCTGTGGGCGGACGTCCTGTGGCGTTATCAGAAATGGTATTTCGCGGTGATTATGATGGTGATGATGCCTTTCAAGCTGCATTTGACGCCACTCGATTAGACGGTGATGACACCAAGCAAACCGCTGATGTCATGCTAGGTGTGACCCAAATCTTGAATCGTAACTGGTTAATGCAAGCCAACTACGGTTTTTCAAGTGTGTCGGGCTATATGACCGATCCCTATAAAATTCTCAGTATGGTCGATGGTAACGGTGAGTCCCATGGTTATCGCTATGAAAACCGCCCAGACTCGCGCACTAAGCACAGTGTTTTCTTGTTAGCAAAAGGCGCATTGGACTCAGGGGTGATTGATTTCTCTTATCGCTACAATACTGATGACTGGGATATTCAAGCGCACACTTTAGAAACCCATTATCGCTATTACTTTACCCCAAGCTTATATGGCCAGCTGCATTTGCGTTATTACCAGCAGCAAGCTGCTGAGTTTTATCAGCCATTTTTGCGCACAGAAGCTGCATTACCTGAGTATGCCAGTGCGGATTATCGCATTGGTGACATGTCAGCTTATACCGTAGGGCTTAAGTTTGGCCATCGCTTATCTGGCGGCCATGAACTTAGCTATCGTATTGAGTATTATCAGCAAAACCCTGAAAACAACGGCACAGATATCCCTGGTGAGTTAAATAATCAGGATTTATTTCCATCGGTGAAAGCAATCGTAGCTCAAATAAGCTATTCGTTTTAAATAAATAGTCTTAAGATAAATAAACGCAAAACATCAGAGTTATTGAAATTGTTAAATAAAGCCGCTGTTACATCACAAGCCGCTACATCTAAGGCCCCACAGGTCGCGACGCTTACACGTCGCCCTTGGGGCTTTTTAGGTTCATTTAGCGCCATGGCAAGTCCATGTGAAATGTTAATGCGACTAGATGATGAGCGCATTGCCCAGCAGATGTTAAATATCGCTGTGGCTGAAGCCAAACGAGTAGAGAGTAAATATAGCCGTTTTTTACAAGGTAATATTGTTTGGCAACTCAACAATGCCCAAGGGCAGGCGGTTAACATTGATGCTGAAACGGCGCATTTACTGCAATTTGCCCAGCAATGTTATCAATTAAGTGACGGCGCTTTTGATATCAGCGCAGGTCCTTTAATGAAGTTGTGGCGCTTTGATGGTAGTCATCAAGTGCCACCAGCTAGTGCGATTAAATCGGCATTAAAGCTAGTGGATTTTAGCGCCATTGATTTTACTGACAGCAAATTGACTATGCCTGCAGCAATGAGTTTAGATTTTGGTGGCATAGGCAAAGAGTATGCGGTGGATAGTACAGCGCAATTACTCAGCAAGCGTTGGCCTGATATCTCTGTGTTAGTTAATTTTGGCGGCGATATTGCCTGTCCCATCCTTAACCCCAATGGCTGGCAAGTGGGGATTGAAAACCCGCAGCAATTGGATAATGCCGCGGCGCTGTTAACCATACGCCAAGGCGCATTAGCCACTAGCGGCACCACTCGGCGCTACATTGAAGTGGATCAAAAACGCTATGGCCACATTATTAATCCTCGAACAGGTTATCCTGTGGAGCAAGCGCCGCTTTCAGTGACGGTATTAGGGCCAAATAGCGTAACCGCGGGAATGTTATCGACCATGGCAATGTTAAAAGGCGCAGCTGCTGAAGCCTTTTTGAGTGGGCAAGGTGTTGACTTCAAAGTGTTTAGATAAGCTTAAATCGCGCTTTAATTGCTATAAAAGCAATACATAAGAACAATATATAAGAACAATAAAGGAATAACCGATGCGGGTATTGTTAGTAGAAGACAATCAGTTATTAGCACAAGGCGTGGTTTTGAGTTTGGCTAAAGAAGGGATCCAAGTGGATCACTTATGTTCTTATAACCAAGCATTAGCGGCGCTGGATAATGAAGATTTTAGCGCCATTATTCTTGATTTAGGTTTGCCTGATGGCAATGGCGAAGATTTATTAAAGCACTGGCGTAAAGCGGGAGTATCTTTGCCGATTATTGTGCTTACAGCCAATACGGATTTTGATACTCGCTTAAACTGTTTAGACATTGGCGCAGATGATTATCTCAGTAAACCGTTTGATGTGCGGGAATTAGTTGCAAGACTGCGAGCGATTGTTCGCCGCCAACACGGCTTAGATAACAATCAATTTAGTTTCGGCGCATTGACCATCGATTTCAGTTGTTGTGAAGTGCATTTTCGAGAGCAATTAATCAATCTGCCACGGCGGGAATATCAATTGTTATTGGAGTTTGCCCAAACAGCAGGGCGAGTACTAACCCGCAGCCAGCTTGAGCAATTAACCTATGGTTGGGATGAAGTCGGCAGTAATTCCATTGAAGTGCATATTCATCATTTACGTAAAAAAATGGCCCCAGAACTGATTAAAACTGTTAGAGGCATTGGCTATATTTTAGCTGAAATTCAATAAGCATTAATGGTCAGTAGATCATAAAAGGATATTATGTTTTCGTTACGTTTCTCCCTTAGTTTATTGATGTTAGTCGGCATCTTACTGACCGTATCGGTTGCCAGTGTGCTGAGTAGCCGCGATGCCATGTACGAGATAGAAGAGCTATTTGATGCAGAAATGGTGCAAACCGCCAAAGTGCTGGATTTGTTTTATGTCAAAAGGCTTACTGCCGCCAAAGTAGCAAGCTTAATTGAGCAACCTATTCGCTTTCATGTGTCAGAGTCTGAAATAGAAACCTTTGCCGAGCAGTCTACGGTAGAAACCCTCTCTTACGAGCGAAAGCTGTCATTTCAATTATTTACCGCAGCAGGTGAGTTACTTGCATACTCAGATAATACTGGTGTAAAACCGCTAACGGATTTTAACCACGGCTATGCCTATCAGGCAGTCGGTGAGCACACCTGGCATGTGTACAGCTTGTTTTCAACGGCGCAACAGGTGTGGATTGTGACTGCACAGCGTGATGATGTGCGCCAAGAGTTGGTGGATAAGATTAACGCCAATAGCTGGCGCTCGCCTTTGATTATTGCGCCTATCATGTTGCTTATCATGCTATTGGTGACTTACTACTTATTTAAACCCATCAAACTACTTGAACGTCACTTAGCTTATCGCAGTGCTCAAGATCTAGCGCCAATTAATATCCGCTTACCGTCAGAACTTATTACAATTCAGCAGTCGCTTAATAGTTATTTAGCCCGTATCGCCGATATGATGATCCGCGAACGACGCTTTAGTGCTGATGCCGCCCATGAATTAAAGACCCCCTTAGCCATCATTAAACTTCATGGTGATGGTTTAGAAAGCGTGATTAATTCATCAACCGATGAAAGCTTAAAGCAACAAGCAATGCCTTATACTCAAGCCATGGGGCAGGGAATTAAGCGTATGAGTCATACTGTTGAGCAACTGTTATTACTCTCAAGGGTTGATGCCATTGAAGTGATTAATAAGGCTGAATGCGACTTACAAAGCCTAATTGATAATGTGATTAATCAGTTAGTGCATATTGTGGCCGATTATCAGTGGCAGCTTGATATTCCTAAGGGACTTACCGTTAAAGCTGATAGCTTTTATCTTGAATTAGTATTAAAAAATATTATCGAAAATGCCTGTAAATACAGCCCTAAAGAATCGGTTATTAGCATTCGCGCTGAGCAAGATGCTAACCAATGCGTCATTAATATCATTGATCAAGGCATAGGCATGTCTGCAAGCGAAATTGATTTAGCCAAGAACCGTTTTTATCGGGTTGATGAAAATGTATCCCAAGGTGCAGGGCTAGGGTTATCCATTTGTCAGCTCATCATTATGTTGCATCAAGGTGATATGAGTTTTCATCAAGCTAAGCCTCAAGGGCTAAAGGTCAACATTGTGTTACCCAATTAAACTAACTTATTTAATCTTGGGATAGAAAAAGCCTGAGTCACAGTGAATGTGATTCAGGCTTTTTATTTATTTCAGACCCAGCTTCTAACTCAGCTTCTGGCCCAGCTTATGACTTAACTTCTGACTCAGACAAAGCGCAGTTTATTTCACTCGTTACTTATTTCACTCGCTGTTTAGACGACGAGTGATGACTGCTTGAGCGACTACCACCACGGTTGTTGTGGGATGCATTACTCGCTCTTTGCTGCGGCTTGATGCTGTGGTTTTGGGCGCTACGGTTGTTATTCACTCGCGCAGTTTGGTTATAGTGCTTGCTACTTTGCTGTTTATTAACAGTCGGTCTGCTGGTCGCTTGTCTATTAGTAACCTGCCTGTTTGTCGCTTGTCTGCTGCTCGGTTGCTTGGTCGCTTTTTGGCTTTGATGAGCCTTATTTGAACGGTTTGGCTGTGATTTATTTGCCGTTCTCAGCGCTTTATCCTGCTGGCCATTATGCATTTTATTCGTATTACTTGGCTTAGTGCTCGGTCTAGTATTTGGCTTAGTACTGGGTCTTGAGCTATAGCTCGGCTTAGCATTATGATTATTTTTTAATGCTTTATTAACACGTTGCTGCTTTGCTATATGGCTTGGCTTAGAGTTATGCAGCTGTGCTGGCTTACCTTTATGACCAGGTTTTTGAGAATGAGCCACCTTGTGGCTTTTATTGTAACGGGCACGATCATACTTATGGCTTACTCTCGGCGCTTTATAAGCAACCCCGCGGCGATGCGCGGGTTTATGCTTCCATCGTTGTGAACCACTGCTATAAGCAATTTTATGTGGTTTGCGGTAATAACGCGTATTACGATGATTAACCACTACGACACGGTGATGTGACCAATGCACAGCACCAAAGAAGTAGTTAAAGTTTATGTAAACACTTGGGCCCCAATATATTGGACGGTGTGGGCGATAATAAGCGTATGCTGGATAATGCCAGTAAACAGGCGGGTATGCATGCCAGCGCCAGTGACCGTAAACCACTCTTGGGTCGTACACTGGAACATAAATGACTTCAGGCTTGGCAGGCTCAATAATGATCTGTTTCTCGACACGGGTAACTGTCATGTTATCCATATCATTAAAGCTATCTGCTTCGTCAGCTTGCTGCCTAAGCGCCTGAACACTGGCAAGCACTATAGCTTCATCTTGCAAGAAAGCTTCACCGAGTTCTTGAGTCCAGTCTAAATCTTCATTGAGTTTTTCAAGTACGGTAGGAAAAGCGACAAGGGCAGTGACACTGGGATCCCAATCTTGCTGTTCAGCCTGCTGCATTTTTTGACTGCTACTTAAACTGCTATTTTGTTGTTCCCAACGACGGGCCTGAACGATTTCAAGCGGATACGTTGCTGCAATTAAAATATGCGTCAATAAGCTGTCTGGGTAAAGTGCAATAGGCGCAAGCATTTGCGCTAACTGCGCTTCAGAAAGCTGAGACTGCTCAAATTGAGCGTCGTTATTGCCATTGGATTGGCTATCAACAGCTAACGCCGCTGGTGACAGTAAGCACAGGCTCATTAGCCCAGCTTTTAATAGTTTATTGGGGATAGATAATAGTGTCATTTTATCTCCATGTACCAAACATCGGTACTTTACGAATGTTAGGGATAGAATAACTAAGTGAAAATGAACACAAGATGAAAGTGTATTAGATAGGGCTAACTAAATGAGGTAATTTTTAGTCGCTATTTAGCCAATTAAATGGATAAAGACTTAATGGCGAAAGGTGACTGTAAATTTTGCGCCGCCATACTGCTCTGATTGAGCAACTGTTAACTCACCTTGGTAGCTATTAACCAAGTCTTGAACGATGGCTAGACCAATGCCATGTCCTTGATTGTACGTGTCAGCGCGAATACCACGCTCAAAAATATTTTGGCGCTGCACCTCAGTTAAGCCATTACCATCATCTTCAATAATAAAACTTAAGCTGGAGTCAGTTTTTGTTACCGATAAACAAACCTGCGTTTTCGCCGCCTTACAAGCATTATCGAGCAGATTTCCCAGCAGTTCATGTAAATCCGCTTCTTCGCCTTTAAATACCAGTTTAGCAGGGGCTTGATAGTCGATATCAATGTGTGACTGTTGATATATCTTAGCTAAGGTTCTAATTAATTTGCTGGCTACATCATCAATGCTCACCCCTAAATGCCATGCTTGATTGGCACTGGATTTAGCCTTGTTGAGCTGATAACTAATGATGTTATTAATATTATTTGCTTGCTCTTTAGAGTCCGGACTTAAGTCCGTTTGGCTTTGCAGCACGGCTAATGGCGTTTTTAAACTATGAGCTAAGTCGGCTAACGCATTTCGGTAGCGCTGGCGCTGAAGTTGCTCTGTGTTTAGCAATACATTGAGTTGTTTTGCGACAGCATTTAACTCGTTGGGGTAATGTTGATTTAATCGTGTTTGTTGGCCTTGCTCTACTAATGCTAGCTCTTTCGTGAACTGGTTTAATGGCTTTAATGTCCAGAATAACCAAATAGCCTGAACCAAAGCCAATACAATCATGAGCACGATAAGCCAAGTCCAGAGAGTGGTGCTGAACTCAATCACTTGCTGTTGATAGTCAGCGTCATCTTTAACAATATGTACTGTGATTGCCAGGGGTTTTTCATTGGTTTCAAAGCTAACACTAAAGCTATACACAACATGGTTATTGTTGCTGTTACCAGCTAAATCATCAAAACGAACTTGGGTGAGCTGGCCTTGGCCCATTGGAGGTGCTGGCAGTAATAATGCTGTTGATTGATTCGTGGGTAAATCTAAGCCTAGAAAAGATTCTGAGTGCCAAACCAGTTTATCTTCAGAAGATATAAGGGCATACAAGCCAG
Organism: Shewanella sp. 10N.286.52.E4; assembly: GCF_041468785.1. NCBI lineage: Bacteria > Pseudomonadati > Pseudomonadota > Gammaproteobacteria > Alteromonadales > Shewanellaceae > Shewanella > Shewanella sp. 10N.286.52.E4. Next base: position 79,962 of record NZ_JBFRJJ010000016.1, read on the forward strand.
AGCCAATCACATTAAATTGGTTTTCTAATAGATAATTGGGCATGACGACGTGTTCATCTTTGACTTCAGCGACAGCTAACACTGAATAAACATAAGCGCGTAACTGGTTATTAATCGATTGGGTAATTTGATGTTGGAAAGCACCATTAACTGTGATGCCAATCAGCGGGAGTAATACCAAAATCAACAACAGGCCGCTGAGCATTAATCTGATTTTTAATGAATTAATCCCGCCAATAAAATTTGACCTTGCTTGCTTGTTAAGCCATTGGGTTTTGAATGTGCTCAGCCAATTCATGACGACTAGCCTGCAGCTAATTGTCGCAGGCGATACCCTTGACCGCGCAAGGTTTCTATCAGTTTATATTCACCGTCGGGATCGAGCTTTTTGCGCAGACGGCGGATAAACACTTCAATGACATTTGAGTCTAAGTCGAAATCTTGATCATAGATATGTTCAATCAAGGTGGGTTTAGAAATGACTTCGCCTTGATGCAGCATGAAGTATTCAAATAATTTAAACTCTGAACTACTGAGAATAATGGGGTTTTGTAAATGCATTAGCTCAAGGGTGCGAGTATTGAGGCTAAATGGTCCGTTAGTCACTGTTGGGCTAGCTTTTCCCACTGAACGGCGTATCAATGCATTTAAACGGGCAACAAGCTCTTCAGGTTGAAACGGCTTAGTAAGGTAATCGTCAGCGCCAGAGTCTAGCCCAAGCACCTTGTCTTGCCAGCCGTCTCTAGCGGTTAAAATAAGGATTGGGTAATCAATTTGCTTTTGACGAAGTTGCGTAATTAGGCTCAAACCATCAATTTTAGGTAAGCCGACATCGATAATCGCGGCGTCATATTGATATTCAGTTGCTTGAAATAAGCCATCTTCACCGTCAGATGATATATCGACGCTGTAATTAGCGGCTTGTAAATGCTCAGTAAGGTTTCTCTGTAAGCCTAAATCATCTTCTACTAACAATATTCTCATGGCTAATTCCTTGAAATTGAACCGGTACGCGCATTAACGGTGGCATAAAACACCATGCCATTATTAGAGAGTAATTTAATTCGGTAGCCCGTTGAATTACCCACTTTTGTCGATTGCACTGATAGCACTTTTGCAGAGTATTGTCGTTTGGCGATTTGCGCCGCTTGTGAAGAACTCTTCACGGCTAAAGATTGGGATTTACCTGAACCGCCTTTGGTTTTGTTATTAAACCCAGGGTGACCAATATTTACTGAAGAGCTGATTGAAATAGCACTGCTGAGATTAGTAATAACTGACATAGGCGCAGCCTGAACCGACCCCATTGTTATTGAAAACAATAGAAACGATAGCAGGGAAGTGCATAATCTCTTGTTTAATTTGCTCATTATCAGCGTCCACATCAATATTTATCTTTAAAATCAGTTATCAGTGTAAAAGATCCCTTTCAATATAGAAACATCTGCATCGATGAATATCAATTGCTTTGGTATTCGCTCAAAGTATGGATTGGTTTATATGAATAGAAGATGAATAGCTTGCAGTGGCGCAGCTGCTGGTTATTTATGTCAGTCACTTTTTATCTACGACATTGTTTATCTAAGTCAATTTCATGTAAGTCATTTTTCGTGTTCAGCTTGCATTCATTTTGATTCCTTTTAAATAACAACTCATCAATAACAAGCTTTGAGTGATTAAGTGCAATTTACTCTAGCGGTTAAATCTGAATGAGAGGGAATACAAAATGGATATTAAATTGATAACGCAAAACCGTTTCAGTCAGGTGATTAGTGTTTTTACTAAAGTGAGTTGCGCATTAATGCTAACGCTTGCGCCGACTGCGTACGCTGACGAATATGAGCAAGACATGATTGTTGTCAGTGAGGGGAGGCAAGTTAGTGGTGCTGCCTCTTTAAGTGAACCAGCAGGTAAAGCTTCATTATCACCTGAGCAAAAACAAACCTTGCTGCAATTGATTGCGGATGAGAAAGCCAAACGCAAATCTGATGCGGCGCAAGGAAAGCCATTACCTAAGCGTGCAACGCGCGAGTACATAACGAGTTTACGCCAAGCAGGGCAGTTATCTGTCAATGCATTACACAGTGTCAACCAAGCGCCTCAGGCACTTTCCAAATTAGAAACTTCAGTAAATGAAGTTACAACAGATGCAGCAACAACTCATGCAGCAACAACGAATACAGTAACAGCCAATACAGTAACAACAAATGACAGCATTGAAAGTCAGTCATCAAATAGCAAATTATTAACTAATCACGTATCGCAGCAGTCTATTATTGGTTATCGCGATTTTGATATTTATGAGGCTTATAGCCGTCTATTTGATGATTTTGATGAAGATGGTTTTTATCAAACTTTTAGCGTGACCTTTGATGCAGATGTCTATGGTTTTACCCAAGGAGAGCCTGCTAATGTTTATGCTGAGCTGTATTTAAGCCGAAATGGTGGTCCATGGGAGCATTATTACTCTACCGAAGTGTTTACCATTTATGGTGATGCCACCGATGATGATTATGAAGTGCTGACAACCTTAGCCCAGGGGTACAAAACTGATTATTACGATGTCCTTATCGATTTATATGAGTTTGGCTATGAAGATATTGTCGCGACATTAAGTGCAGATGAGTCTGATGGTTTATATGCCTTACCACTAGAAAGTAGTGACAGAGATGAAGTGTACGAAGAAGAATATATTGAAGTCGTTGAAACTGAGGTCATCGTTAGCGGTGGTAGCTTGGCTTGGAGTGGATTATTGATGTTGCTACTTCTAGCAATGAGACGTTCAAACTTGAATGCTTAAGTTGCAGTCTCTCTAATGATGAACCTTGTGATTATGAAAACAAAATCCCGCTAATGCGGGATTTTTCTGGTTGTTGATAAGGTGTGTTGATATTAACGCCAGTTGCCAGTTGCCAGTTGCCAGTTAGCACTTGTCACTTGCCAATTACCAATTACCACCTATGACACAACTGACTTTACTTCACCTTGATTAAGTTGAGTTGTCAGTATTTCGCCCGTTTTCACTTGCTTCGCATCTTGTAAGATATTGCCTTTACCGTCTCGGGTAATACTGTAACCACGGCTTAATGTGGCCAATGGGCTAACGGTTTCTAACTGATGTGCGCTGTAACTGACTAGTTGATTGGCGTTAGTTAATCTTGTTTTCATGGCATCGTTAAGTCGATTACTTAAATAGCTCACTTTGTTTTGTTCTAACGTTAACTTATGAGCTGGGGATTGCTGCTGAAGATGGCCTTTCAAGCGTTGTTGTTTTAACGCTGCGTTAGATAATTTGTATTGCATAGCCGACTCAAGTTTTAGCTGCATTTCATCAAAGCGTTGCTCAAGTTGTTGTAGTTGTCTTTTAGGATCTTCACGTTGCAGCTGGTGGCTTAACTCTGTCAGTAGTGTGCTTTGGTGCAATAAGTAATGACGCATAGCTTGGCGTAATCTTGAAAACGTCAGGTTGAGCTTTTGCGTCTTATTGCCTTTATCGTCCGATAATAACTCGGCACCCGCTGATGGTGTTGGCGCTCGTACATCCGCGACATAATCACTGATGGTAGTATCAATTTCATGACCCACAGCGCTAACAACGGGTAAGGCACTGTTATAAATCGAATGGGCTAAGTCTTCATCATTAAAACACCATAAGTCTTCTAATGAGCCGCCGCCACGGGTAAGCAGTATCACATCGACTTCTAAGCGTTTATTGGCTGTAGTGATAGCACTGATGATTTGCTTGCTGGCACTGGTTCCCTGAACTTGTGTAGGGTAAATCACCACTTCGATTGATGGGTCGCGCGTCGATAGTACTTTGACCACATCTCTTACGGCAGCGCCAGTGGCTGAGGTGATAACACCTATTCGTTGAATGTTTTGCGGTAATGGGCGCTTAGTTTCTGTTGCAAACAAGCCTTCAGCGGCTAATTTCAGTTTAAGTGCTTCATATTGCTGTGCGAGTAATCCATCACCTGCAGGTAACATTGATTCCAAGAGTAATTGATAATCGCCGCGAGGCTCGTAAACACTGATAGAGCCTTTAACTAATACTTGTTGGCCATTAACAGGTTTAAAAGGCACTGATTGATTACGGCCTTTGAACATTGCACAGCGAATTTGCGAGCGGCTATCTTTTAAGGTCATATACCAATGACCTGAATTTGGGGAAACAAAGTTCGAGATTTCGGCCTCAAGCCACACCTTTCCTAGCTCTCCTTCAAGCAGCTGGCGGACTTCACCGTTTAATCGGGAAACGGTGTAAACATTATTTTTCGAGCTTTTCATCAAATTCAACCGACCAATAGTATTTTTTCACTATTTTCCATTTACCAACCTAAATATGCAAGGTATAATCCCGCCGCAATATTTACCCTTTCTAAACCCTACACTTTCTGGGAGATGTTGCATGTTAAGATTAAGAAATGACGCACTAACATTTGATGATGTACTACTAGTGCCTGCTCACTCAACCGTCCTCCCAAATACCGCTGTTCTGAAAACTCGTCTGACTAAAAAAATTGAATTAAACACACCAATTGTGTCTGCAGCTATGGATACCGTAACTGAAGCTCGCTTAGCGATCGCGATGGCGCAAGAAGGTGGTCTAGGTTTTATTCATAAAAACATGACGATCGAACAACAAGCTGAAGAAGTTCGCAAAGTTAAAATCTATGAAGCTGGTATCGTACAGCAGCCTGTTACAGTGACGCCAAGCACCACGCTAGCTGAACTTAAGCAACTGACTGAACGTAACGGTTTTGCTGGTTACCCAGTGATTAACGATGCGAAAGAGCTTGTGGGTATTATCACTGGCCGTGATGTTCGTTTTATTACTGACTGGAGCCGTACCGTTGAGCAAGTCATGACGCCGAAAGATCGTCTTGTTACTGTGCTTGAAGGGACTAAGCTAGATGAAGTTCAAACCCTAATGCATTCACATCGTGTTGAAAAAGTATTAGTAGTTGATGCTAACTTTAAGCTTAAAGGCCTTATCACTGTTAAAGATTTCCAAAAAGCAGAACGTAAACCGAATGCATGTAAAGACGAATTAGGTCGTTTACGTGTTGGTGCTGCTGTTGGCGCTGGTGCAGGCAACGAAGAACGCGTTGAAGCATTAGTTAAAGCAGGTGTTGACGTATTGCTGATTGATTCTTCACACGGTCACTCTGAAGGGGTATTGCAACGTATTCGCGATACTCGCGCGGCTTTCCCTGATTTACAAATTGTTGGCGGTAACGTAGCAACAGCTGAAGGTGCATTAGCCTTAGTTGATGCTGGTGTTGATGCCGTTAAAGTGGGTATTGGCCCAGGTTCAATTTGTACTACTCGTATCGTTACTGGCGTTGGTGTACCGCAAATTACTGCTGTATCAGATGCCGCAGCTGCGATTAAGCATTTAGATATCCCTGTTATTGCAGATGGTGGTATTCGTTTCTCTGGTGATTTAGCTAAAGCATTAGCTGCGGGTGCATCATGCATCATGGCTGGTTCAATGTTTGCTGGTACTGAAGAAGCGCCAGGTGAAACTGAACTTTATAACGGCCGCGCTTATAAGTCATACCGTGGTATGGGTTCTTTAGGTGCGATGACGCAAACACAAGGTTCATCTGACCGTTACTTCCAAAGCGATAACGCCGCTGACAAATTAGTACCAGAAGGTATTGAAGGTCGCGTAGCTTATAAAGGTAAATTAAAAGAAATTATTCACCAACATATGGGCGGTTTACGTTCATGTATGGGTCTTACTGGTTGTGCAACCATTCAAGAGTTAAACGAAAAAGCAGAATTTGTAAAAATCACTTCTGCTGGTATGGGCGAGTCTCATGTCCATGACGTGACAATCAGTAAAGAAGCGCCGAACTATCGCAGCGGTTCTTAATACATTAAAGGCGGCAATGTGATTGTCGCCTTTTTTCAATCTTAAAATTCATTGAGATTGAAAGTACACCTACTATAAGTAAAACCAGATATAAGGTATCCCATGAGCAACATTCATGAGCATAAAATCCTGATCCTCGACTTTGGATCGCAATACACGCAGTTAATCGCCCGCCGTATTCGTGAAATCGGTGTTTATTGTGAGCTTTGGGCTTGGGATGTATCTGAAGAGCAAATCAAAGGATTTGCTCCAAATGGCATCATCTTAGCCGGTGGCCCTGAAAGTGTTACAGCCGAAAACTCGCCTCGTGCTTCTGAATATGTCTTTAATGCAGGCGTGCCTGTTTTAGGTATTTGTTACGGCATGCAAACCATGTCTGAGCAATTAGGCGGTAAAGTTATTCAAGGTGTGGGTGAAGGTGAGTTTGGTTATGCACAAGTTGAAGTGCAAACTGAATCAGCGTTATTTAAAAGCATTGAAGATGCAATCAGCGCTGAAGGTAAGCCATTACTTGACGTATGGATGAGTCACGGCGACAAAGTATCAGAAATTCCTGAAGGTTTCGTAACTGTTGCTAAAACAGAAACGTGTCCTTTCGCTGCAATGGCTAATGAAGACAAGAAATTCTACGGTGTGCAATTTCACCCAGAAGTCACGCACACTCGCCAGGGCAAGCGTATGCTTGAGCACTTCGCCCTCGATATTTGTGGTTGTGATGCTAACTGGAAGCCATCTTCAATTATTGAAGACGCCATTGAGCGCTTAAAGGAACAAATCGGTGATGACGAAGTTATCTTAGGCTTATCAGGTGGTGTTGATTCATCTGTTGTGGCTATGCTGCTTCACCGCGCGATTGGTGACAAACTAACTTGTGTATTCGTTGATAACGGTTTATTGCGTTTAAACGAAGCAGAGCAAGTGATGGATATGTTTGGCGATCATTTTGGACTGAACATTGTTCACGTTGATGCAGAAAACCGTTTCTTAGATGCGATGGCTGGCGAAGCAGATCCAGAAGCTAAACGTAAAATCATTGGTCATGTTTTTGTTGATATCTTCGATGAAGAATCAAAGAAATGTGTTAATGCCAAATGGTTAGCACAAGGCACTATTTATCCAGATGTCATTGAATCTGCTGGTAGTGCAACAGGTAAAGCCCATGTGATTAAATCTCATCATAACGTAGGCGGATTGCCTGATGATATGGAAATGGGATTAGTTGAGCCATTACGTGAGTTATTTAAAGATGAAGTACGTAAAATTGGTTTAGAGCTAGGTCTGCCATACGACATGCTTTACCGTCATCCATTCCCTGGACCGGGTTTAGGTGTACGTGTACTGGGTGAAGTGAAAAAAGAATACTGTGATTTACTGCGTTTAGCTGATGCTATCTTCATTGAAGAGCTGCATAAAGCCGACCTTTATAACAAAGTCAGCCAAGCATTTACGGTTTTCTTACCAGTACGTTCAGTTGGCGTAATGGGTGATGGTCGTAAATACGATTGGGTTGTATCCTTGCGTGCTGTTGAAACCATTGATTTCATGACTGCACATTGGGCACACTTACCTTATGACTTCTTAGGTCGTGTATCTAACCGCATTATTAACGAAATCGATGGTATTTCGCGTGTGGTTTATGATATTTCAGGTAAGCCACCTGCAACCATTGAATGGGAATAAGCTTTCATTCGTTTTCCAATCAGTTTTGATTAAAGACATAAAAGGCGCTTAGGCGCCTTTTTTATTGGGATAAATTTATTGTTGTTTGTCGTATAATCAGCTGAAGTCAGGCTAAGTCACACACTGTACACCTGAACGTTTAAACATATGCAATCAGCTAAACATCGCGAAATATAAATCATCGGTATACCTAAGAGACACTAATGACGTTAGAAAACAAACTTAGCATCAGCCAAAAACAGCAAGCGAGTGAGACCAAGCCATTCACTGAAGAAGAGTTAGCCTTGCTTGCTATTCAAGATGAGAAATGGATGCGTGTGGCAATAGCGTTGGCGAGTGAAGCAGAAGCACTGGGTGAAGTGCCTGTTGGCGCAGTGCTGGTTAAAGATGATAAGTTAATTGCGTCAGGGTTTAATTTAAGCATTACAGAACACGACCCCAGTGCTCATGCTGAAATGCAGTGTATTCGCGCTGCAGGTAAAATATTACACAATTACCGCATGCTAGGTGCGACCTTGTATGTCACTTTAGAGCCTTGTCCAATGTGCGCAGGTGCAATGATCCACAGCCGCATTGAACGGGTGGTGTTTGGCGCAAAAGATTTAAAAACAGGGGCGGCGGGAAGTGTGATTAATCTATTACAAGACTCGCACTTCAATCACCAGTTAACGGTAGATTCTGGCATTTTAGCTGAAGAATGTGCGAGTCAATTGAGTCAGTTTTTTAAACGTCGACGTGATGAGAAAAAAGCACTGAAAAAGCTGCTAAAACAACAATCAGACTTGTTGCTGCAAAAAGGCAAAGAATAACTTTTGACGGTTTAGCATTCTACGTTGTTTCAATTTAATACTGCTACGGCGACGGGCATTATTATTCATATTGGGTCTTCTCATTGTGCACCTATATTGACTGTATGGTTAAATGTGTCACTGCATGTATGACTGCACGGTTTATGATAAACCGTTTCGATGACGAATTTATTGCGCAGCTGATTTAATGAGTTCTTCAGGGTTATCAATATCATCAGTCTGCGAACCTGTTTCTTCTGCTAACGCTTCCGTTTGTTCTAACTCTAACTCCAGTTGTTTGGTCTGATTATCTACCCAAACCAGGGTGTCATAATAACGGCGAATATTATCAACGTAATGCACAGCTTCACTGCCTCTAGCGTAGCCATAGCGTGTGTGCTGATAATACTTACGTTGCTGTAATAAGGGTAAGACTTGTTTTACATCGCGCCATGCGCTGGGATCTTTTCCCATACCTTGGGTAATTTTACGGGCATCCTCAACATGACCTAAACCCACGTTATAGGAGGCAAGGGCAAACCAAATTCGCTGACTATCAGGAATGGACGCTGGCAATCGATCAATCATCTTTTGCAGATAAATAGCACCACCACGAATACTTTGCTCGGCATCAAGACGGTTATCTACCCCAACAGAGCTGGCAGTGGGCTGAGTTAACATCATCATACCGCGAACACCAGTAGGCGAGCGTGCTTTAGGATTCCAATGTGATTCTTGATAACCCGCCGCGGCCAGTTTTCGCCAATCTAAATTACCGGCATGTTTTTCGAATAAAGCTTGATACTCAGGCAGCACATTATCAATTGCACGAATAAACGCGCGAGTATCCACATAGTCAAAGCGCTTAACGTGGCCAAAGTACTTTTCGTTCAGGTGCTCTAGGGTGCCGTTACGTTTTTGATTATGCCAAAACGACAGTAAAGCGCTCATTAATCGGTCGCTATCAAGCGGCGGTAGTAACCACACCACTTCAGTTTTTTCGTCAAGCACAATACCTTCACGTAGTTCAGGTAAATAACGTTGATTGATTAGCAAGCTGTTGGAGTCGGCAATGGTATATAACACCTCACCTGAAGCCACCATAGAAAACAATTCTTCGTTATCTTTATCATCGACCTGCTGCCAGCTTAAATTAGGGTTGGTTTGCTGCAGCTTTATCACGGTATCAACGGCAGCTGATTCAGAAATGACAATGACATCACCTTGAAGCTTATTAAAGTCTCGCGGTTTTAGGTTGCCAGATTTGTAAATAAGAACTTGGTTAACTTCATAAAGGGTAGGACCAAGCAAAAACTGTTCACGTCGATTTTTGGTCGTCGTAATAGCAGCAGCAACGATATCGATTTGTTTCAGACGTAATGCTTCAAATAATTGCTGACGATTATGGTAGGGGATCATTTCTAACGGCACATCGAGATAGTCGGCAAACTTTGCCGCCATTTCATAATCAAAACCACTTTCACCTTGATCTGAGTTGAGATAGGTTTGCGAGCCGTAGAGTGTTCCTACCTTAAGAACGGTACGTTGAGGTGTTTCTTCAATGAACTCTGTTGCTTTCATATTCGCTTGATGACAAGCGCTGAGCAGCAAAGTAATTGAAATGATTGCGACGATCTTTAACAGTTTGGTCATGTCCCTCTATGGATGAAGCATGTTAGTGATGGCGAGAAATCTCAGTGAGTGTGGGCTTGTTGGCCGTTTATCCACTAATTGAAAGCCATAACGCCTCTAATGCGAGCTTCAAAGTACGATTTAAAAACAATATCTAATAAATATACTTTAGCAGTAGTTTTGTATTTCACCTAGCCCGATGAGAATCAGTGTTAAATTATACGGTTGAATTTATTAGTAAAATCGAATTTAAAAAAATTAAATACGAATGAAATGTTATTGAAATATATCGTGGGTAGATTGTGGTTTTGTTTTGATTGTTTTCGTTAACGGGAAACACTGTTCTAGCAAGCCTTCTTAGGTGATTTATAAAGTGTGATTCCCTATAATAGCGCCAATTCTTACCCTGCCAATATAATCATAAGGTGAATTGACGTGATTGAGATCATTCGCGGAGCCCCAGCACTTTCAGCTTTTAGAATCCAAAAGCTTATGGAGGCCTGTGAAACTGCAGCCCTTCCTGTTGAGCAAATCTACGCTGAGTATGTCCATTTAGCTGATATCAGTGAAAAGCTTGACGATAAAGAATATCAACAGCTTGAAACGATTTTAACCTACGGACCTGCCATTGAATCTCATGCTCCAGAAGGTTCATTATTTTTTATCACTCCTCGTCCAGGCACCATTTCTCCTTGGTCATCAAAAGCAACTGACATTGCCAAAAACTGTGGTTTAAGCAAAGTAAAACGTCTAGAACGTGGCGTTGCTTATTACGTTGCAGGCGCGTCATTGACCGCTGAGCAATTAGAGCAAGTAAAAGGCTTAATCCACGACCGTATGGTTGAAGTGATTTTACCTGAGTTTGCCGCTGCATCAGTACTGTTTGAGCGCACTGAGCCATTACCCTTCAAGAGCATCAACATTCTTGCAGAAGGTCGCCGCGCGTTAGAAGTTGCAAACACTCAGCTTGGTCTTGCACTTGCAGAAGATGAAATTGATTACTTAGTGGATAACTTTGTTCGCTTAAACCGTAATCCAAACGATATTGAGCTAATGATGTTTGCCCAAGCAAACTCAGAGCATTGTCGTCATAAAATCTTCAATGCTGACTGGACTATTGATGGTCAAGTACAGCCTAAATCATTATTTAAAATGATTAAGAACACCTTTGAAGTCACGCCAGATAACGTATTGTCAGCTTATAAAGATAACGCTGCAGTTATGAATGGTAGTGTTGCAGGTCGTTTCTTCCCAGATCAAGACGGTGTGTATAACTACCACACCGAGCCAATGCATATCTTGATGAAGGTAGAAACCCATAACCACCCAACAGCTATCAGCCCATACCCTGGTGCAGCAACGGGTTCAGGCGGTGAAATCCGTGATGAAGGTGCAACAGGCCGTGGCTCTAAACCAAAAGCGGGTTTAACAGGTTTCAGTGTTTCTAACCTTAAAATTCCAGGGTTTGTCCAACCATGGGAAGGCGATTACGGCAAACCTAGCCGTATTGTTACGCCACTAGAAATCATGACTGAAGGCCCATTAGGCGGCGCAGCATTTAACAATGAGTTTGGTCGTCCTGCGTTAGTGGGTTATTTCCGTACTTACGAGCAAGAAGTCTCAAGCCATAACGGCGTTGAAGTCCGTGGTTACCACAAGCCAATTATGCTTGCTGGTGGTTTAGGTAACATCCGTGAAGACCATGTTCAAAAAGGCGAAATCACTGTAGGCGCTAAGCTGATTGTATTAGGTGGCCCTGCAATGAACATTGGATTAGGCGGCGGCGCTGCTTCATCAATGGCATCAGGTCAATCTAGCGAAGATTTAGATTTTGCTTCAGTACAACGTGAAAACCCAGAAATGGAACGTCGTTGTCAAGAAGTGATCGATCGCTGCTGGCAGATGGGTGATGACAACCCAATTCAATTTATTCACGATGTGGGCGCAGGCGGATTATCAAATGCCTTCCCTGAACTTGTGAATGATGCAGACCGAGGCGCACTATTTAACTTACGTAACGTGCCTTCAGATGAGCCTGGCATGAGCCCACTTGAGATTTGGTGTAATGAATCACAAGAGCGCTATGTTATGTCTGTAGCGCCAGAGAATTTAGAAACCTTCAGAAAAATTTGTGAGCGTGAACGCGCGCCGTTTTCTGTAGTGGGTGATGCCACTGAAGAGCAGCACCTAACGCTTGAAGATAGCCATTTTGACAACAAGCCAATTGATTTACCGCTTGAAGTGCTTTTAGGTAAAGCGCCTAAAATGAGCCGTGATGTGGTTTCAGCAAAAGCTGAATCACCTGCGCTTAATCAAGCAGGTATTGATGTTAAAGATGCAGTATCACGCATTTTACATTTACCAACCGTTGCTGATAAGTCATTCCTTATCACCATTGGTGACCGCTCTGTAACGGGTTTAGTTAACCGTGATCAAATGGTTGGCCCTTGGCAGGTACCTGTTGCCGATTGCGCAGTGACGGCATCTAGCTTTGATAGCTACGCCGGTGAAGCAATGTCTATCGGTGAGCGTACGCCGCTGGCACTACTTGATTTTGGCGCATCAGCACGTATGGCTGTAGCAGAATCAATTTTGAACATTGCTGGTACTGACATTGGTTCATTCAAAGACATTAAGTTATCAGCTAACTGGATGTCTGCAGCAGGTCACCCAGGTGAAGATGCTGGTCTTTATGAAGCAGTAAAAGCAGTCGGTGAAGAGTTATGTCCTGAGCTTGAGTTAACTATCCCAGTGGGTAAAGACTCAATGTCTATGAAGACAGCTTGGAATGACGAAGGTCAAGACAAAACTGTAACTTCGCCAATGTCATTGGTTATCACTGCATTCGGCGTGGTAAAAGACATTCGCCATACTGTGACACCAGAACTTCGCACCAACAAAGGTGAGACTGAGCTGTTATTAGTTGATTTAGCGAAGGGTCAAAACCGTTTAGGTGGTTCTTGTTTAGCGCAAGTATTCAGCCAACTTGGTGATGTAGCGCCAGATCTTGATGATGCAGCAAGCTTACGTGGCTTCTTTGAAGTGATTCAGCCATTAGTCGCTGATCAAAAAGTGATTGCATACCATGACCGCAGTGACGGTGGTTTATTCACCACACTTGTTGAAATGGCATTTGCGGGTAACACAGGTTTGAACATTGACCTTAGCGGATTAAAAGGTAACGACTTAGAGCGTTTATTTAATGAAGAGCTAGGTGCGGTTATTCAGGTATCTAAAGCAGAAAGCGCAGATATCAAAGCACAATTCAACGCCGCTGGTGTTGATTGTCATAGCGTTGCCACTTTAACATCTGACGACCAGATTACCGTTGTTGATGGTGATCGTGCAGTATTCAGTGACTCTCGTGTTGCGCTTCGCACTATGTGGTCAGAAACCACTTACCGTATGCAAGCAATGCGTGATAACCCTGAGTGTGCTAAAGAAGAGTTTGAACTTAAGCAGCAAGCTAAAGACCCAGGCCTTACGGTTGAATTAGGTTTTAACCCAAGTGAAGACGTTGCCGCACCGTTCATCTTAAAAGGCGCAGCGCCTAAGATGGCGATTATCCGTGAGCAAGGTGTTAACTCTCACGTTGAAATGGCAGCAGCATTTGACCGCGCAGGTTTTGAAAGCCGCGATGTTCACATGTCAGACATTCTATCTGGTCGCATTAGTCTTGAAGAATTCCAAGGTCTAGTGGCTTGTGGTGGTTTCTCTTATGGTGATGTTTTAGGTGCTGGTGAAGGTTGGGCTAAATCAATCTTATTTAACGACCGTGCTCGCAGTGAGTTCTCACGTTTCTTTGAGCGTGATGCCACATTAGCATTGGGCGTATGTAATGGTTGTCAGATGTTATCTAACCTGAAAGAAATCATTCCAGGTAGCGAGCATTGGCCACACTTTGTCCGTAACCGTTCAGAGCGTTTCGAAGCACGTGCAAGCTTAGTTGAAGTGCAAAAGAGTCCTTCAATCTTCTTCGAAGGAATGGAAGGTTCACGCATGCCAATCGCCGTATCACACGGTGAAGGTCGCGCTGAGTTTAAGTCTGTCGAAGCCTTAGCAGCTGCTGAAGCATCAGGTACAGTGGCACTGCGTTATGTTGACGGTAATGGTCAAATCGCAACGCAATACCCACAAAACCCAAATGGTTCGCCAAATGCAATCACTGCACTAACGACAACCGATGGTCGAGTAACAATCATGATGCCGCATCCAGAGCGTGTATTCAGAACCGTTGCAAACTCTTGGCACCCAGATGAGTGGGCCGAAGATAGCCCGTGGATGCGTATGTTCCGCAATGCACGGGTTAAGTTAGGGTGATTTGCACTTAACCTAGTATTGAGTTAACAGCTAAAAGGTGACCGAATGGTCGCCTTTTTTATGCGTTAAGCTTTACGAATATATGCAAGTGGCTAGGAAAAGCTCATGACTCTTGAAGCTGTAAATATTGTTCTTAAAGTATAAAGTGACTTGTATTTTAGTAAGTTATGATTCATTTTAGTGATATATGACATATAAAAAGGCATAACTTAAATCACGCTTTAGTGACGTACAGTTATTAGTGCATTGTTGTAATCAGTAGTGATGCTTAGACCAAGGAAAATAATAATGACGAAGCAATCTAGCAGCGAAAAGGTCATTCGCAGGCTGTACCAAATTACCCAAGATCATCATAAAGGCTTTGAGTACCAAGTCATTGAGCTAATTAAAATGGGGCTTGAGCGTTTTGGACTCCATATCGGGATATTATCTAAAATTGATAGCAAGGATTATCGTGTAAAGCTTTGCGTGACCCCAGAAGAAGTGCCACTTAAAGCTGGTGATAGTTTCAATTTTGATGAAACCTATTGCAGTTTAACGTGTCTTGCTGATGGGCCTTTAGGCATAGAACATATGGGTGAAAATGATAAATATGCTGTTCATCCAGCATATAAAGCATTTGGTTTAGAGTCTTATATTGGTATACCAATTCGATTAAAAGGTAAATTGTACGGCACGTTAAACTTCTCTAGTCCAACACCATACCCAAGACATTTTCGTGAAGTCGATATTGATGCATTGCAGCTGATGGCCTCATGGATTGAAGTTGAACTGATCCGAAGAGAACAAGAAACACAATTAAAAGCCTTGAATAAAGAGCTACATCATTTAGCCAATTACGACGTGTTGACGGATATCCCTAATCGACGTGGCATGCTTAAGACATTACAAAGAGACATTAACCGACTAAGCCGTGTTAAAGGTAAAGGAACAATCGCATTAATTGATATTGATAAGTTTAAGCAACTTAATGATACCTATGGTCATCAAATGGGGGATGATGCGTTAGTTGAAATAGCCAAAACGATTACAAATACATTACGAGACTATGATTTAGTTGCCAGGATTGGTGGTGAAGAGTTTTTATTGTGGTTACCCGACACCAATGAGCAAGAGTGCGCGATAGCTTGTCAAAGAGTCATGAAAGATATCGCCGCAATCAAGTTAACCTCTACACCGATCACTGTTTCAATAGGAGCTTGTCATTTCAACTTCAATCAAGTTCAGCCTAATAACCCGTGCGAACTGATTAATGACTTCATTTCAGAAGCGGATACCGCACTTTATGACGCCAAAGCACAGGGAAGAGATAGACTTATTAGTAGCCATAAGATGATCCCTGCATAGTTTGAACGAGATTCATCTAAATACATGTAAATAACCGAACACGCGAATAATCCATTCGCGTTTTTTATGTCTTACATGGACTTACTGGCTGAGTTATTGATTGTATTTTTCAGGTACATACCGATAATGACCTGTGATTTCATAATCAAACAGCATGTCTTCAACTATCGGCCCCTGACCAATATTATGTACGATCATGGGATTACCCGTTTTATCGCTTATTTGATCAATAACCATACCGATATGTGGCAAGTTACCAGACACCATCCAAGTGACAATATCACCAACTTTATAATCCGTACCATTTTCACTGATACTGAGCACTTCTCCTTTTCGTTTAAAAAAGGTCTGTAAATTAGGGACTCTACGATGATCGATATTTTTATCTGTGGTGGATAACCCCCAAATCCTATTTGAAGGATAAAGCGAAAAATGCTGTTTCATATCTTCATGCACAGCTTGTTGTAAGTCAGCACCAAGTTCACGATAAGCTCTGATCACAACATCAGTACATACACCAATATTGGCGGGTACATCACCATTTGGATAGGGGATTGAGATATAAGCACCATCGTATGTCACTTGAAGAGTGGTTCTGTGGAGTAAGCTTTTTACTATGTCATCATTGAAGTTAGATGCATGGGTGTTAAAGCCAATAATACTTAATAAAACAAGATACTTTTTCATTAACCATCCTTGGAAATACTGACTCAACCAATAAGACAACTAATGCTAGCAGTAACATTTTTTGATGGTTGACAGTTGTTCGATTCTTATTATTTCTTTATAGCGTTTTTAGCTGAGGAATGTAAGTAAGTGCCTGAAAATAGCTGCTCAAAATAAACTTAATATTGGTAATACTTCAAAAGGTTTAAGCTTGTTGAAGCCTTAGCTGTTGGAGCCTCAGTCGTTGAAACCACAATCGCTTAAGCAGCAGGGACAGTGGTACATCTCATGTTGGTAGTAATGCTCAAGTTACAACTTATACTCACAAAACGTGAATGATTTACCAAAAGCGATGACAGCATTAACCACCGTTAATGACCGAGTGACCATTATGGTAATGCAATCCAGAACGTGTGTTTTGAACGGTTGCTAACTCAGACTTGGACAGAAGCCACTTAGAGTATTGAGTTTAATCAACCTAACTATGATTAGAAAAAGTATGGCAATCGATGTTCGGTAACGCCGCCATAAGCGGCAAAGTAACGTTGGCTAAAATAAGTGAGGTACGAACGCGAGCCAACTGTTACGTGTCCGACTTAATGGCCTTGTTATGTAACTATTAAATGAGTTATCCCCACCTAACTAAACCTATAATTGCAGATGTTGCATAGAAAAACTGCAATGCAAAAAATGCCCATCGCTTATCAATAAACCCCCAAGCTGCAAATAGAATTGCTGATATTAATAGCAAGCTAAAACCTAAAATTTCATTACCTGTATTAGAAGCGATAAGGAGTGCGTATATCATTGCTAATAGAGAGCCTGAAACTTCAAAAAATGTAATTAACTTTTGTTTCTTTTCATTAGAATCCAAATTTGACTCCTTTAAGCAAACTCTAGAGTTACATAACATTTGTATAGTGCGCATGCGCGTTTATTTGGCAAACGCGCATGCACATTTAATAAACCTATTATTTAAGCCTTACTAAAGTAAAGCTATTGATTTATATGCACTCTACCAGAGTGGTATTGGATAAACGAGCACAAATATGTGCAAAGTGAGCATTGAAATTGATGCCTTATCAGAAGTAATCAGCAGCAGTCACTTATCGATTAGAAAAAGCTGGCCTACTGGCTTTTACTTATCTTTACTACCTATCATTTAAAACACGTTTTGGGGCAAAAACGTTTTAAGGCCACCAATTCTATATTTCATTTATATTGGCTAACTTACAGCAGACCATTACTTCAATCTAACCCATTGCCTGCCGCAGGCTTTTGTGCAGATACATCCAAGACACGCCGTAAACACATCCCTGTGGGCTCTGCGAAAACATCCATGTTTTCGAAGGTCTTGAACGCATCTACACTGGGTTTATTGTCTCTTCGATTTGACAGCATTGGTGATAATTTAAAGAGCTAAAGCTAGTAGATCTTGCATTGAAAAGACTCCATTTGAATTGAGGACGTTGAAGAAAATAGCGTGAGCCTGACAGGACGTCAGGCTAGCTTTTGCGGTGCACGGATGCACCATCGGAAGCGTTAGCATTTTCGAGTGAGGCCGAAGCAGTCTACAAGCGAGGTTGAAAGCTGGATCAATCCCCGTTGAAAATATGCGCTTTTCAGCATTTTTCGTTAGGGGCGGCAGGGTGATCCAAGAGGGTATTGCTGTTGATCCCCTCTTGGTCGGGTGTGGGTGGAAAACTCACGACCTTAATCCAAACGGAGTTTGGAAATACAGAAAGGAAATTTACGGTCTAAATCAGGTGTTAACTAAGCGCCACGACTTAGAGCTTTAATTCCATCTAATATGAAAAGTGGTACTGAAAAATAAATAAGAAGATGCTTAAGTTAATGATTTTATTTGTTTGGTTGGCTAATTCGAGCAACCAATAAATTTAGGGGAGAGGAGAGTGTTAGTAAACGTTGATTTGATCTATTTGAAATTATCAAACGTATGTTTGAATACTTTAATTTAGATATAAAAATACTTTAGATATAAAAAAGACAGTGAGAATGGCATTAAAAAGCCCCTTAGAATCGAAACTCTAAAGGGCTAGTCAAGCTCTATGTAGCAAGTGAGCTGCAAGAGCTGTTTTGCGCTAACAAAACATCAAGGGTAACGTCCAATGTCCATAGCAAGCTAATTGCATGCTCAAGACATCTTCCGTTGTATTGCTGCTCAACATGGTCCCAAAGGTGTTTCCAAAATTCAGCAGCAATATAAAACTAATTAGTACGCTTGGTACATTTCAACAAAAACACGTTTGTAGCTATTGATGAAACGCTCAAATAATTTAGTCATTTTAAAATCTCCACTCAGTAATAAATTCAAATTAGTAGAGTTGGGGATGTAACTTGAAATCCATTTTGTTCAAGTCCAATCGACCTTCTCTCAACACAGGACGAATTCTATATCTGTTCAAAAAATAGCTCAAACGAATAAAATTAATCTTTACCATTATTAAAACTAATCCAATATTTGGTTGTTTTAATGTTTATTAATCGGATTTTTAATATTTTTCTGTTTGAATCAGTTGGTTATGTTTTTGGCTTCTATATTTTATGGTTAGTAAATCTATTGCAGATATGTAAAAAGTTAATTTTTGGGTTTGATAATGTTTTCATTAGTTTTAGATAGTTTAGACTTAGTGATTTTACAAAAATGTAAATAAATCCCTACCAGCTATCAGTGGTAGGGTCAACACCTAAAAGGTGGTACTTTGCGCACCTACTCAAAACCCGCAAAAAACACATTTTTTATAAGTCATTTTGTTGATTGAGGTCAAATTTCGGTGGTATAAATTAAAGGTCTGCAGTATTTGTTGTTTGCTGTAAGTTGTTGAATTTAAAGGGTAAGCTAAAAGGTAAATAATGGCAGTCACGATCGCAGTCACGTTACGTGATTAAGTGTGATGTGAGTCTCACATTATTTGTGTTTTATCTGGCTAAATTGAGTTTTCGTAGAATGTTATAAAAGCGCTTAGTTAACATTGAATTAACATGTTAAAAAGAGCATTACTTTTAAATAAAATTTTTCCTGCAATGGCACTTGTTGTGATTGATGGGAATCATCATGGCATTTGGATGTACCGAGTAAGGAGTCGCCAATGATTATTGAAGAGGTTGTAGAGCTGTCACGATTGCAGTTCGCGCTAACAGCCATGTACCACTTTCTGTTTGTACCTTTAACTTTAGGTCTAGCTTTTATTTTGGCTATTATGGAATCGCTTTATGTGATGACTGATAATCAAATCTATAAAGATATGACCAAGTTTTGGGGTAAGTTATTCGGGATTAACTTTGCACTAGGTGTTACCACCGGTTTAGCAATGGAATTCCAGTTCGGTACTAACTGGGCATATTTCTCACATTATGTGGGTGATATTTTCGGCGCGCCACTCGCAATTGAAGGCTTAATGGCATTCTTCCTAGAGTCGACTCTAGTGGGTATGTTCTTCTTCGGTTGGGATCGATTCAGTAAACGTCAGCATTTAGCAGTAACTTGGTTAGTCGCCATTGCTTCTAATATGTCAGCGTTATGGATTCTGGTTGCCAACGGTTGGATGCAAAACCCTGTCGGTTCTGTGTTTAACTACGAAACCATGCGTATGGAAATGACTAGCTTCGCTGAAGTGGTATTTAACCCTGTAGCGCAAGTTAAGTTTGTTCATACAGTGGCATCTGGTTATGTAGCCGGTGCGATGTTCGTTCTAGCTATTAGTTCTTACTACATCCTTAAAGGTCGTGACTTACCGTTTGCTCGTCGCTCGTTTGCGATTGCAGCAAGTTTCGGTATGGCATCTATCCTGTCAGTTATCGTGTTAGGTGATGAATCAGGCTATAAAGTGGGTGAAGTACAACGCGTTAAGTTAGCAGCGATTGAAGCTGAGTGGCACACTGAGCCAGCTCCAGCAGCATTTACTGCGGTAGGTTTCCCAAATCAAGAGAAGATGGAAACTGACTTCGCGATTAAAATTCCTTTTGCAATGGGTATCATTGCTACGCGTTCTATCGATGAGCAAGTAACAGGGATTATCGATTTAATCGACGAGCATGAGATCCGCATTCGTAACGGTATGGTTGCTTATTCATTCCTCGAACAGCTTAAAGCTGGCGATGAAAGCCCTGAACTGCGTGCAAACTTTGAAGCAACAAAAGGTGACTTAGGTTACGGCTTATTGCTTAAGCGTTACACTGAAAACGTGGTTGACGCGACTGAAGAACAAATTAAAGCTGCTGCCAAGGATTCTATACCTAACGTAGCGCCAATGTTCTGGTCATTCCGTATCATGGTTGGTGCAGGTATGATTATGTTGTTTGTATTTGCCGCAGCATTCTGGCAAAGCACACGTCATAAAATTGAAGAGAAGCCTTGGGTATTACGTGCGGCGCTTTACAGCTTACCACTGCCTTGGATTGCGATTGAATGTGGTTGGTTTGTGGCTGAATACGGTCGTCAACCTTGGACTATTTCAGAAGTGCTTCCGACCTTCATGTCAGCTTCAAGTCTAACGACTTCGGATCTGTGGTTCAGTATCATTTCTATCACTGTGTTCTACTCGATTCTATTAGTGATTGAATTGTTCTTAATGTTTAAGTTTGCTCGTCTAGGCCCATCAAGCCTTAAGACAGGTAGATATCATTTTGAAAACCAAGATGCTTAATCTGAGGACCTGATTATGTTTGATTATGAAATGCTAAGATTTATCTGGTGGGCTCTGATTGGCGTATTGCTAATAGGGTTCTCTGTGACCGACGGTTTTGATATGGGTGTGGGTGCGTTATTACCTGTAATTGGTAAAGACGATACTGACCGCCGTATTATGATTAATACCATTGCCCCGCACTGGGATGGTAACCAAGTTTGGTTAATTACTGCTGGTGGCGCTTTGTTTGCTGCATGGCCTATGGTTTATGGCGTATCTTTCTCTGGCTTTTATGTGGCTATGATGTTGGTACTGTTTGCCTTATTCCTACGTCCAGTTGGCTTTGATTACCGCTCTAAAATTGAAGATCCAAGATGGCGTAAGTCGTGGGATTATGCATTATGTATTGGTGGCTTCGTACCACCGCTGATTATCGGTGTTGCGTTTGGTAACTTGCTTCAAGGCGTACCGTTTGATTTTGATCAGTTCTTACGTGCAACTTACCACGGTGGTTTATTCGGCCTATTAAACCCATTTGGTTTATTAGCAGGTTTAATTGCAGCGTTTATGTTTGTGATGCAAGGTGCATCATGGCTACAAATGAAGACTGAAGGTGAGCTACGTGTTCGTGCGGCTAAAGCGGCACAAATTACAGGCCTTTTAGTTGCTGTGTTATTCGCTATTGCAGGTGTTTGGTTAGTAAATGGTATCGACGGTTACGTCATTACCTCTGCTATCGACACTGCTGGGCCTTCAAACCCAACGACTAAAACCGTTGCGGTTGAAGCTGGCGCTTGGTTAGCTAACTACGATAAGTACCCACTGACGATGTTATTCCCTGTATTGGGTCTGCTTATGCCAGTACTGGTTGTACTTGCTAGCCGTTTAAACCGTAGTGGTTTTGCATTCTTGTTTAGCTCATTAGCTATTGCAGGTATCATTTTGACATGTGGCGCAGCAATGTTCCCATTCATCATGCCATCTTCTTTAGACCCGAATGTAAGCTTAACAATGTGGGATTCTACAGCGAGTGAAATTACGCTTAATGTGATGACTTGGGCTGCAATCATTTTCGTACCGATTGTACTGAGTTATACCGCTTGGACTTATTACAAGATGTTTGGTCGCTTGAACCGTGAGTTCATCGAAAAGAACAAGACATCATTATATTAATTAAGGAGCCATTATGTGGTATTTCTCTTGGATACTAGGTGTATTACTAGCCTGTGCTTTTGGCATCATTAATGCGCTTTGGTTAGAAAACACTGAAAACTTAGATAGAATCAAAGAAGCTGATTCTGAAAAGTAATTAGTCGTTTACGCTAATATTTAAAACCCTGCCATTGTGCAGGGTTTTTTATTGGCTAAGAAAAATATGGTCGCAGGTGATGCTATTGATATAAAGAGCGTTGAGTATATAACGTTGTGGTTAGCCTTATGATTGCGTTATCTGCTGATACTGTGCAGCAGTAATAAATTGACCAAAACTCTCGCACCAAACGATTAAGGTGTTGTACTCAGCGACATTCACGTTAGCCGTTATCGGCACTAAAAAGTTATCGAAGGTTTTGATGTCAGCGACCTGAACCATTTCTGATTTTAAGCGATTGAAGTCCGCTTCTGTTTCTACAAATTCTTTGGCCAAATAAACTTTAAAGTCGGGACCCGGTGAGAGTTTGCCATCGAGTGCGATAAATTCATCGCCGATAGTGACCGTGCCTTCACCCCAATGTAATGCATCGCTGTCTTTTAGCTCGCGAGTAAATTGAGCGGTAAATCGCTGTTGGGCGCTAATGGATAACACTTGTTCACTACTAGGCGCTTCAGGTGCTGTCAGAATTGGCAGGGCATAAATCCCAGCGCCAAAACCAATGGCGAGCACTAAGGCATGGGTCGAGAACAATGTTGCTATGGTGCGTTTTTTCATGGGCGGCCTATATTTCCTGTCATTGTTAAGTTTTCTAATAAAAAGGCATGAACTTTTCAGCTCATGCCTTCAATAAGACCTGCATTAATAGCGATAAATTTCAATTACCCGATTAATGCATATCAACAGCTAATCTAACCCTACATTCAAATTTAAACGTACCTCTAAATCTAAATACACGCTTAGACTTTAAAGAAGTTAATTTTAGTTTTTAGCTCACTAGCAAGTTCAGTTAAACCATCTGCAACCTCAACGGTTTCTCCTGCACGTTCTTGTCCTTCATTTGCCAAGGTGGATATTTGGTGTAGGTTACGGGTTATTTCATCTGCTACGGCGCTTTGCTGCTCTGTGGCACTTGCTATGCTACTGGTAAAGGTGGCTAGCTCACCGATGCTTACAGTTATTTGACTCAATTGCTGACTTGATTGAGTTCCTTGCTCGGCTGAGAAGGTGCCTAATTTATGGCTGTCTTCCATTTGCTGGGCAGTATTTTTAACCTGAGATTGCAACTGAGCAATGGTTTTACTGATTTCTGATATTGAGCTTTGGGTGCGCTGAGCAAGAGAGCGAACCTCGTCGGCAACAACAGCGAATCCTCGGCCTTGTTCGCCTGCACGTGCAGCTTCAATTGCAGCGTTAAGGGCAAGCAAATTGGTTTGCTCAGCAATACTGTTAATCACCTCAGTGACTTGGTTAATCGCTTCACTTTCTTTACTGACATTTTCAATGTTAGCTTGGCTTTCATTCAGTTGGGTTTTAAGTAAATCTAACGACTCAACCACTTCTGTTAGCTGTTGATGACCAGAGCGTGATGACTCATCCACTTGCTGGCTTTTGGTAGCGCCTTCATTTGAATGATTTGCCACATCACGGATAGAGGCTGACATTTCTTCAATAGCAGTGGCAATCTGGTTGGTTTGCATCATCAATGACTCTGATTCATCGCCATTTAATCTTGCCATATCTTGGGCTTTTTGGGCTTGTGATTCTAAGCTCTCCACTGAGTGCTGCAGCGAGTCAATTAAGTCTTTTAGGTTGGTGGACATATCAGCTGCACTGGCAGTAATAAGGTCAATTTCATTATTACTGTTAGGGTCTGTTACTTCAAATTGCTGGGATAAGTCGCCTCGGCCTAATAATTGCAGTTGTTGCTGTAATTTTTGTAACGGCGCGAGGGCTTTAACTTGCAGCATCGCCAATAAACCACTGATTAAGATAATCCCCAAGGCTGCAACGCCCGCAGTAATGTATAGCAGTTGCAAGCTTTCATTATTTAGCTCAGCGGCTTCAGTTAAGCCGATTAATGTCCAGTTCCATCCTGGAATATTAATACTATTGGCAAACATGGTTTTTTGCTGATTATTGAGGTACTCATAATTGAAATGCTGACCGAGCACTTTATTCGCATCTAGGCCATTTAAAATGTCAGGAGTAAGTGCTTCACCAACCTTAAATCTTGGGTGTGATATCAGGCGTTTGTCACTGTTTCTGACCAGCATGTAAAAACCAGACTCTTCAACCACCAGGTTGTTGATGGTTTTTTGTAGTTCAGTAATCGACTCGGTAATGTCAAAACCGATATATAAAATGCCAATGACGTCGCCAGTTTCATTTTTAATCGGGCGATAAACTGTCATGTAGTCTTTACCGAAAAGCTTGGCATAACCTTCATAGGTCTCACCCTTAATCAAAGTTTGATAACCCGGATGAGATTGACCGAGGTAGGTGACTAATGCTCTTGAGCCATCTGCTTTTTTGAGTGAAGTGGAAATTCGTAAGAAGTCATCGCCATCTTTGACAAAAATAGTCGCTGTACCGCCAGTGAGGTTTGAAAAGCGATCTACTTTACTTTTAGTCGCATTGATTTGGGCACTCTCATGGACAAGTGACGGGGTTTGGGTGCTATAGATTTTGACGCTGCGATCAGGTTTGTGAAAGTTACCTGGGTACATAGCGCGCAGAATGTCGGCATTACGGCGAGCAAGGTTTAATAAGCTGACATATTGCAACTCGATAAGTGCAGCATTACTTTGCATTTGCTCATTCATCGAGTCGATGGCTTTTTCTTTTAAAACGTTAGACGAACTGAAATAGGAGACAGAAGAAATAATACCGAATACCAGTATGGTAAGCGCTAGCGAAAAGTACGTTATTTGTTTTGTTATTGACCAATTTCGATAGTTCATGTGATAAGTTCCGAAAAAAGGATAAGTATAATCTAGTGGATATGACCCCGAATTTATTTGATTAAGATCATGGGAAGATTGAGAATTATCAAGAATTAGTAATTCAACATCTTAAAAAAAAACGACGCATAAATGCGTCGTTTTTTGATGGTTATTAGGGCGTGTTGATCTTTTAGGGTTGTTTTTGCAGCGAGTTGTTGTTCATTTAGACAAGGCAGAGACTTTGTAGTGTAGTTATTCTACATAAAAAGCCGATAACGAAGTAAAAATGAACAACAAACG